>DATNKL010000178.1:0-58573 GCA_035603415.1 Candidatus Acidiferrales bacterium
CAACAGCGGGCATCGCGCCAATGAGAATACTTACCGCGTAAACGGCGTCAGTATCAACGACTACTCGAATGGTTCCCCAGGCGGAGCGTCGGGCTTGAACCTGGGCGTGGATGGTATTCAGGAATTTTCCGTACTGACCAGCAACTACACCGCGGAATACGGGCGCACCTCGGGCGCGGTGATAAACGCAATCACCAAGAGCGGCACCAACGATTTGCATGGGACGGCCTTCCTCTTTGATCGCGACAAAGTTTTTGACGCCAAGAACTACTTTGATGGACCGGGACCAATCCCTTCCTTCCGTCGCGTGCAGTTTGGCGCATCGGGCGGCACCGCCATCATCAAAGATAAAACATTTGTGTACGGAACCTACGAAGGAGTGCGTCAGAACAGGCCCGGCACACAGTTAATTCGCGTGCCTTCCAATGAGGCACGCAGCGGTTTGTTGTGCGTGCCCTCAACTCCAGGCGGAAAAGACTGCGCGTCGCTTGCCGCCGTTCCGTTGGATCCGCGGGTCACTCCTTATCTGGCGCTGTGGCCCTGCCCGGCCAGTTGCCAAGGCGCAACGAATACAGACTCTGTGCAGTTCGGAGTAGCGCTGCCGACGATTTCGAATGAAAATTACGCGACGGGCAGGGTAGACCAAAAATTTTCTGACAAAGACAGTCTGACGGTCAGCTACTTTTTTGATTCCGGACCACAGTCGCAACCGGATCCGCTGCAAAACACTATCCATCAGGTTTTTTCGCGCCGCCAGACAGCCAGCGTGGAAGAGACGCATATTTTCAATCCGGCATTGATTAACACGATTCGGCTGGGTGTCAGTCGCGTCCGCGGAGATATCAATTTACCGGTTTCCGGCGACGCCGTGGCCACCAGCGCGAGCCTCGAGGTCGCGCCAGGAGCAGGTGGCCCACCGCAAATCGGAGTTCCTGGAGTGGTGACGACTGCAATTGGTCTGGGCGGTCTTAATCGCTTCTTGCACCGCTGGACGTCGGCCCAAGTTTACGACGATGCTTTCGTGACCAAGGGGACGCATTCCATTAAGTTTGGGTTCGCGTTCGAACGCATGCTATATAACGTTCTTGAGCAATTGAGCCCCAACGGCAGAGTGAATAACTTTGGTCAGCCGAAGACCGGCCCTTGTTCCGTATTTACGTCTGGTGGGTTGTGCCTGCTGCTGACGAACACTCCGCAAAGATTAAATGCGCTGGCGCCTGGTGGCTCGAACGAGGTGGCTATCCGGGAGAGTCTGTTCGCCGGCTACGTTCAGGATGATTGGCGATTCCGGCCGAACCTCACATTTAACATCGGCCTGCGATATGAATTCACAACGCTACCTAGGGATGCCAACAACAGGATTCAGGAAATTACTACCCTCGTGAATTGCGCCACGCCGGGAGTTCCTCCCAGCCCCAGCAGTCCCTGCGGTCCACAACACGTCGACACCTTTATCAGAAATAATCCCACCACCAAAAATTTCGAACCGCGAATGGGGTTCTCTTGGGATCCATTCAGGGATGGAAAAACCGCGGTGCGTGGCGGATTCGCGATATTTGATGTGCTGCCGCTGCCTTACGAATTCGGGCTCAACACCGCAGCTACAGCTCCGTTTCAGATTGTCGGATTTGACAACAACGCGACACTGGGAAATGGCATTGATCCAAACATCGGTTTTAGTCCTAACAACATCAGAAATCGTTACATTGACCAGAATCCCCATCGAGCTGATGTGCTGAACTGGAACTTCAATATCCAAAGACAGATCGGAACTGCCTGGACGCTGATAGCCGGCTATGTGGGCTCTCGTTCCGTACACCTTTCGGTGGCGGCTGATGACATCAACTTAGTTCCGCCAGTGCAGACGTCTGCTGGAATACTGATTCCATCCAACACGTATCAACTGGATCCCAACTGGGCCGGGGCCAATGGAGGAGTTGTGCCAGGGTCGCCCGGCGGAGCAGGAATTCGCCCCGTGATTTTTGACGGCGAATCGACCTATCACGGCTTCCAGACGCAAATCAAAAGAGAAATGACGCATGGGTTGCAGGGGCAGTTGTCGTATACACTCGGGAAATGCCGTGACACTAGCTCCGCCCCAGTGACGGGCGACACCTATGTGAATTCCATCGCGGTGCCGTTGCTTCTCAGCAAGGCATATAGAATCGGCGCGTGCGACTTCGATGTGCGAAACACGCTGGTGGGAACGGTGATCTGGGATGTTCCCGGGCCCAAGAGTGGTTTAACCTCCTACGTGTTGGGCGGATGGGAAATCGGAACGATTGTTACCGCTACGAGTGGATCTCCATATACCGTGACGTTTGGCGGTGGCGGCGATCCTCTCAATACCGGCTTCAATGGCGATTTTTCCATGGACTATGCGGACCTGATTGCCGGATGCAATGCCACGCCAGGAGTTAGAACCAATGCGGCGGGGCAGTTACTGGCTTTCAATCCGAATTGTTTTGCGGCTGCACCGCTGGTTGCGAACGGAGTTTTGGTTGGCAATTCGGGCCGTAATCGGTTCTATGGACCTGGGTTGACGACCGTAGATTTCTCCTTGTTCAAGAACTTTTCCTTCAGAGAAAGATTCAGGGTGCAATTTCGTTCGGAGTTTTTCAACGTCCTGAATCACCCCAACTTTGCGGCGCCAAATTTTTTGAATGACTCTAACAATTCGTTCGAGGCGTCCAACGCCGGCGTCATCGGGTCCACATCCACGTCCTCGCGCCAGATTCAACTGGGGCTCAAGCTGGTCTGGTGACAAGCGCGCTGCGTTCCACTGAGCAAGGTTGAGCGGCAGTGTTCGACCTTGGTCAATGTTTGTCCCCGCAAGTTGCGGCATCAGAAACGGAAACCGCATCACCGCTGGTGCACCTTGGATTGGCGATTATTGCGAGATACGAGACTTACAGGTTTGCCCAAAATCATGGACCCCACGATTCATTCCAGCGACCGTAAATCCAAGGTTTGGTCGGTGGTGCGCGTCTCCAGTGGAAATTTCCTGGAGATGTACGACTTCATGGTGTTTGGGTACTACGCCGCGGCCATAGGCAATGCGTTTTTCCCCAGTGGAAATCCCTACGGTTCGTTAATGCTGTCGTTGATGACGTTTGGGGCCGGATTTTTAATGCGTCCGTTGGGAGCTTTGGTGCTGGGCGCATATACGGACCGTAATGGCCGTCGCGCTGGTTTGTTGTTGACGTTGGGAATGATGTCCATCGGGATTTTTTCGATTGCCTTCATGCCGAGCTACGCAACGATTGGCTTGCTGGCGCCTTTACTGGTTTTGACTGGGCGGCTGCTCCAAGGATTTTCAGCGGGTATGGAACTCGGCGGCGTCTCGGTGTATTTGTCGGAGATTGCTACTCCCGGTCACAAGGGATTTTACGTGAGTTGGCAATCGGGCAGCCAACAAGTGGCGGTGATGTTTGCGGCTTCGGTGGGAGTGATACTTAATTCTTTTCTTTCTACTGAAAAGATGCAGCGCTGGGGATGGCGCGTTCCACTACTTCTGGGTTGCCTTATCATTCCGTTTTTATTCAGGCTAAGGAAATCTCTG
The DNA here is from genome assembly GCA_035603415.1 of Candidatus Acidiferrales bacterium. Lineage (GTDB taxonomy): Bacteria > Acidobacteriota > Terriglobia > Acidiferrales > UBA7541 > Acidiferrum. The sequence continues at coordinate 3,563 of DATNKL010000178.1, forward strand.
GCGGAAACCGACGAGTTCCTGGCGCGCAAACATCGACCGAACACCGCGGAGATTTTTCGGTCACTAAGAAATAATTGGGCGATCGTGCTGGTGGGCACATTCATGGTCACCATGACGACGGTGTCGTTTTACATGATTACCGCGTACACGCCCACGTTCGGAAATTCCGTGCTGCATCTGGCGAGCATTGACAGCCTGATCGTGACCCTTTGCGTGGGCGCGTCGAATCTTTTCTGGCTGCCCATCATGGGGGCGTTGTCCGACCGCATCGGCCGGCGGCCTTTGCTATTTGGGTGCACGTTGCTGATGTTGATCACCGCTTATCCAGCGATGCTGTGGCTGGTGAGGGAGCCATCCTTCGCGAGGTTGTTGACGGTCGAATTGTGGTTATCTTTTATTTACGGCAGCTATAACGGGGCCATGGTGGTGGCGCTCACAGAAATTATGCCTGTGGAAGTGAGGACGTCGGGATTTGCTTTGGCTTATAGCCTGGCTACGGCAATTTTTGGCGGGTTCACGCCGGCACTAAGCACGTACTTGATTCATATTTCTGGTAACCGGGCGATTCCGGGATTGTGGTTATCGTTCGCCGCGGCGTGCGGGTTAGTCGCCACGATTTTCGCGAAGCCGCAGTCCGCGCAAGTGGAGGCCCAGCAGACACTGGCGCTGCAATCCTGATCAGCGGCCCTCATTTAGAACCCTGTTCATCTCTTCGAATTCGATGGAGAAGGTATAAGACTACCGCGACATTGATCGCCAGCACGAGAATTTTGACCGCGGTGGTATGGCGATATAGTTCGTAAATTTCCACCGGTATGAGCGAGCTGGTGATGATTATGGTGAACCACTCGGCCCAACGTTTCATGAGCCAGAGTCCGATTCCCTCGGTTAGAAATAAACCCGCGTAGATAAAACTTACAATACCGAGGCCTTTTACTTTAGCGGGAGTCAGATTAGAGGCCTTCTCAATCCCCCTTTCCACCCAGCGATTGCCAGGATCAACACCGGACACTGCGATCCAATGATCCAGTGTGCTACCCATATCACTATGAAGCAGCTTCAGGGCGCCCACACCGATGGCGATGAGAGTTATGGCTTTTACGAGCTTAAATATTGCAATTAGTCGAATCACGGCGGTGTCAGAAGATTTCATGCGGTCGCTTATTGTATCGCCAATCTAGGAAAGTCTTGATCCTGCGAGAACGATCTAGTCGTTTTCAGCTAGCGAAATGTGGTTGTTAGTGTGGCAATTGCGGGTGGCTGGCGGGTTCGTTCATTTTTTGCGATGAAAGATCAAATCATCGACTACGGCGTGAAAAAACCGGCCTCCATAAAGAGCGATGATCAGAAAGGTGCCGAATAAAACGATGGCGTCCAGGCTGGCACGACCTTCGCGCGCCCAGTAAACATCTTCAAGATTCAGCCACAACGCGAACTCGTCGAGGGTCAGGGCTGCGCCAGCGCCGTAGAGAAAGGACATCAGGCGGCTTGCTACCAGAGAGGCTTTTTCTCCGCCCACGCCAACGTCCTGCAACCATGCAAAACCAACGGCCAGCAAAATCAAAATTCCCCAAACGAGATGATGAATGTGGCGGCCACCAATGTAGATATCGTGAAAGGGGCCGATGTTGTGGAAGTTGACGTAGGCCAGTGTTCTGGCGACGGTGAAGGTGACGAAAAATCCGATGGCTGCTAAGAATAGGCGGCGCTTGGGCCGGTCGGAAATGTGTTTGTGAAAAAGTTCACTGACGCGCGGATGGCGAAGCACGAGGAGCGTGATGCCGGCGGCAACCGGCACAAAGAGCAGAAGGAGCCAGGTTTTAATGGACATGTTTTGGTCCTACCGCGCTGACCCTGCGGCATAAATCGGATACGTAGAATATTACGTTCACACCGGGGAGCGATGCGATTCCAGAGGGCAGATGGCCTATTTTTAAATTCCCATGCTTTGGTGTTTTACGCGCCGGAGGGTGCCTTATTTAACGCGTAAAAGATATACGCTGAACACCTTAGTGAGATATTAGTGCGATTTGGCGTTGAACATCCCATGTCAGCTGGGCATACTTTTATTGGTCGCGTCCGCAAATCTATAAACTAAATTTCGTCGAGGAGGAAGTATGAAGACCGGGTACCGATATGTCAGTTTTCTTTTCCTGACTGCCGCACTAAGCGCGCCCGCCGTCGTAGTTACCAGGGCCGCGCCGCAAGATGAACACCGCGACGAACACCGCGATGAGCATCAGAAACGAGTATACGACCGCGCGCACAAGGACTACCACAATTGGGATGACAATGAAGATCGCTACTACCACCAATATTTCACCGAGAATCACAGAGAATACCGCGATTACTCGAAGCTGAATCGCAGAGATCAGGACAATTATTGGAAGTGGCGTCACGAACACGAACATAGTGATGACCGGCACTAAATCCTAGTCTTTACGGGACACTGCTAAAAACACACAGGGCAGCCGAAACAGGCTGCCCATCGTGTTTATGGACGTGGGAGCGCCCGTTCGACCAATGCGTCGGCTAGACGACATTGAGAATAATGCTAAATTTTTGTGATTCGCATGTTTAGCAGATGGCGGGTAATGTAGAAGTAGCCCGGGAGGGCCAGAGATTCTTGAAGGGCGACTTCCGCATTTTATTCCTCTACGAGGTTGCCGAGGCTATACGCCTGGATGTACTGCGACCCCTGCTCGAACCGGGCGGTGTGCAGCCCTCAATCGGTTTGACTCCCCCGATTCCGCACTATTTACACTTTGAGAGATCGCCGGTTGTCGAGGCCATCCATCCGATGGTCTTGAAGGCCGGTGAACATATCGAGGGCAAGACTAATTATTACGACTACGGAGTGGTCAGCATTGAGCTGGAGTTACCGTTTGAGTGCGACTGGGGTGCTCTGGTTCAGCAATCGAGCCAATGGATCGGCGCGACGGAACTCGAAAGCCGCGCCACTGAATTACTTCGCACAGCTCTGAAACACGCTACTCCTGCTCTGGTCAAACCCTACGATACCTGGCTCAAAGAAGACTATTACGTTATACAACTCCGGGAAATACGGGGAGCCGATGACCACGGCCTAGCCTCCGAAGAACTACTGGCGTCGTATGGCCCGGAGATAGCGCAACTGGTTCGCGGGGAGTCGGCATTGTTATCCGATGCAGAGCGGCAGGAAGTCTTGCAATCGAGCATCTCCTATTCCCACGCGGATTTGCTGGTGGTGGGATGGGGCGGCGCGCTGGTCTACGGAAGCTCGGAAGTTGCCGCGACAACCATACAACTTCTGGAATATGCCAATAGCCAGCTCCTCGAGTTTCGTTATTACGACACGTTGCTGACTAGCCTGCTTGACGGAGTGTATCGTTCGCTGGAGCGCCAAGGCGGCTTACTCACGGCCTGGCGGCTCTCCCGTGAAGCGGCCCGGCTGAACACCATCCGCCTGGATGTTATGGAATTGACGGAGAAGGTTGATAACGCGGTGAAGTTTTTGAGCGATATGTTTTATGCGCGGCTGTACAACTTGATTGCCGCCAAGGTTGGGGTTCCCGATTATCGCGGACTGGTGGATCAGAAACTGCGGACCGCCGGTGAGCTGTACAGATTTATGGTGGACCAGTTCAATCAAACCCGCAGCTTTGTTCTGGAGCTGGCGGTGGTAATCATTCTGATTGTTGACCTCGCCTTTTTGTTTCGGGGCAAGTAGAGCATCCTCCTCTACCCTTAAGAGAACGATTGCCTAACGGGAAAGCGGCACCCAATATTAGGCCCGGCTGTATCCAAACACGGGTTACTATTCGTCAATAAATAAGGACTCTCTGCCCCGGTCCGACCACAACATGAGGATGAAAAATCACTTTGCCTGCTGATCAGAATGAGCATCCAGTAGTCGGGCCCGAGCATCAGCTACCCTCGCCAACGGACGCGCCGCCACCGCGGCGAAGCACAGCCGTGCGCGTCATCATGTGGGTCGTGATCCTGCTGGTCTTCGGGGTGGGCTTCTGGCTGGTATTACGGCATCAGGAGGAAGCGACCGCCAAAGCCCCCAGAGGTGGCGGCGGGCCGGTTACGGTGACGACGGTAACGGCGCAGACGGGCGACATCGGCGTATACCTGGACGCGATCGGCACGGTCACACCGGTTTACACCTCCTCAATCACCAGCCAGGTGAATGGCATTGTTACAGACGTGCACTACAGAGAGGGTCAGATCGTCCACAAAGGCGACCCCCTGATTGACATTGATTCCCGCCCTTACCGGGCCACGCTGATGCAGGCGCAGGGCACACTGGAGCGGGACCAAAATGTTTTGGCGATGGCCAAGATGGATCTGCAGAGGTACCACGAAGCGTGGGATCGCAGAGCTATACCAAAGCAACAACTAGACGATCAGGAAAAAATCGTATTGCAAAATCAAGGCACGGTGAGACTTGATGAGGGCACCGTGCAGTTCGACCAGGTGCAGGTGAGCTATTGCCACATCATGGCGCCCATTACCGGCAAGGTGGGTTTGCGGCTAGTCGATCCGGGAAACGTGGTGCAGTCGTCGGGAACAACGACGCTGGTAGTGATTACGCAGATGTCGCCCATCACGGTGATTTTCACTATTCCTGAGGACAGCCTTGGGCCAGTGCAGGAGCGTTTGCGCAACAAGGCGGTGCTGACGGTGGATGCATTTGACCGTGGCGGGCAACAAAAAATAGCTACGGGGAAGTTGCTAACTCTGGACAACCAGATCGACACGACCACCGGCACGGTGAAAGCGCGTGCTTCGTTTGAGAATAAAGACGCCGCGCTATTTCCAAATCAGTTTGTAAATGTTCGGCTGCTGGTAAATACGCTGCACGATGCGACCTTAATCCCCGGCTCGGCAATCCAACATAATGGGCAGACGGCGTTTGTTTATGTTCTGCAGGACAATACCGCACATATGCGCACTATTAAACTGGGGGTGACGGACGGCGGCACGACGCAAGTCACAGGCATAGCCCCCGGAGATGTGCTGGCCAACAGCAGCTTTGATAAGTTGCAGGACAATTCGAAGGTGGTAATCGCCTCTAATCCGCCCGCTGGTCCCGGCAAACCTCCAGGTGGCCCCGGAACACGAGGGAGCGGTTCTGGCGGCAGAAGCGGCACCGCTCCAGGGAACCCCGGTAGACCAGGAAATGCCGCCACTCCAGGGAATCCAACGACTCCCAGCAGCACCAATCCTCAGGGGAGCACGCCTCATTGAGTCCGTCACGTCCGTTTATTTTGAGGCCGGTTGCGACGGCGCTGCTAATGGCCGCCATATTATTGGTGGGCATTGTGAGTTACACACAGCTGCCGGTTTCCGCTTTGCCTGAAGTTGACTATCCCACGATCCAAGTACTTACCTTTTATCCTGGTGCGAGCCCTGACGTGGTGGCTACGACGGTGACCGCACCGTTAGAGCGCCAGTTTGGCCAACTGCAGGGACTCAGTCAGATGACCTCCAGCAGCTCGGGCGGCACTTCCGTCGTCGTGTTGCAATTCACATTGAGTCTGAATATTGATGTGGCCGAAGAAGAAGTGCAGTCGGCCATCAATGCTTCGCAAAACTTTTTGCCCGCGAACCTTCCTTCGCCGCCGATTTACAGCAAGACAAATCCAGCGGACGCTCCGGTGCTGACGCTGGCTGCTACGTCGAACACCATTCCGCTTTCGCAGGTGGAAGACCTGGTAGATACGAGACTGGCTCCCAAAATTTCGCAATTGAGCGGCGTCGGGCTGGTCACCATCAGCGGCGGCCAGAAGCCTGCAGTGCGTATTCAAGCTAATCCGGCGGCGCTCTCTTCCTACGGAATTAACATGGAAGACTTGCGCACGGCGGTTACGCAATCCAGCGTCAACGCCGCAAAAGGCAATTTTGATGGTGCGCGTCAGGACTATCAGATCGACGCCAACGATCAATTGGTCACCAGTAAGGATTACCGGAAGGTAGTGGTGGCGTACCGCAATGGAGCCCCGGTGATGCTCACCGACGTGGCCAATATCGTGGACGGTGTGGAGAACACCAATCAGGCCGCGTGGATGAACAAGACGCCGGCGGTCATTGTGAACGTACAGCGGCAGCCCGGCGGAAACACCATCAGCGTTGTGAATCGGATAAAAGCCCTGCTGCCGCAACTGGAAGCAAATCTTCCCAAGGGGATCGACATCACTACACTCACGGACCTCACCACGCCGATACAGGCGTCGGTGTCCGACGTGGAGTTTGAATTGATGCTGACGATCGCGCTGGTCGTCATGGTGATGTTTCTGTTTTTGCGGAGCCTGTACGCCACGATTATTCCCAGCGTGGCGGTGCCGCTGTCGCTGGTGGGCACGTTTGCGGCGATGTACGCGCTGGGGTACAGCCTGGATAACTTGTCGCTGATGGCGCTGACCATTTCGACGGGATTCGTGGTGGATGACGCCATCGTGATGGTTGAAAACATTTCGCGATTTATCGAGGCAGGCGAACCTCCCATGCAGGCGGCGTTAAAAGGCGCCGAGCAGATTGGCTTCACGATTTTATCTCTGACGGTTTCGCTCATTGCGGTGCTGATTCCGCTGCTTTTCATGGGAGATGTTGTCGGCCGGCTGTTTCGGGAGTTCGCGGTGACTCTAGCGGTCACCATCGTGGTATCGGCGGTGGTTTCTTTGACGCTCACGCCGATGATGGCTTCGCGCATCCTTAAACATAATCCCACGGAAAAGCAGGGACGGTTTTATCAGAAGTCGGAACACATGTTCGAAAGCATGATCGCGTTTTACGGCCGCACCTTGAAATTCGTTTTGGGTCACCAGACTATTACGCTGCTGGTGGCGCTGGGAACGCTGCTACTCACCATTTTTCTTTACGTCGTCATTCCCAAAGGATTTTTTCCGGTGCAGGATACCGGAATTATTCAGGGAATTTCGCAGGCTCCGCCTACGATTGGGCCCAAAGCCATGGCGGAAAAGCAGCAGGAACTCGCTGACGTTATTCTTGCCGATCCGGGGGTAGAGAGCCTTTCTTCTTTCATTGGCGCTGATGGGACCAACACCACCATCAACAGTGGAAGGCTATCCATCAACCTGAAGCCACTTAACCAGCGGGATCTGAATGCGTCGGATGTGATACGGAGGCTGCAGACCAAGCTTGCTGATGTGCAAGGCATTCAGCTGTTCATGCAGCCGGTGCAAAATATTACCGTCGACGACCGCGTCAGCCGCACGCAATATCAATACACGCTGGAGGATCCCGATCCGAACGAACTGAATGATTGGACGAATCGATTCGTAACAAAACTAAAAAATTTAAAAGAGCTGGAGGATGTGGCCACCGACCAGCAACCCGGTGGCCTTGCGGTCCAACTGGTAATCGATCGCGCGACTGCTTCGCGACTGGGAATCGCGCCGACGACCATCGACAACACGCTGTACGACGCGTTCGGACAGCGGCAGATCAACACCATGTACACGCAGTTGAACCAGTATCACGTGATTCTGGAGTCCGAGCCGCAGTTTCAAAACGATCCGGACAAATTAAATAAATTGTATATTCAGGCGAATGCTGCGGCAGGCACCACGGGAGCGGCGGCAAGTTCCACTGGAAACGGTTCGACGTCGGCTGGTTCGAATGCGCTGACAACCGCTCCTCTCTACAATCCGACGTCAAGCACGCTCACCCCACCGGTGAATGCGCTCACGTCGGGAACATCGAATACCACTTCCAACAGAGTCGCTAATCAGGCGGCGCTCACGAGCTCCGCAAAAAGTAACGCGGTGCCGTTAAGCGCATTTTCGCATTTTGAATTGAAGACCCAGTCGCTGTCGATCAATCACCAGGGGCAATTTCCGGCGATTACTGTTTCTTTTAATCTTGCGCCCAACGCTGCGCTCGGCGGGGCCATTTCGGCGATCACAAAAATTCAACAAGATATGCACATGCCGGCCAGCTTGCAGGCCGATTTTCAGGGCACCGCGGCGTCGTTTCGTAATTCTCTGTCGAACATGCCGTTGCTGATTCTCGCGGCTCTGGTGACGGTGTACATCGTGCTTGGAGTGTTGTACGAAAGCTTCATCCACCCCATAACGATTCTTTCCACGCTGCCTTCCGCCGGTGTTGGGGCTTTTCTGGCGCTAATTATTTTTCATCAGGACCTTAGCGTCGTGGCCATCATCGGATTGGTGCTGCTGATTGGTATCGTCAAGAAAAACGGAATCATGATGGTTGATTTTGCGCTCGAAGCGGAGCGTCACCACGGAAAAACTCCCACCGACGCCATTTACGAGGCGAGCCTGCTGCGCTTCCGGCCCATCATGATGACTACCATGGCCGCGCTTCTCGGTGGTCTGCCGTTGGCGTTTGGCACGGGGATTGGTTCGGAATTGCGACGGCCACTGGGAATCGCCATGGTTGGCGGACTGCTGGTCAGCCAGGTGCTCACGTTGTACACCACACCGGTGATCTACATCTTTTTCGATCGCATCGCGCAGCGCTTTTCGAGAAAGTCTCCGGCGTGGGGTCCGGGCGCGCAGCCACAAACCGCGGGACACTCATGAACGTATCCGCTCCATTTATTTACCGGCCGGTCGCGACAACGCTGCTGACCATTGCCATCGCGATTGCTGGCGCGATCGCGTTCAAAGTGCTGCCGGTTTCGCCGTTGCCGCAGGTGGACTTCCCGACCATCTCGGTCAACTCCAGTTTGCCTGGCGCTAGCGCGGAAATAATGGCTTCTTCTGTCGCGACGCCTCTGGAGCGGCAGTTCGGACACATCGCGGGCGTTACGGAGATGACTTCCACGAGCAGTTTGGGAACAACTAACGTGACTATTCAATTCGACCTGAGCCGCAATATTGATGGGGCCGCTCGGGACGTCGAGGCGGCCATCAATTCCGCGCGGACTTATCTGCCTGCAAACCTACCGGCGAATCCCACTTATCGCAAAGTCAACCCCGCGGATGCGCCGATCATGATTGCCGGACTGACTTCAGATAAGTATGGTCCGGACAAGTTATACGACGAAGCGTCGACGGTGATTCAGCAAAAACTTTCGCAAATCCAGGGCGTAGGTCAGGTGAACGTCGGTGGCGGCGCCTTACCTTCCGTGCGGGTGGAGGTCGACCCCACGAAGTTGGCGAGTTACGGGTTGGCCATGACGGACTTGCAATCGGTCTTGCGTTTGCAAAACTCCGATCTCGCCAAAGGGCAAATTACCAATGGCGCCACCAGCGCTGACATTCTCGCGAACGATCAGATATCCCACGCGGAAGATTACAAGCCGATCATCGTCGGTTATAAGAACGGAGCGGCGGTGCAGTTGGCTGATGTCGCGAATGTAATCGATTCGGTACAAAACGTGCGCGCTGCGGGCTATTTGAACGGCAAGCGTGCGGTGATGCTCATTATTTTCCGCCAACCAGGCGCGAATATCATTGAGACGGTTGACCGCATTCGCGCCGACCTGCCTTCGATACAGGCTTCGATTCCACAAGGAATCGAGACCACCATTGTGCTCGATCGCACGACGACGATTCGCGCGTCGGTAAGCGATGTGGAGCGGACGCTGGGACTTTCGATCGTGCTGGTCATCGTGGTGGTGTTTGTTTTTTTGCGGAACGGGCGCGCCACGATGATCCCGGCGGTGGCCGTTCCTGTTTCTCTGGTGGGAACTTTCTCGGTGATGTATCTGTGCGGCTACAGTATTGACAATCTGTCGCTGATGGCGCTGACCATTTCGACCGGCTTCGTGGTGGACGACGCCATTGTGGTGATGGAGAACATCACCCGCCATCTGGAAGCCGGCATGGAGCCCTTTGCAGCGGCGCTAAAAGGAGCGCAGGAAATTGGATTCACCGTTTTTTCCATCAGCATTTCGTTGATCGCTGTTTTCATCCCGCTGTTGCTGATGGGCGGAATTGTAGGACGCCTGTTTCGCGAGTTTGCCATCACGCTGTCCACGGCCATTATCGTTTCGATGGTCATTTCGCTGAGCACCACACCGATGATGTGCGCGTACCTGCTGCGCGATGAACGCCAGAAGAAACACGGCCGCGTGTACATGGTTATGGAAAGATTTTTCGAGCGCATGTTGTCTTGGTATCGCGGCAGCCTGCACTGGGTGCTGGACAATTCATTTCTTACCCTGACGGTTCTTTTTCTGACCGTCGCGTTGAACGTCGCTCTGGTCATGAAAATTCCCAAGGGCTTTTTTCCGCAGCAAGACACTGGCGCGATGGGCGGAGCCGTGCAGGGGCCGCAAGATTCTTCGTTCCCGGCCATGAACGACGCTATCCAGAAAATTGAAGCGGTGATCAAGAAAGATCCGGCCGTCGACAATGTGATCGCATTTACCGGCGGAGGAGGGGCCACCAACACCGGAAATCTCTTCGTTGCGCTTAAGCCGCTGAACCAAAGGAAGATTAGCGCAGCGGAGGTTATCGGTCGCATTCGTCCGCAATTAAATCGATTGCCGGTGGCTTCCGCCTTCCTGCAGCCGTCGCAGGATTTGCGCATTGGTGGACGAGGCAGCGCGGCGCTGTATCAATACACCATTCAGTCGGACACCGTTTCCGATCTGGCTACCTGGGGGCCAAGAGTTTTCGCGGAGATGAAAAAACTTCCCGGTTTGCAGGATGTTAACTCCGATCAGCAAAACGGAGGGCTGGATATCCGTTTGAACTACGACAGGGTGACCGCTGCGAAGCTGGGGCTAACGGCACAATCTCTGGATTCCGGCATTTACAGCGCATTTGGGCAATCCCAGGTTTCCATCATCTATACGCAATTGAACCAATACTATGTGGTCCTGGAAGTCGCTCCCCAGTTTTCGCAAACTCCCGACGGCCTCAAAAATATTTACTTTCATCAAACGGCGAAGACTAATCCTACCGCAACCGGTGACGTGCCACTTCTTACCATGGCCACGAGCCAGGCCAATACCACGCCGCTGGCTCTGAATCATACCGGTCTGTTTCCATCCGTCACGGTATCTTTCAATCTTTCGCCTGGTGTTTCCTTGAGCGAAGCGACGCTTGCCATTGACCAGATGAAGCAGCGCATCGGCGCGCCCAGTACCCTTCGTGGATTTTATGCGGGCACGCTACAGGCCTACCAGAACTCGCTCAGCTCGGAACCCATCCTGGTTTTAACCGCGCTACTCGCGGTGTACATCGTGCTTGGCATTTTGTACGAGAGCCTGGTTCATCCGCTCACCATCATTTCGACTCTGCCTTCGGCCAGCGTGGGCGCCATGCTCGCGCTCATGCTGTTCAAGCAGGACCTCAACGTGATTTCTATTATTGGCATCGTGCTACTCATCGGTATCGTCAAGAAAAATGCCATCATGATGATCGATTTCGCGCTGCAAGAAGAACGCGAGGGCGGCAAGAGCACCGAAGACTCGATTTTCGAAGCATGCATGCTGCGCTTCCGTCCCATTCTCATGACTACCATGGCCGCGCTCTTTGGAGCTTTGCCGTTGGCGTTTGGCACTGGCACAGGTTCGGAGTTGCGACGCCCGCTGGGAATCACCATTGTGGGAGGGCTGATCGTAAGTCAACTGCTCACGCTGTACACCACCCCGGTGGTGTATCTCACGCTCGACCGCCTGCGGCTTCGCGTGTTAGGAAAACCACGCGACACATTTAATCCGGCAGGTGCGGAACCCTCCGCAGTTGGTTAGTTTGAAGCTATGGATATGCCGAATATTCGTCTGAAAGTTTTACTCGTTCCTGTAACCGCGGCTTTGTGTCTTGCCGGGTGCATGGTAGGTCCGAGATATCACCGGCCGGACGCGACTCCTCAACCGCCACCTCCTTCGTACAAGGAATCGCCTACGCAGGTTCAGGATCCGGGCCCGTGGAAAGTGGCGGAACCGCAGGATGCGATGCTTCGGGGCAAGTGGTGGGAAATTTTCAATGATCCCGAGCTGAATTCGCTGGAAGAGCAACTGAACATCAACAATCAGAACATCAAACAATTTTTTGAAAATTTCATGGCCGCTCGCGCATTGGTTGCGCAGGCGCGTTCGCAACTTTACCCCACGATAGGAACCACTCCGTCCATTTCGCGGTCGCAATCCTCTGGCAATCTAGGAAATTCCGCGCCGACCACTGGAACGGGAACTAGCACGGTCACAACGACGGCGGGCCGACAATCGTCTCTTTTTTCGCTTCCCGCCGACGTTACCTGGGCGCCCGATCTGTGGGGCAGGATTCGAAGCAACATTCATGCGGCACAATACAATGCTCAATTGAGCGCCGCTGACCTCGAAAACGAACGACTGCTGGAGCAAGCCAGCCTGGCGATGTTTTTTTTCGAACTACGAGGCCAGGACGCCTTGCGGAAAATCTTCGATGAAACTATTGAAGCGGATAAGAAATCAGTCGAGCTGACTCGAGCGCGGTTTGAAACCGGAATTGATAATGAAATTTCGCTGGTGCAAGCGGAGAATGCGTTGCAGAGCGCCGAAGCCGCGGGTGCAAATCTAGGTGTAGCGCGCGCGCAGTTCGAACACGCTATCGCCATGCTCACTGGCAAGCCGGCGTCGAGCTTTTCGCTTCCGGTCAAACCGCTGGACCATAGTCCCCCGTCGATCCCCATCGGTGTACCGTCGCAACTTCTGGAACGCAGACCGGACATTGCAGCTTCGGAGCGAAGCATGGCCGCGGCTAATGCGCAGATCGGCGTAGCGGTGGCAGCGTATTATCCGAATTTGACGCTCAGCGCGAGTGGAGGGTTTGAGAGTTCTTCGCTAACAAATCTTCTCTCTTATTCGAGCCGCTTCTGGTCCGTAGGTGCTTCGGTGTCGGAAACTATTTTTGACGCGGGACTGCGGCGCGCCACGGTACTGCAATTTGAAACCACTTACAACGCGAATGTGGCCAACTACCGGCAAACGGTGCTCACCGCCTTTCAACAGGTCGAAGACTTTCTGTCCACCGTGCGCATTTTGTCCCAGCAAATCGAGCTACAGCAGGAAGCCGAGAAATCGGCGGAACGCTTTTTGCAGTTGGCGAATGCGCGCTATTACACGGGTGTCGATACATATTTGAATGTCCTAGTGGCACAAACCACGCTACTCTCCAATCAGCAAAATTTAGCGTCGCTTCGCACCCAGGCGATGACTGCCTCCGTACAATTAATTCAGGCGCTGGGCGGCGGATGGGATCGCTCGCAGCTCCCGAGCCCTGCGCAAGTCTCCGGCAGGATCACCAAGTCGCAGATCGAAGCTCCAAATAAACAATGATTTACCAGGGCGCGCTGAGAATCAGACAACGCCATTGCCTTTCAGGTACCCACCCGTTCGTATCATATAATTGCCGGTGATCATGGAATGGCTCTCGTCCGCCACTCGATGGTTATCCGACGCGGAGCACGGCGCCGCTGATCGCCTGATTCCGCGATGGCTCTTCTTGCGGGCGTTAGGCTGCATTTATTTTTCTGCGTTTTTCTCCCTGGCATTTCAAATCCGCGGGCTTATTGGGCCAAATGGAATTCTTCCCGCGAACGAATATCTGCAAGCAGTAGCACATACCTTTGGACACGTACGGGGCGTGTGGTTTGCGCCTACTGTGCTGTGGTTTTCGAGCGGCCCGCACATCTTAATGGGTTTGTGCTGGATCGGCATGGCCGCGTCAGTTCTGCTGGTGCTGAATCTGTGGCCGCGCGGGATGCTGGCGCTTTGTTTTGTGTGCTTCCTGTCGTTTGTGAGCGCCGCGCAGGATTTTTCAGGTTATCAATCGGACGGCATGCTGCTGGAAGCGGGATTTATTTCGTTTTTCTTCGCTCCGCGCGGAATGCGGCCTGGCTTTGGGCGGGCATCGCCACCATTGCGCGCGAGCCTGTTTCTGCTGCAGTGGGAATGGTTTCGCATCTACTTCGAGTCCGGCATCGCGAAGGTCGGGAGTGGAGATCCGCAGTGGCGTCACTTCACCGCGATGGACGAATATTATCAGAACGGTCCGCTGCCCACATGGATCGGCTGGTACATGCAACATTTACCGCACTGGTTCCATGCTTTTACGGCGTTCGCCACGCTGGCGCTCGAGTGGGTTTTGGTGTGGATGTTATTTTTGCCACGGCGCTGGCGCATCGTGTGTTTCTTTATCGTGACTCCCTGGGAGCTGGGGGTTATTTTCAGCGCGAATTACACTTTTTTGAATTACCTGGTGCTGGCGTTAGGGGTTTTGCTGCTGGATGACGAATTTCTGCTGCGATTTTTACCTCAGGGCTGGAAGCAATCTTTTGCAGGAGATTCTGCACCCGAGAAGATCCAAACCGCCGAACAGCTCCAAACCGAAAGTTCCGGCGGGTTCCGCCATCAGCTTAAAATCGCCAAGACGTATCTGACCGGCTTCATATTTGCCTGGATTCTTTATGCCACTACGGCGGAATTGATCTGGATGGTTTCCCCGCTGCCACTGCCGACCTCGCCTGTAGTGGCGCTTGAACCGTTCCGCATCGCCAATCGATACGGACTTTTTGCGGTCATGACGCGCGGCCGATACGAGATTGAATTTCAGGGTTCTGATGATGGAAACACTTGGGTGGCTTACCCGTTTTGCTATAAACCTCAGGACCTGAATATGCCGCCGGGGATTTATGCGCCCTATCAGCCGCGATTCGATTGGAATTTATGGTTCGCTTCACTGGGCTCGTGGCGAGACTATTCGATCGTGCCAAGAACGGAAATTCGCTTGCTTTCGAACGAGAGCGACGTGCTCAATCTTTTTAAGAGTAATCCGTTTCCGCAGAAGCCTCCACGCCAAGTGCGGGCCGTGCTTTGGCAATATTGGTTTACTACGATGGCTGAGAAACGCGCGCAGGGTGGTTTGTGGTGGCGACGGCAATATCTTGGACTTTATGCGCCGACGATCGAACGCGCCGCCGACGGGAGTATCCACGCGGTCGAAATGCCCAACGTGGAGCCGCGGAAGTAAAGCCAGTGACGCTTTCATGCGATCAGAATAATTCGCGCTACTTGCGCTTCAGCCTTCTCAACGCCATTTTTGCAGCGTGATAACCGCACATGCCATGCACTCCGCCGCCTGGAGGAGTGGATGAAGAGCAAATATAAATGTCGCGCGCTGAAGTGGCGTAGTGGCGACGCGTTGGCCGAAACAGAAAGTTGCGAATGTCCATGACACCGCCTCCGATGTCGCCGCCCACGAGATTAGCGTCCATGCTTTCGAGATCTGCGGGAGAAAAGACACGCCGCGCCAGAATGCAATCGCGGAATCCGGGAGCGAACCGCTCGATCTGATCCTCGAGTTTCGGAAGCATGTCTACGTTCGAACCGTTGGGCACGTGACAGTACGCCCAGGCAGTGTGCTTGCCTGCGAGAGCGCGTGAACTATCGAACAGACTTGGTTGAGCGAGTAAAATGAAGGGCCGATCGGGGTGCCGTCCGCATCGCACGGCCTTTTCCGATTGAGCAATTTGCTCAAAACTGCCGCCGAGGTGTACGGTCGCCGCCCGCGAGCAATCTGCAGCTTTCCACGGGATGGGCGCACTCAGTGCGTAATCCACTTTGAAAACAGCGGCTCCGTAGCGGTAGTTGGCGAGTTGCCGCTTGTAACTATCGGATAATTTTTGCTCGCCGATCTTGAGAAGCTGGCGCGGGGTCACATCACAAAGGGTTAGGTCATAATTTTCTAACGCCGCCAGATTCTGCACCGGTGATGAAACGCTGACCTTGCTCGAGAACGTCGCGAGAACTCCGCACAACGCGGTTGTGATGGATTGCGCGCCGCCTCGAGGAATCGGCCAACCGACGGCGTGGGCTGGCACGGCCATCAGAATTGCGAACGCCGCGCTCAATGGTTCGTCCAGACTGAGAAAAGAATGAGCGGCCAAGCCCGCAAAGAGTGCACGTGTTCTTTCGTCGCGGAATCGGCGAGCTACAGACTCGGCTGACTGAATCGCCAGCGTTCCAAATCGCGCCATCAACAATGGATTTCTGGGAAGGAAAGAAACCGGGCTCAGTATCTGCGGCGCGAACTCCTTCCAATGCTCGACGAAAGGCCGCATCAAGCGATCCCACGCCTTTCCGTCGATGCCCAGAGCAGCGCTGGTTTGATCCAGATCACGGTCCAACATCACTGCCGCGCCGTCTTCAAGCGGATGCGCCAAAGCAGCGGGCGAGTGAATCCACTCCAAGCCGTGCTTGTTCAGCGGCAATGATGAAAAAAATGGCGAACCCACGCCGAGCGGGTAAATCGCTGATCCAAAATCGTGGTTGAATCCGGGAAGCGTTAACTCCATCGTGCGCGCAGCGCCGCCGGGCTGGGCCTGCGCTTCCAGTACGTCCACGTGGAGCCCAGCCTGAGCTAGAACGATGGCGGCTGAAAGTCCGTTAGGGCCGGCCCCGATAACGCACACTTTACCACTCATCGCAGATCACTGAGTTCGTCCTCAAAAACAGCTACCGCCTTTAGCATAATTTACGGCTCGTCGAAACTTCCCAAAAAGTTTTCTTTATCAGAAATGGGGATGATACTCGCCCGGCGCATCTATGGTATGAATGTCTTCTGGAGGCTTGTTGAGCGAAATTCCCTCAGTGACCGTCGCCGGTTCGACGCTTCAGGAACTACTTCCTCCCCTTAGCGAGCAAGAAGCGGTTACCGAATCGGCGCGCTGCCTGATGTGCTTTGACGCACCTTGCACTCACGCGTGTCCGACACACATCGACATTCCCAAGTTCATCAAGAAAATTTCCACCGGTAATTTACTCGGTTCGGCACGCACCATTCTCGAGTCAAATTTGCTTGGGGCCACCTGCGCGCGCGTGTGCCCGGTTCAGGAATTGTGCGAAGGCGCTTGCGTGCTCGGCGCGGAGCACAAACCTATCGCGATCGGGCGGCTGCAGCGGCACGCGATGGATTACGTGTATGGACGGAAGATTGACATATTCCGCACTGGAAAACCCGTTGGCAAGAAAGTAGCAATTGTTGGCGCCGGCCCTGCCGGTTTGTCGTGTGCCGGCGAACTCGCGAAGCTGGGCGTTTCCGTGACGCTGTACGAAAAGCGTGAGCTGCCCGGTGGTCTTTCCACTTACGGCATCATCGTGCTGCGCGAACCGATGGAAGTTGCCCTTGCTGAAGCCGCCATGATCCGCCGTCTCGGCGCCAAGATTGAAGCCGGCAAGGAGGTGGGCATCGATCCCACTGTCGCGGATTTGCAGAAGAATTTTGATGCGGTGTTCGTCGGCATGGGGCTCGGCAATTCCCCACAGCTGGGAATTCCTGGAGAAGAATACATACTCGATGGACTCGAATACATCGAAGAGAGCAAACTTCAGCCCGCGGAGCTGCGCGTCGGCCGCGACGTAATCGTCATCGGCGCCGGTAACACTGCGATTGACTGCGCCACAGTGGCCCGCCGTCTTGGCGCTGAACGCGTCACTATGCTGTATCGCCGCACCGAAAAAGAAATGACTGCCTACCCGCATGAATATGCTTTCGTAAAACTCGAAGGAGTCACCGTTTCGTTTCTATCCCAACCAGTTAAAGTTCATCACGAAAATGGCATGGTGAAAGGCCTTGAGTGTGTTCGCGTCGCTCTCGGCGATCCGGATGCGTCCGGGCGCGCTGCTCCGAAAGAAATTCCCGGCTCGAACGTGCTGATGCCCGCTGACCAGATCGTCAAAGCTATCGGACAAAACAAATTGTCACTGGCTGCGCGTCTCGACCTGAAAACCGATAAAGGTTTCATCCGCGTCGATGCCAATTTTGAAACCAGTTCTCCGGGAATTTTTGCGGGCGGCGATTGCATTCGCGCGCGCGGGTCGGCGTCCACGGTGATGGCGGTACAGGATGGTAAGCGCGCCGCTCGTGCGATCTACCAAAGGCTCAAAAATCATGGCTGATCTCAGAACCAACTTCGCAGGCATTCACTCGCCCAATCCTTTTTGGCTGGCGTCCGCGCCCCCGACTAATTCTGGCGGGCAAGTTCACCGCGCGTTCGAAGCAGGCTGGGGTGGCGCGGTGTGGAAAACCATTGGCGCGCCGGTGCTGAACGTCTCCAATCGGTATGGAACCTGGCGCTACGGCAATGAAAAAATGTTGGCCATAAATAACGTCGAGCTTATTTCCGACCGGCCCATGGAGGTTAATCTTCGGGAAATTTCCGAGGTAAAACGGGCCTGGCCAGATCGCGCCGTGATCGTTTCCGCGATGGTGGAATCGAAGCCGGAAGCGTGGCACGACATTATTCGCCGTATTCAGGACACAGGCGCCGACGGCATTGAGCTGAACTATGGCTGCCCGCATGGCATGAGCGAGCGCGGCATGGGCAGCGCGGTCGGTCAAGTGCCAGAATATTGCCAGGAGATTACCGGCTGGGTCATGGACGTCGCGAAAATTCCCGTGATCGTAAAGTTGACTCCAAACATTTCTGACATCGTCATGCCCGCTCGCGCCGCCGTTGCCGCCGGTGCCAACGCCATCTCTTTGATCAACACTGTCAACTCGATCATGGGCGTGGATTTGGATACATTGAATATCACACCGAGTATCGCTGGAAGAGGCGGCCATGGTGGCTACGCCGGCCCGGCGGTCAAACCGATCGCGCTGAATATGCTGGCCGCGCTGGGCCGTGATTCGGTCGTCCACGGTTCCGGCCTGCCGATTTCCGGAATGGGGGGAATTTCTACATGGCGGGACGCCGCTGAATTTTTACTTCTCGGCGCAAGCAGCCTGCAGGTCTGTACCGCTGTGATGCATTACGGCTTCCGCATCATCGAAGATTTGTGCGAGGGATTGTCCAACTGGATGGACGCCAAAAAGTTCGCGACAATTCCCGATGTGGTTGGCCACAGTCTGCGGCAGGTTTCGGATTTTAAAGACTTTGATCTTTCGTTCAAAGTTGTGGCGCGCATCGACCAGCAAAAGTGCATTCGCTGCGACTTGTGCTACGTGGCCTGCAATGACGCAGCTCACCAGTGCATCGACCTGATCGATAAACAGGGACACGTAACTGCTCCCGCTGCTTATGATTTATCGTCTAACGGCAGAGTCGAAGCTGTTTCGACGCGGCCCAGCGTAGTGGTACGTGAAGATGATTGCGTGGGCTGCCGCCTGTGTTTCAATATTTGTCCGGTGGAAAATTGCATCCAGATGGTGGAAGTGCCACCGGAGCAACCCTCCGTCACCTGGGATGAACTGACCGCGAAGCAACCTGACGTAGCGGAAGATTGGGATCAGATGGAGCGCTATCGCCGAAAAATGGGCATCCGCATCCACTAAAATTGCGGAGGGAGTACGCGATGGGCTTGGTGATCCGAAATGGGGAAATCGTAACCGTCGGCTCGCGGACAAAAGCGGATATTTACGCCGAAGACGAAACGGTCACGCGCATCGGCAAAAACCTTGAAGTGCCGCCCGGCACTGAAATCATCGACGCTACCGGCAAGCTTGTTTTTCCCGGGTTCATCGATCCGCACGTGCACGTCTATCTTCCGTTCATGGCTACATTCGCAAAGGACACGCATGAAACGGCCAGCATCGCGGCGTCGATTGGCGGCACGACGACCTACATCGAGATGTGTTGCCCGAACCGCACCGACGACGCATTGGCGGGCTATGAACTCTGGAAATCGAAGGCCAACGGGAACAGCGCTTGCGATTACGCGTTTCACATGTCAGTGAGTAAATTCGTCGAAGAAACGGAATCGCAGCTTCGCGAAATTGTGGCTGACGGCACCGCTTCGTTCAAAATTTTCCTGGCGTATAAGAATTTCTTCGGCGTCGATGACGGCGAAATGTATCAGACACTGACGCTCGCGAAGAAGCTCGGCGTGATCGTCACTGCGCACTGCGAAAACGCGGACCTGGTGGCGAGGCTCCAGGCGCAACTTATTGCCGAAGGTAAGACCGGCCCGGAGTGGCACGAGCCCAGCCGTCCGGAGTCTGTTGAAGCTGAAGGCACGGGGCGGTTTGCAACTTTTCTTGAAAATACCGGCGCCACCGGCTACGTCGTGCATCTTTCCTGCGAAAGAGCTCTCAATGCCGCTCTCGCTGCCAAGGAACGTGGCGTGCGCGTGAGCGTCGAAGCGGTGCTTCCGCATCTGCTGCTGGACAAATCGTTCGCCGAACGTCCCGGTGTCGAAGGCATGAAACATGTGATGTCTCCGCCGCTGCGCGGCAAAAACAATCAGGATGTTCTCTGGAATGCTCTGTCACGCGGTCTTGTGGATACCGTAGGCACGGACCATTGTCCCTTCGACGTCGGACAGAAACTACTGGGTAAGGATGCCTTCACAAATATCCCCAACGGCATTCCGGGCATCGAAGACCGCGTCAATCTTCTCTATTCTTTTGGGGTCCAGAAAGGCCGCATCGATCTGGACCGTTTCGTAAATATTGCCAGCACTCGCGCGGCAAAACTCTTCGGACTGTTTCCGCGCAAAGGCACGATCGAGGTTGGAAGCGACGCCGATCTGGTGGTCTTCGACACCAGCTATCGAGGAGTCGTCAGCGCCAAGACCCAACACGTTAATAATGACTACAACGGGTTCGAAGGAATGGCGATCGAAGGGCGGCCTTCGGTGGTCACCGTGCGCGGCAAGGTGCAGGCACGAGACGGAGAATTTGTGGGCGAACGCGGCCGCGGCCGTTTGCTGAAGCGCGAGCCAACATATTTCTGAGCGAACAGACAATGCCACTTGATCCCAAGCGTGCCGTCGCTGAACTGAAGGAACTGCGTTCGCTGACCGGCGACGAAAACGGAGCGCAACGGGTAGCCTGGACCGACACATGGCTGCGCGCGCGTGAGTGGTTTGCCAAAAAACTTGCTGGGCTTCCGGTTGAACATCATTACGATGCGGCAGGAAATAATTGGGCGACGTTAGCGGGCGAATCGAAAAAATCACTGATTCTCGGAGGGCATCTCGATTCGGTGCCCAATGGCGGATGGCTTGACGGTGCTCTGAATGTTCTTGCCGCTCTCGAAGTGCTTCGCCGTTTCGCCTCGGAATTCAACGGCCGGCCACCCGTTACTATACGCCTGGTGGACTGGGCTGACGAAGAAGGGGCGCGCTTCGGGCGCAGCCTGCTGGGATCGTCAGCGTTTGCGGGCACACATTCCATTTCTGCGGACCGCGTTCGAACCGACCGCGACGGAATAAAAATGGAAGACGCGCTGCGACGCTGCGGTGTTGAAATGGATCGCTTCGCCGAGACCGGAAAAGAACGCCAGGATGCCGCCGCGTATCTCGAACTGCACATCGAACAAGGGCCGGTCCTTGAGCAACTCGTTCTTCCGCTCGGCGTTGTTCTGGGCACCAAGGGAGTGGAACGCCACAGCATAACTTTTCACGGACAAGAGGCGCACTCCGGCTCGACGCCGATGAACGCGCGCCGCGACGCGCTGGCGGCCGCCGCCAAACTCGCGCTGGAAATCCGCAACATTGCGCGCAAGCATCCGGACGCGGTCTGCACCGTGGGAAGCCTCAAAACATTTCCCGGAATAGTGACCGCCGTGGTGGGGCGCTGCGAAGCCACGTTGGATCAACGCGATCTCGACGCGCGCATTCTGGCCCAAATGTTTCAAGAAGCCCAGGATGCCAGCCGGCGTTTTGCCGAAGAGGAAAAATGCACCGTGGAGTGGTCACGCATCTGGAGCATTGAGCCGGTACCCTTCCATCCCGCGCTTGTTGATCTTTGCGAGCAAGCCGTCCGCGAAGTTTCCGGGAAATCGCATCGCATGCCTTCCGGGCCGCTGCATGACGCCGCCGAGGTTTCGCGCGCGGGCATTCCGGCGGTGATGATGTTTGTGCAATCGCTTGGCGGCATTAGCCACAACAAAATTGAGGACACCCGCGACGAACACCTCGAGATGTCGGTGGTGGGGCTCGACCGGATGGCATCCAAGACAGTCGATTGGATTTTGCGAAGCTAGCCAGCTCCCAATAAAAAAACGAATTGGCACCGTTGAGTATTGTGAATCGGATTGACTGAACAGCCGGAGAAGGAATGAAGGTACAACTCGACTATGCGGCGATGTTAGAGGTCGCACTGAAGGACGCGCGGCAAGGACTGCGTGAAGGGGGAATACCAATCGGTGCCGCGATTTTTGATGCCGAGGGCCGGGTGATCGGCAAGGGGCATAACCGGCGCGTGCAGCACAATGATCCCTCCATGCACGGCGAAACGGACGCGTTTCGGAATGCCGGCCGGCAGCCCAGCTATCGCAAGCTGATCATGGTTACTACGCTAGCACCGTGCTGGTATTGCAGCGGACTGGTTCGACAATTTGGATTCGGAACTGTGGTGGTGGGCGAGAGTAAAACTTTTCAGGGCGGAATCGATTGGTTGCGATCGCTCGGTGTGCAGGTAATCGATCTGGAGTCCGAGGAGTGCTTTTCCACGCTGCAGAAATATATTTCAGAGAATCCCGCGGTTTGGAACGAAGACATCGGGCAGGAATGACCAACCGCTCGCCAAAAATTGAACAAAGCAAAGCTGAAGCAAAAAAAGGCGGTCTCAAATGTGCATAGAAGAGACCGCCATTCTTGTTCCTTTAGGCGAGCAGCAATCCATGGATCAGAACTTCACGCTGAGGGACATCTGAATTTGTTGCGCGCTGCCGATAGTCTTGTTGACGCTGCCTAACCCGAAGGGGCAATTGTAAAAGCCGCTAGTTTTGGCTCGGGGTGCCGCAGGCGGACGGCAGCGGTGTGGTTCCTTGCGTCGGAAATCCGTTGTAATACTGATTCTGGTTGACGTCGTCAATGGGGATGTCAAAGCTGGGCGTGTTGGTGACGTCGAAAACGTCGAAGCTAAATTGCAAAGACGCGCGCTCCGTCAGCCTGGTGGTTTTAACCAAAGAGATGTCCGGGCGCTTCTGCCACGATTGCCGGAAAATATTGCGCTGTCCGGTGGTGGCGGGCACTACGCAGGCGCGCGACCTTTGCTGCCTGACGATGTGCTATTTTGATGAAACATGATCATCCAGTGAAGAATCGGAGCTGTCATGAAGTTAGATAGAGAAGTCCTGAACAGTCTTCCAAAAGTTTTGCTGCACGAGCATCTCGATGGCGTGCTGCGCCCCAGAACTATTATCGAGCTTGCGAGAGATGTGAATTATTTGGAGCTGCCGAATGGAAACGCCGAAGAGTTAGCGCAATGGTTTTTTCAAGGCGCCAATCAGGGAAGCCTCCCAAAATATTTGGAAGGTTTCGCGCACACCATCGCGGTCATGCAAACGGAAGAAGCGCTCGAACGGGTAGCCTATGAACAAGCAGAAGATTTAAGCCAGGATGGAGTTGTTTATTTCGAGACCCGCTTTGCGCCCGTGTTTCATACGCGCAAAGGGTTGAGTCACCAGCAAATCGTGACCGCGGTGCTGAAAGGCCTGGAACGCGCTCGAAAAGATTTCGGTATCGCGTCCGGATTGATCATCTGCGCCATGCGCAATATGGACGTCTCGCTTGAGATGGCGGAACTGGCCGTCGACTTTCGCGAGCGTGGTGTGGTGGGATTCGATCTGGCCGGCGAGGAAGGTGGATATCCTCCCAAGAAGCACGTTGATGCTTTTCATTATATTCAACGCCAGAATTTCAACATCACCATTCACGCCGGCGAAGGCTTTGGTAAGGAATCCATCTGGCAGGCCATCCAATATTGCGGGGCCCACCGCATTGGACACGGAACAAGACTCATCGATGATATCGCCGTGGCCAACGGGAAGGCCGTGAAGCTCGGCGACCTGGCACAGTATGTTTTGGATAAACGAATTCCGCTGGAGATTTGCCTCATAAGCAATGTACACACCGGTGCGGCGCGCACTCTGGCTGAACATCCTTTCAAGATTCTTTACCAGGAGAAATTTCGCGTCACGTTGAATACCGATAACCGGCTGATGAGCAACACCACCATGACCAAGGAATTCGAGGCCGCAGCTACGACCTTCGGCCTGATCTTGAATGATTTTGAAATCATCACCATCAATGCGATGAAAAGCGCTTTCCTGCCGTATGACCAGCGATGCCGCTTTATTTACTCGGTGCTGAAACCGCGTTACGCGAAAATCCGCGCGTCCCAAGAAACTTGAGTACATCACGAGGGAAACGCTCGTGTGGATTGGCGAATTTTCAGCGCAGATATTGCGTTGCCGTTTACGATTAACCTGCCAGACTGGCCAGAGTCTCTGCGAGAACCAGTGTTCCCCGTGCTATGTCTTCAGGAGAAGCATATTCATCAGGCCGATGACTGTAACCGTTGCGGCAAGGAATGAATAACATTCCGACCGGGGCAATGCGCGACATAAATAGCGAATCGTGGTACGCGCGGCTGACCATGGTCAGAAAATTCAGTGTGTGTTTTCTGCACGATTCAGACAGCGCTTCCACAATGTTAGGCGCGCAATCGCCTGGCGCATCCGCGTTGACTAATTCCTGTCGAATGTTGACGCCGCGTTTCGCCGCGATCGCGCGACGGGAAACATCCACGGCGCCGATCAAGGAGTCGCGCCGCTGCAATTCAGTATCACGAATGTCCACGGTTAGATACACGCGACTGGGAATGCTGTTGACCGCGCCGGGAAAAACTTCGCATATACCGACGGTTGCGACCGTGTCCGTAGATCCGCTGTTCTTCGCGTGGTGTTCAATCGCCAATATTAGTTCCGAGGCCGCGCAAAGTGCATCACGGCGATCCAGCATCAGCACTCCACCAGCGTGCCCGCCCGCTCCTTCAATAGAAATTCTAAAGCTGGATGGCGCGGCAATTTTGCTGACAATTCCAACTGGAATTTGCTTCTGCTCCAACTGTGGGCCTTGTTCGATGTGCAGTTCGACGAATGCCTCGTAATGTCCCGCGGGTAATTTTACGGTTTCGAGTTCTCCCTGGAAGCCTGCCGTGCGACGAAGCTGCTCGATGGACGCGCCATCTTTGTCCGTTAATGTTTTCGCTGCGCCGGCCGTTAAGCTTCCAGAAAGCAACCGGCTACCGAGGCAGCCGATGCCAAAGCGCGTCGGTTCTTCAGACGTAAAAAGAATCAGCTCAATCGAGCGTTTGGGAATAAAACCGCTTCGCTGTAACGCCCGTATTGCCTCGAGACCGCCGAGGACGCCGACCACGCCGTCATACTTTCCGGCATTTGGAATTGCGTCGATGTGCGATCCGGTGCCCACTGCGGCACTGGGATTTCTTCCGTTCCATCGCGCGAAAATATTTCCGATCGCGTCCTGACGAACCGCAAGGCCCGCTCCTTTACATCGCGTCAGGAACCAGGCGCGCGCTCTTAAATCAGTCGGCGTGAAAACAATTCTCGTTACCGCAGGTGCTTCCGCATCGGAAATCAACGCCAGTTCCTCGATCTCCGACATCAATCGATGCTTATCAACCTCGAGAGTCATGCAGCCCGCCAGCGAGCGGATGGCGGTTCCAGTCTTTGTAGATCAAATATTTCGCCGGGGTCTTTCCAATCGCGCCGAACCACTGCGGACACCACGGCGCCATCCAGATGAAATCGCCCGCGGTCACTGCATGCCACGAATCATCCAGTCGGTAAATCCCCCCGCCTTCCAGCATAAGCAGTCCATGTTCCATGACATGCATTTCGACCATGCCGAGAGCGGCTCCGGGTTGATAAACCATGGTGTTCACCGCGAAATCGAAGGTCATTTCATCCGGCAGCAAACACTTCACCTGCAAGCTGGGATCGTCTCCTAAAGCATGCGAAGAAATTTTGTCTTCCGTCGAAACCAGCGACTTCGGCGGGTTAACTGTAGACAGCGGCTGGTACGGCTTTTCAATAACAGCAGCGCGGCTGGAGCGCGCAGCGGTCACCCGGTGCTGTGATGTCTCGGGAAGATAGGCGTAGGCATTCGCTCCCAGTTCACTCTTTCGCCCGTCGATTTCAAGTTGAAGATTTCCCTGCAGCACATAAATAAAACGCTGCGAATCCGTGCTACCAAGTTCGCCTCCGGATTCGAATTCAGCGGTATACTGCGCGAATTTTGCACCTGCCGCAGGGCTGACGTGAACGATTGCGCCGCAGGCCTTCATACCAGGCAGTACGGTGCGTACGAATGTGTCGGGCGTCAGAAGAAAAAAATTGTGTCGCTTGCAGCTGCGTGTTTGACCGAGGTTATGCACGGACCATCCTTTTTTGAAATTCGGCTGAACCCGCCAGTTGCGTTAGTAAAAGCGTCCCGCATTCAATGGCTTTGGCCACATCTTCGACGCTGACTGATTCCGACGGATGATGACTGATGCCGCCGGGAGTTCGCAGAAAGATCATCGCGGTGGGAATTTTTTCCGCCAGAATCATGGCGTCGTGACCCGCGCCGCTAACCATTCGATGCGTTTTGCAATTCGCCTTTCCCGCAGCTTGCTCGATCTGATCGATCAGAAATGGATCCATGGAAACTGCCGGCTGGTTCAACAATACTTTTTGCTCCACCGTTAAGCCGCGACAATGGGCGATTTCCTCGGCCTGTACGGCAAGAAAATCCGCCGCGCGGGCGCGCACATTGTCGGATTTATGGCGGACGTCGAGACTTACGCGGACCTGGCCGGCGACCACATTTGCAGCGTTAGGCGTAGCTGCAATGCGACCGACCGTCGCGACCAGTCCTTTTTCCCTTTTTGCCACCCGCTCCACCTCGAGGATCCATTCCGCAGCCGCTGACATCGCATCGTGGCGAAGATTCATGGGGGTCGTGCCGGCATGATTGGCGCGGCCGATGAAAGTAAACTCGCACCGGGTCTGTCCGGCGATGCCTTCCACAACACCCAGAGGGATTCCCAATGATTCAAGTACCGGCCCTTGTTCGATGTGAAATTCCAGATACGCCAGACTATCGTTTTTTACGATGGCCTGTGAAATGTCCGCGGGCTTGAGGCCAAAATTCTCAATAGCGGTTCGAACGCTGACGCCATTTGTGTCCGCGCGATTGAGTAATTCGTCATCGAGCTTGCTAACTAACGCGCGGCTGCCGATGAAGGGCGTGCTGAAGCGAATTCCTTCCTCTTCCGAAAAACCGATGACCTCAATGGCGAAAGGAAGCTTGCGGTCCTCGAGCATCTCAAGCAACGAAATCGCCAAAATTACTCCGAGCACGCCGTCATATGCGCCGGCATCGGGTACGGTATCCAGATGCGAACTCAGGAGCAGTCGCGGCGCATCACTTTGCGCAGCGGAATAAAATCCCCGCAGATTTCCGGCCGCATCGATAGTCACCTCAGCTCCTGCCGCCTCCAGCCACTCGCCCACGACACGGTAGCACTCGCGCATCGCGTCAGAGAGAAATGTGCGGCAGGTGCTGCCCGGAGTTTCGGTAATCGAGGCTATCCGTTTGCATCGAACTATTACTTTTTCCGCGCGATCGGCGATGGCGACAGAACGCTCCATTAATAGTCAATCCTGACGGCGAATGTGGGCCTCGATATAGCCATGGGGTTCGTCGACGGGAACGAATACCTCATTAGGATTGTCCTGTCCAAACCGCGAAAGATCCACGAGCAGACAATGCCGGTTGGGCATGTTCAATTCGATTTCGTTTACTTCGGGAATCTGCTGAAGAACTGCTTCACCCATCGCGTACAAGGTGTGCTGGACGGATTTGCTGCTATGTCCTGCAAACACGCCCAGCAAAATTTGCCGGATACTCTTTCGCAAAGTACGAAACGAAACCTCCATCGTCGAATATTTCCAGCGCGCGCGCAGCGCAGTGCCCAATAAACGATCCGTTGATTCCGGCAGAGTAGTTAGCGAATCTTTCAGGAAACCGGCAAATTCCGACCCAGCGGTTTTCATGATGACCAGATTTTCGAGTCCTGACCAAGCCGATGATGCGCCGTCGCGCGCCCGCAATGTTTCGGAGGTCTGGAGTTCGGTGCTCGACTGCACAAATGTTGTTGGATGAGGTTTTCCTTCGATCAACACGCGGTCCCAGGCTTTTTCAGAGATGAAGACCTGCGTAACGGAAAGTTGCGGATTATGGTCCAGAAAAAATTCCGCCAATTCTTCGCCGAATTCCTCCATGCACGTCTGCGAAGATTCGCGCGCCAGCGAATACACCGTATTTTTCATGGTATCGGTGGGAAGAATGTTGCGGTTGTCGCCGTCGACGAAGCAGGATTCGAAGTCACCGGTGAAGAGAATCTCAACCGTCCATTCGCGGAAATCGTGGCGGTCGCCACGCCGCTTCACCTGCACCAGGCGAACGCGTGACTTGCCATATTTATTTTCAGCCAAAACGATCACGCCATTAGCTCCCTCGGTACGTGGTGTATCCGTGCGGGCTCAAAAGCAGCGGAATATGAAACTCTGATTCGCCGTCGAGAACCTGAAAGGCAACCTCTATCAGAGGATAAAGAGTTGCTATTTCCTGAGCGTAAAAATAACTCGCGGTATCGAAATTCAAGCGGTAGACGCCGGCGCTGAGATTCTCGTTTGGCGGCAGTAATTGTGCACACCGGCCGTCATCACCGGTGCGCGAAGAAAATAACATGACCCAATCGCCGGAGTGTTCGCGCCGCTCCAGGCGCACGGAAACATCTTTCGCGGGTTTGCCGAGCGAAACGTCGAGGACGTGCGTGGAGATTCGACTCATTCAAATATCCATTTCTTCAAGCGCAGGTTGGTAATCTGGCGCTGTTGCTCGGCGGACTCCTGGAGTTCGGTTTGTTCGTCGTTGCGCAAGCGCCGCTGCAGAACATCCAGGATCGCGTGCGCGGATTTGCCAGCGGCACACACAATAAAAATGCGGCTGAAGCGCTGCTCGTAAGCTCGATTGCCTTCCGCCAGCGCGGCGAGCATTTTGTCCTCAGCCGCCCCAATTTTCTGCTGCTCTTCGCTGGACCACTGGGCCGATCGCGCGGGAGCGCTTGAGGGCGCGACCGCATGTCCGATGCGCGGGTGATGAGCGAAAGCCTCCATCCAATCTGCTTGCTTAAGATTTCTCCATGCTTTGTCGGATGCAGCGAGTAGAGTATCTTCGTCCTCAATCGGTCTGAGAGCCGCCATCTGTCGTGCCCAGGAGTTTGAACCGCAGCACGGCAGAATTTCAAGCACAGCTTCCTCTGCTGACAAAGTATTCCAACGCGTCAGCACACGCGACTGTTTGTTTCCCGCTTCATTGCAACCATTCAGAAATTCAGCTACAAGATTGGCCGTTACGGCGCGCCTGTATCTCGCGGAGGATCGGATATCGTCGATGGGCTGAATTTCGTCAGCCGCGGTTTCCTTTGCCAGCATAACAAGGTCTGGACCGATGCTCTTGCCGCGAAGAACTGTTTCTGTTTCTGTCAAACGAAACGGAATCGGTGCGACGCTTCCCACTGCCATGCGGATATCTTCAATCACTCCTCCAGCGCTCCGGCCCAGCGCCGCCAAACACACTTTCGAGATGGCCTGGGCATTGCGCGCGCCAATCTTACGCGTATAGGCACGATAATCCGAAAACCGTCTGGGAAGACATATGAACTGAATCACTTCATCCGCGGCGCACTGCGTTTTCCGGTAACCAGTGTGAAAGGTTTCGTAGAGTACCCGGCGCTCGCCTCGAACGGAAACAAGAATTAATTCCGCTCCATACACCAGTAATGCGGGCAGCGAATCTGCGGCCGGGGAAGCGTTGACGATATTGCCTCCAAGCGTCCCACGGTTCTGATTCGCCACTCCGCCGGTCCAGCGTGCGGCGCTAGTCAAAAGCTGAAATTCGCGATTCACATCATCATTTTGTATCAAATCTGTATAGGTGCATCCGGCACCAACGCGAATTTCGCCGGGTAGAATTTCAATGCGACGAAGCTCCCGCAAATTCCAAATGCTGACTAACTTTCGCGCGGCCAGGTGGCCCGCGGCATACTGCACCATCAAGTCGGTGCCGCCCGCGATTGGCAGCCAGGCGCCTGGTTGCTGAGCGAGTAGCGAAAGCACCGATGGCAGATTGTTGGGAGCTACAAGTTCGTAGTCGCCTGGATGCGACCTCATTCCATACCTCGGCGCGCGGCTTCCGCGACCGCTTCAAAAATCTGCATGTAACCGGTGCAGCGGCAAAGATTGCCGGATAATCCCTCGCGAATGTCCGCGTTGCTGGGTTGCGGGATTTTGTTCAACAAATGAACCGCGGCAAGGATCATTCCGGGAGTACAAATGCCGCACTGCGCGCCCCCGCAATCGAGAAAAGCCTGTTGCAGCGCGTGCAAACGCCTGTCATTGGCCAAGCCCTCAATCGTGGTGACATGTGCGCCTGAAACTTGCAGCACGGGTATCAGGCAACTGTTCACCAAAACTCCATCCACCAACACGGAGCACGAACCACACTCGCCTTCGCCACAGCCTTCCTTGGCACCCGTCAATCCAATTTGTATCCGCAATACGTCCAACAATCGTTCCATCGGAAAAGCGTGGATGATAACTGCCGTGCTGTTCACAATCAGACTGATATCCAATTTACTCGCGGTTTGCGAAACGTTGCTCATTATTTAGTGCCCGCCAACGCAGGCATCTTGTCATGCGAACCATTTGCTGTCAGAGCTTCGAAAATATCTTCCGGCAGCAGCGGAATGGAGTTAAAAGAAACCCCCAGCGCACCTGTAATGGCATTGACGATGGCCGGCGCGGGTCCATCCATGGGAAGCTCGCCGATTCCTTTGGCGCCGAACGCTCCGTGAACGTTACCCAACTCCTCGAAAAAAACTCTAATTGGGGGGATATCGGCGGAAGTGGGCATGATGTAGTTGGTCATCTGTCCATTTTTCATGCGGCCTTTATCCCAAATAACTTTTTCATACAGCGCGAACCCGATTCCCTGAGCCACGCCTCCAATAATTTGTCCCGCTGCGAGAACCGGGTGGAGAACTCTGCCAACCTCCTGCAGGCAAACAAAATCGTCCACCGTTACGCTGTAGGAAATCAGATCGACGGTGACTTCGGCAACGTACACGGCCCACGCAAACGCGGCATAGGCGGCCCCGCGGTAATTTTCTTCGTCCCAGGAAATATCGTCAGCTTGCTGATAGCGCGCGAGAGAACGGAATACTCCATGCTGCGTGACGTGCTGCCGGCAGGCGGAGCGAAATTCTTCGGGCGAATAAACTTCGCCGAGTAAACCGCCGGACCTTAGCGTCTGCAGTATTGCTAAACTTGCGGAATGAACCAATTTTCCTACCACCATGATGGTTCGCGACGCCACGGTGGGTCCGCTATTCGGGACTTTCTGGGTATCGGGTTGTGCGATCCCCACATCTTCGTAGCGCACTCCTAGTGCCTCCGCGGCGATCTGGCAGAGCACAGTTTTTGTGCCTTGGCCAAATTCGGTGCTCGACACCAACACGCATACGGTGCCGTCTGCGCATGTCTCCACGCCAACGAGCGAATTGAGATAACGCTCTCCGGAACCGGTAAAACCCGCCCCATGTAGAAAAGCCGCTATGCCGATTCCTTTTTTTTCGTTCGCGCTTAGATTGTGCTTAGCGAAATTTTCTTTCTTTGCCCGGTAATCGGACAGCTCCAGGGCGCGATCAAGCAGCTTCCCCAAATCAATTTGTTCCTGTACCACTTGTTCCGTGGTGGTCGTTTGACCAGGCTTGAGAAAGTTTCTTCTTCGAACCTCGATGGGAGAAATACCCAAGGTTTGCGCGATGAAATCCATGTGACGCTCCATCGCGAAGAGCGATTGCGGCGCGCCAAATCCACGAAACGCGCCATGCGGCGGAGCATTGGTAGCCACAGACTTGGCGCGGATGCGCACGCTGGGCCAGTAATAAGGTCCACCGGCGTGCAATGCGCCGCGCGAAAGCACCACCGGCGTTAGAGTTTTATATGCGCCCCCGTCAATCGTGAATTCAATTTCTCCGGCAAGAATTTTCCCGTCCTTGCTCACTGCGGTTCGGTGACGCGTGCGCGAAGGATGCCGCTTGGTGGTAGCGGCCATGTCTTCCATCCGGTCGTACACAATTTTCACGGGTTTGCCGGACCTCATAGCCAGAAGCGTCGCGTGTGCCGCCAGCATCGAAGGGTATTCTTCCTTGCCGCCAAACGCGCCACCCGTTTCCATTTGAACCACGCGCACCCGATCTTCCGGCAAGCCACACAGTTCCATGAGCGCCTTGTGCACATAGTAAGGGCATTGCAACGAGCCCCACACGGTGATGCCTTGTTGCGAATCGAAAACCGCGATCATCCCATTGTTTTCGATGTACAGCTGCTCTTGCGCGCCAGTGGTGTATTCCGCTTCGACAATGTGGTCGGCGTTTTTGAACGCGCTTTCTACATCACCCTTTTCAATGAGGTAACTTTTAAAAATGTTGTCGGTGCCCCAAATAATTTCAGAAAGCTTCTCGCTGTCCTCGATAGTGAAGATGGGCGGAAGCGGGTCATATTCGATGGAAACAGCTTCTACCGCCTTGGCCAGAAGATTTCGATTTGGGTGCGCGAGCAGAAGGATGGGTTCCTCGGGATGATTAATCAATTCTTGCGCGAGGCAGGGCTGATCCTCGCCGATTAACGCGATACAATTTTTCCCGGGAATATCCTTAGCGCTTACGACGACAAATTCATCCCAATTCACCGCAGGAAGAAATTTGATGGATTTTATTTTGCCGCGCGCGATACGACTGCGAACGGTCGCGCCGTAAAGCATGCCCGGCAATTCCATATCGTCGACATAGCGAGACGCGCCAGTGACTTTGTCGCGTCCTTCCAGTCGCGGAACAGGTTTGCCGACGATGCGGTCGTCACTCATGTCATCGATCCGGAACGCTAAACAGGAAGTTCGCGCCCCTCTGGTTTGCCGTGGAATGCATTATCCGCGAAGACCAGCCTACCCCGAACATACGTAGCTTTCACCTCGCACTTCAATTTTTCGCCCAGGTACGGCGAAAACGCGTGCCGGTGATGAAGCCGCTCACGTGTCACTTGAAATTCGCTGGCCTCATCAAAGACCACGAGATCGGCGTGGTAACCTTGGGCAATTTTTCCCTTCTGAAGTTCGCAGCCAACCAGTTTTGCCGGTGCTTCCGC
Source organism: Candidatus Acidiferrales bacterium (assembly GCA_035603415.1). GTDB lineage: Bacteria > Acidobacteriota > Terriglobia > Acidiferrales > UBA7541 > Acidiferrum. Next base: position 36,536 of record DATNKL010000178.1, read on the forward strand.
CATCCAGCGCGCGATGTCTGTCAGAGAAAATCCTCGCGCGCGAGCTTCGGTATACATCACCGGCAGCGCTACAGACAAACCCGTAATGCCGCCCCATGCCGTCTGAAAGTTCCCTTCCGCAAAGCGCTTCATTTTCGGGGGACAGGGCGAATGATCGGTGGCTACTAGATCAATCGTTCCATCCTTGAGCGCACTCCACAACTGTTCGCGATTTTCAGCACCGCGAATCGGGGGAGCACACTTGAACTGCGTTGCTCCGCGCAAAACTGCTTCGGCCTGAAAATGCAAATAGTGCGGACAAGTCTCTACCGAAACAGGAACTCCTTCAAGCCGGGCGGGGCGCAGAACAGGAAGAGCCTGGCTCGCCGAGAGATGCACGATATGCAAACGAAATTTGTATTCGCGACAGAGCGATATTAGCAATTTTATCGCGGAGAGTTCCGCCGTTTCCGGACGAGACTGCAGATAGGTCGGGTACTCGGTCCAATCGGCTTCTTCCAAATGTTCTGTGGCTGCATCGATACAATCGGGGAGCTCAGCGTGCACCAGAAGAGGCAAGCCTGTTTGCGCAACGTAGGGTAAGGCCTGGCGCAACTGCTGTTCGGTAACCATTGTAAATTCGTCGATACCCGGATGGACCAGGAAACATTTGAAGCCTCGGACTCCCGCGCCTGCAAGCCCGATGATGTGCTGTTGATTATCAGCCACCACTCCTCCCCAGGCCGCCCAGTCCACCCAGCACTGGCCTTTCGCCGCAGCCCGCTTGGCTTCTAGCGCGTCCACACTAGTAGTGGCGGGCACGCAATTCAGCGGCATGTCCACTACGCAGGTAAATCCGCCCGCAGCCGCCGCGCGCGTGGCGGTTTCAAATCCCTCCCATTCTGTGCGGCCCGGGTCATTGATGTGGACGTGTGCGTCGATAAGTCCGGGCAGAATGGCCGCATCGCCAAAATCGACGATCTTAGCGCTTGGCGGAACTTGATCGAGCGTTATTATCTCGCGGATTGTTTCTCCTTCGACAAGCACGCCGGCCGAACGAATTCCCTCAGGGGTTACGACGCGCCGGGAAAGGAAGGCTTGCAAATCCATGTACGCAGCGAAGCTCCGTTGCTATCTGCTTTCAGTTTAAAGTAACTGGCTTGAGGGCATCTGCAGTTTTTCAAATGCCAGCAAGTGATAATTCGAACCGACCAACTTGCGTCTCGGGCTTATACTTGCTGCGCTAAAGAGGTGCCAGGGAATTTCGCCGGCGCCCCCGAACGCACCATAATTTTGATTTACCGGAATCCGGGAGGGCCCAGCGGCAAATTAACATGAATAATCCATTCATGGCGCGGGCCATTCAGCTTTCCATTGAGAACGTTCACTCCGGTAACGGCGGTCCATTCGGCGCTGTGATCGTGAGAGACGGCAAAATTATTGCCGAGAACGTGAATCGCGTCACCTCCACCAACGACCCCACCGCGCATGCGGAAGTGCTGGTCATTCGTCAGGCATGCACCAAACTCGGAATTTTCGAGTTGCTCGGTTGCGAGTTGTACACCTCGTGTGAGCCATGCCCCATGTGCCTGGGCGCCACCTATTGGGCGCGCATTTCGCGCATCTATTTCGCGAACTCGGCTGAAGATGCGGCTGAGATAGGCTTCGATGATTCGTTTATTTACAGTGAATTGAAGCTGCCGCACGCGCAACGCAGGATTCCAACACGACAGATGATGCGCGAAGAAGCGTTAGCGGCCTTTCGAGCCTGGCGGGAAAAGCCAGACAAAATTGTCTATTAAGATTCAGTTTTGCAAATTGCGCGCCCATTTCAATATCTGCGACTGAAGCGTGATTGCAGCGAACAGCGTCCTTACCGTTAAAGCGGGGAATGATTGATCGATCGCTATTTCCATCTGACCGAGAACCACACCTCGGTAAAGCAAGAACTGCTTGGCGGTATCACTACTTTTATAACCATGGCGTACATCGTCGTGGTGAACCCGGAAATTCTGGCGCAAGCGGAAATGCCGGCGGATGGAGTGATGTTTGCAACGTGCTTGTCGGCCGCGGTCGCCACGCTGGTGATGGGGCTATACGCCAACTATCCCATCGCGCTGGCCCCGGGCATGTCGCTGAACGCATACTTCACCTACTCCGTTTGTCTTTCCATGCATGTTCCCTGGCGCACCGCACTCGCAGTGGTATTTTTCTCGGGAGTTCTTTTCCTGGTTCTCACCGTCACGCAGGTTCGCGAGCAGATCGTCAACGGCATGCCCGATTGCCTGAAGCATTCGACCGCGGCGGGAATTGGGATGTTCATCGCCTTTGTGGGAATGCGTAATGCGAAACTTATTGTTGCCAATTCCGCGACATTTGTAGGCCTGGGTAGCTTCGCCGATAAAGAAGTGCAAACCGCATGTTTCGGGCTGGCATTGACTCTGATTTTAATGGCCAGAAAAATTAACGTCGCCATTTTAATCGGTATCGTGGGCACCGCGCTGCTCGGGATGCTTCGCAGTATTTCCAGTTGGCCTGCGGCGATCTTCTCAATGCCGCATCCGTCTTCTACGTTTTTGCAGTTGGATTTTCGCTCAGCCATCCATCTCGGTTTTCTTGAAATTCTGTTCGCATTTTTGTTCGTCGATCTGTTCGACAACGTGGGCACGCTTGTCGGTGTTTGCGAGCAGGGAGGTTTCGGCAAGGACGGCAAAATTCCCCGCGTCGGGCGCGTGTTACTCGCGGATTCCATTGGAACAATTTTTGGCGCGCTCACCGGGACTTCTACGGTAACAAGCTACATCGAAAGCGCTGCTGGAGTAGCCGCTGGCGCCCGCACCGGTCTTAGCAATGTGGCGGTGGCTGGGTTATTTCTTGTTGCCATGTTCTTCGCGCCGCTGGCCACCGCCATCCCAGCCTACGCGACCGCTCCCGCACTTATTCTTGTGGGTGTTTTAATGGCGCAATCCATCGCGCACATTCACTGGCAGGAGTTCACCGAGGCGCTGCCGGCGTTCATCACCATATTGGTGACGCCTCTTACCTTCAGCATCGCCACCGGGCTCAGCTTTGGAGTTATCTCTTACGCGGTCGTGAAAGCCGCAGCCGGAAAGTTTCGAGAAATAAACACGCTGGTTTGGGTGCTTACCGTTTTGTTCATCCTGCGTTATGTGTATCTTGCTGCGGTCTGAAAGTTTAACGTTGCAGGACCTCTTAGGCGATTCCGGATTTTCTTCAAGCAATTCTCGCGAGCGTCGCTCTCAGGCGTGCGTGTTAAACTTTGTCGCTTTCTTTAGGTTTGTTTCCAATCCGCGATCAGGAGTGAGAATGCCATCTTTGTGTACTTTATCCCCTACCAGAATTGTGTTGGCCTGTCTGCTGATGTTTACTGGCGCCTTTGCTGGATGGGCTCAGGAATCAAAACCCGCCGCGTACACAGATGTATTCGACAAAAAGGAAGTAATGATTTCTGCGCGCGATGGAATCAAGCTGCATACCGAAATTTACACGCCAAAAGGTCCAGGAACCTTCCCAATCATTTTTGAACGCACACCGTACGGAATTTCCGCACCCGACAAAGGCTACAGCCGTTCGTTAAGCCGCTATGCGGATATGATTCCTGAAGGTTACATTTTTGTGTTTCAGGATATTCGCGGGCGCTATGGATCAGAAGGGCAATTCGTGATGAATCGCCCGATCCATGACCCTTCCGACACGAAGGGCGTGGATGAAAGCACGGACGCCTACGACAGCATCGACTGGCTCGTGACAAATGTTCCGCGCAACAACGGACGCGTGGGCATGGACGGCATTTCTTACGACGGCTTTCTGGTGACCATGGGGATGATTCATCCGCATCCGGCGCTGAAAGCGGTTTCCGAGCAGGCCTGCATGGGCGATACCTTCCTGGGCGACGACTTTTTTCACAACGGTGCGTTTCGCTTGAGCTACGGCTTCGAATATGTGGCGTTGCTCGAGAGTTCCAATGAAAATTTCCGGTTTGCATTTGACCGCTTCGATGTGTACGACTGGTATTTGCGCCTGGGCGCGTTATCCAATGCGAACGAAAAATATTTTCACGGCGCTATTCCGACGTGGAACGATTTCGTGGCCCACAATGATTACGACGAGTTCTGGAAGAAACATGCTGTTGCATACGGGCTGAAAGAAACCACGGTGCCAGATTTGAACGTCGCCGGATGGTGGGACCAGGAAGATTTTTACGGGCCGATGTTCACTTACGAAAATCTGGAAAAATCCGACACCAAACATCTTAATTACTTAGTAGTGGGCCCATGGAATCATGGCGGATGGGGGCATGGGCCGGGAAATTCGCTCGGAGCCATACCGTTTGGAAGCGACACCGCTGTTTTCTTTCGTCAGAAAGTGGAGGCCCCATGGTTCGCCTATTGGTTGAAGGACAAGGGAACACTGCCACTCAAGGAAGCGTTACTTTTCCAGACCGGCACTAACATCTGGACCACTTTCGATTCGTGGCCGCCCAAAGCGGCAAAGCCGCGGAGTCTGTATTTCCGTGAAAATGGCGCGTTGTCCTTTGAGGTTCCGCAATCCGACTCCTCGAACGACTTCGACAGCTATATGAGCGACCCCGCGCATCCGGTGCCTTACCGGCATCGCCCGGTGGACAGCACCTATCCCGAGGATCATCCGGGAAGTTGGTACACTTGGCTGGTGCAAGATCAGCGCTTTGTCGATGAGCGCCCGGACGTTCTAACCTGGCAAACCGGAGAATTAACGGAGGACCTGATCGTTGCGGGGAATGTGACCGCCAAGCTTTTCGCCTCGACGAGTGGCACGGACAGTGACTGGGTCGTGAAACTAATCGATGTCTACCCTGAAAAATATTCACAGGATTGGAAGCTTTCGGGCTATGAACTAATGATCTCGGATGAGATTTTTCGCGGCCGCTTCCAAAAATCAATGGAGAAGGCGGCGCCTCTGCAAGCCGGTCAAGTCGCCCCGTTCACGATTGATCTGCACACCGCAAATCATGTGTTTAAGAAGGGACACCGCATCATGGTGCAGGTGCAAAGCTCATGGTTCCCGCTCTATGATCGCAACCCTCAGAAATTTGTCCCTAATATTTTTGAAGCTAAGGCCAGCGATTATCAAGCGACCACACAGCATGTCTACCGTTCCAAAAGCTATCCTTCGAGCGTGGAGATTTCAACGCTGCCGGCAGGGGTAGGAGCGATCTCCGCGAAACAATAACGGCTACGTTTTGTGAACTGGTGAAGGGGGAAGTACGTCGTAAGAGGAGGGTTGAGAATCGAAGCCCGCGTCCAATATGAACACCTCGTATCCAGACTTTTTGGCCCGAACGGTTCATATTGGACGCGGGGATTCGATGGTTCTTGGGACTATGGGCTTACAGATTTTTCTCTGAAGGCCTCCTTATCGACTTAAAAGGACTACAGAGACCACGTGATTCAGAAGTGGTCCCCTGACAGCGGATAGATACGCGAGGAAAAGGCGAATGTCAAAAGACCTCCGCGTGAAACTGTTGTGACTCAATAAACCTCCACGAATAAGTAAGTTACTGTATTCAATGACCCAGCCATTATGCTATATTCCCGGTGGTTTTATAAGGCGGCATTTTGGAGCCGGAAGTTCAACCGACACTCGGCGTGCGCTTTGGACTGTTCGACGTGGACCTTGTTCAGGGGGTCATCACCCGCCAAGGCACGCGCCTGAAGCTCCAAGACCAGCCATTTCGCATTCTAACAATCCTGTTACAGCGGCCCGGGGAGATCGTCACCCGTGAGGAACTGCGCCAGGCCCTTTGGCAAGAGGGCACGCACGTTAATTTCGATGGCAGCCTGAATGCCGCGCTCAAGAAATTACGCTCCTGTCTGCAGGACGATGCCGAGAACCCACGCTTCATCGAAACCGTACCTCGCCAAGGCTACCGTTTCCTGGCTCCAGTACACCAGATTCACTCTCGCGTGAACGTCACAAGCGTCAAGCCGTCCGTTACAGCGACGGACCCAGACGCGGTGGAAATTCACCTTTCGATGCAGCCGGAGTTTTCCGCGGAGCGAGCTGCGGAACTGCAAAGGGAACGACGGAAAGAACAGAGTGCCAGACGATGGTGGGACATAACCTTATTGACACTCGCCATAGTGTTTGGCTCCTGGCTATTCTTCTTCATCATTTATCCGGTTCCACACCCCAGCGTGCAACGAACAGTACGCATTACCAATGCTGGAGACATTGACGAGACCGGCGGCATCGTTTCGGACGGTAGCCGGATTTTTTTCCGGGAGCGCTTTGGTGAGCGCTGGCAATTGATGCAAACCTCGGTCGAAGGAGGAAACGCGGAAGTGGTCGCGGCGCCATTTGCCAACACCCGGCTATTCGCGATTTCGCCTGACCATTCCGTGTTTCTAATCGGAGAGTTTACTCGCCCCGATGACGAAATGACTCTTTGGCTGTGGCCGGTGCAGGGAGGCGCGCCACGGAGATTAGGGGACGCTACCGGGCGTGATCCAGCATGGTCGCCCGATGGCGCCCAGATTGTTTTCGTGCATGAGCGAAGCCTGTTCACGGTGCGCCCTGATGGAACTCAACTTCACGAGATTGCGCGGCCCAATGGGCGGCCTCACGCGCCGGCGTGGTCGGCAGATGGAGAAGCGATTCGATTCCACAGTGAGAACGTAGGAGGCAACGGCTCTTCCATTTGGGAGATGAATGCCGACGGCAGCAAGTTACATCGCATTTTTGCCGCCGGAACGCAACCGGTTTCCCAATCTTCCGGTCAGTGGACGGCGGACGGAAAATACTTCTTGTTTTCCGGGTGCCAAAATGACGAGTGCAATCTGTGGGGCATGCGCGAAACGTGGAACTGGTTCCGGAGGACAAACCAAGGCCCGGTGCAAATGACGCGTGGGCCCGATTCGCTGAACGTTTCGATCCCAGCTCAAACAGGTTCGCGGGTGTTCGCGTTCAGCTTACGATCGCATCGCGAATTGAAGAAGATTGATCCAAAAACGAATGACTCGGTGTTTTTAATGCCGAACCTTCGGGCTGATGAAGCGGTAGTTTCTCCGGAAGGCCAATCGCTTTTATATGTAGACCGGCCAGGCGGGGCGCTGTGGCTCAGCAGGATGGATGCCAAGAAACAATTGCGATTGACGGATGCGCCGTTGGTGGCGTCCGCGCCACGATGGTCCCGTGATGGAAAACGAATTTTATTCACGGGCGTACAACCGGGCCACGCACGACAAATTTATATCTTGTCGTCAGATGGAGGAGGCTTGCGCGCGGTGTTGCCGCAAGGACGCGAGGGGGCGTCAGCAGATTGGTCTCCGGACGAGACGCAAATTGTGGTTAGTATGCGGGATGTAAAAATCCCGCCAAAGTTTGGGATTTATTTGTTCAAGCCGCAGACGGGCGACTTTACTTTATTGCCGGATTCCCGCGGATTTGCCGAACCGCGATGGTCTCCAGACGGCCGGTATATCGCGGCCCTGGATGAGAGCAAGCATCGTCTGGTGCTCTACGATTTTCAGACCAAGAAATGGAGTTCCTTGGCGGAAGGCGGTCTGATCGGTATTCCATATTGGTCGGATAACGGCGAGTCCATTGTTTTCCAGGATCAACTTGAAAAGGAACAGTCGGTCTACCGCGTAAAGGTGGTGGGCGGCCCGCCACAGCGGGTTTACGGTTTTGGGGATGTTCTGCAAAGCCCGGCGCACTACTTGTTCAATGGGCTAGATGCCAAAGGCTGGTTGTATGTAACGGTAGAGCGCGGGCTTACGGACATTTACGCCCTGGACTTGGATTTGCCTTAAGTTTTTTGTGCAGCACCCTGCCCGTCGGCCAATCCTTCGTGTGATACCTCGTTCTGATCTGTGCCTTCCTCAATGGTGGAACATAGCCCTTTAAACGTGGATTTCCGAGCAATGGCATAGCCGAAGCATTCACCGCGATCTCATATGTTTGTAACATTTCTAAACTTTAGATGAATCGTGCGGCCAGTGAGTAGATTGTTTCTACTTTCTCGACGAAAGCGCGCTATTCGCGTCGCAGTTTATTGGAGGTATGGGAACTTTATTGAAAATGGCGCGTATCTAAAACAAAACGCGCCGCGCTACGTCTATATGTAACAAGGGTGATGTCGATGACAACCGGAGTGGTTCCCATGCAGGCAAGCTACGATCCGACTGGCACGGAGAGCAGCCCGCTCTCGACAGGGCGCTATATCCGCCTCGGCCCATTTCAAATTGACCAACAACGCCAGGAAATTACGAAGAACGGTGAGAAGCTAAAACTACAAGGAAAAGTGTACCGGGTACTGATGACGCTGCTTGAGAAGCCCGGCGAAGTGGTTACCCGGGAAGAACTGCGCCAGCGACTGTGGCCTGCGGAAACATACGTCAATTACGACGCGAACGTTAACACCACCGTTAACAAGTTAAGACTCGCGCTGGGAGACTCCTCGGACAAGCCCATCTACATCGAGACGATTCCGCGAAAAGGCTATTGCCTGTTGGTGCAGCCGGAAATATCCGCGACGCCAAAGACAGTGACCACTTCTGTTTCTGAACCAGGAAAATTACCAGCAAAGTTTTCTGAGAACCGCGACGACAGGGCGAAGACGGCGATGTGGAACGTGGCGGTGATAATCGGCCTGCTGCTGGCAGGAATACTGCTAGGCGCAGGCCTGACTCGATTGTGGATTTCACACTTTGCTCCCGCCAGTCCCTGGCAATAGTAAGAATAGTTCTTCCTGACCTCGGGAACCTTACGGGTACCGGGCAGATTTGTTTACGATCCGCTCGCCTTCTTACGGTAGTGCCGCTCATTTCTAATCCGTGTACACTTCCGTGGTTATGCTTACCGCGATCACGCGTGGCGTCAGCCCGGCGATAGTAAATTGTGAGCTGACCTACTTAGTCCGTGCGCCAATCCATTTGGCAAAGGCCGTTGAGCAACATCGAGCGTACGAGCAAGCACTCGAGAAGTTTGGGGTCAAAATGATTTCGCTTCCCCCTGAACCGGCCCTTGCGGATTCCATGTTCGTCGAAGATCCCGCGATGGTGCTCGACGAGGTAGCATTGATTTTTCCACTCGGTACGGAATCGCGACGCGCAGAAGCCGCTTCGTTAGCGAAAGTATTATCGCCGTTTCGTGAATTAAAACATGTGCGGTTGCCCGGCACAGCGGAGGGCGGCGATATTTTGCGCGTCGGGCGTCACCTTTTTGCGGGGCTGTCTAAGCGCACCAATGAAGAGGGCATCCGCCAATTGCAATCGATCGTCGGAGATTATGGCTACACCGTATCGGCCGTGCGGGTGACCGGATGCTTGCATCTCAAATCCGCGGTGACGTTTCTTGGGCGCGATACACTCCTTGCCAATCGGAAATGGTTTGATGCGTCCTGCATGCCCGGCTTTGAGTGGATTGATGTTGCGCCGGAGGAGCCGCATGCGGCGAACGCTCTGGCCTTTGGCGACACGATAATTTTGCCGGCGTCTTTTCCATTGACGCGCAAGCGAATCGAGGCGCGTGGATTCACGGTCTTGCCGCTGGATATCTCTGAGCTGCAAAAAGCGGAATCGGGGCTCACGTGCTCAAGCTTGTTGTTTGACGCTAGAACATTGCTCTCAGGAAAAGAAACGGCCAGCTAACGCTGCCGCTGGCCGTCAATTCAATCCCCACGTTGTTCGCGAACAACAGGATCAATCGGGTTTTTTGATAAGTGGGCCAGCTTGCTCGATACTTCCCGGCACGAGAATGGTCTTTACCTCGGTTTTTTGTCCGGCCAGTAGATTTATTTCTGTGTCATAGGTGCGATAGCCGGGCAATTCGACCTTTATCCGGTGTTTCCCAGGGCTGATGAGCATGGAACGGAATTTTCCGCCAAATTCGCTGGCGTGGCCCACGAATTTGTCATCAAGAAAAACAGCGGCGCGCTTTGGCTCGATGTTGAGTTTTAAAGTCGCGGTAATGTCCGGTGAGGTGGCGCGCGGGCTCTTCAGCAGCACAGCGTTCACGATTTGAACCTGGCCGGGCTCGACTATAACTTTTTTCACGAAGTCGTCGTAACCCGATTGCCGGACGATTACTTCGTGCTCACCCGGCAACAGCATGATTTTTTTGTCACCCTTTAGTTCTTTCAAATAGCCGACGTAATTTCCGTCGATCCACACTCCAGCGTCCTTCTCTGTTTTTGTCGTGCCTTCGAACTTGACCTCGCCCATCACCTTGTTCTGAGCGCGGATGGAAAGAGCGCCGATAGAAAATATCGAAGCAGAAAATGCCACCGCCAGAATGGCGGTAGCTTTGCGGACTGCGTAGCTTTTTACCTTCACTTTTACCTCCCAAAGATGCCCCACACCATGATGCTTCAAACTCGCATGCTCGCCAACCCTACTTTTTGTTCAGATTTCCCCTCACGAAATAGAGTGGTATTAGGAATCTATAGGATGGAAGGAGTACTTTGTCGCGCGACGAAACGCGGTGTTAAAAGCAGCGGCATTCTATTAGAATCGCGGCGCGTTTGCGAATTGAGCTCGCGCAGGGGGACGGATGAGTTTTGGCGGGCGGCTGAAAGAAATCCGCGACGGATTCGAACGCCCATTCTGGGTAGCGAACATCAGCGAATTATTCGAACGGCTTTCTTACTATGCGGCGTTCGCATCGCTGGCGCGTTATTTGCACGAGACGCTGAGTTTTCCCGCCGCGCAAGCCAGCAGCCTGACCGGATTGTTTGGCGGCCTGGTGTGGTTTCTCGCCGCATTTGGGGGAACCTTGGCTGATCGCTTGGGTTTTCGGCGATCGCTTTCGCTGGCGTATCTCATTTTAAGCGGCTCGTACTTTTTGCTGGGCTCGCTGGGCTCCCCGTGGCTCGCGCCAGTGCGTGCCGCGGTGCCGCTGTGGTTGCTGGTGGGTTTTGTATTGATGCTGCCGGCGCTGGGGATTGCGTTGGTCAAACCCTGCGTGGTGGGAACAACGGCGCGCGCGTCAAAAGAAAACGTCCGCACCATCGGCTACTCCATTTATTACACGCTGGTGAATATCGGAGGCGCGGCAGGCCCCTACGTCGCGTCCTGGGTACACCAACACCTGCGCGTGGAAAGTGTATTTCGTGTTGCGGCGTTAAGTGTATTTCTCATGTTTTTTGCGGTTTTGTTGCTGTTCAAAGAACCTCGGCAGTCTAATGAAGTACAAACCGCCAGCGCGGGCGCAGCGTGGCGAAACTTTGTAACGGTGCTTGGCAACCCGCAATTCATGATTTTTCTTTTGATTTTCTCCGGCTACTGGATCGTGTACTGGCAGGAGTTCATAATTCTGCCGATTTACATGCATGATTACGTGAACTCCAGTAGCGACACGGAGTTGATGCTGGTCACCGGGCCACTCACGGTGATTGCACTGCAATTGTTGATGAGTTTTGTAATGAAAAGAGTTGCCGCCTTCCGAGCCATCACCTTGGGAACCTTAGTGTCCGCGTTGGCGTGGGTAATTCTGATTGCGCGTCCCACGCCAGCGATGGCGGTCGTCACGCTCTTTGCGGTTTCTCTCGGGGAAATCATCCAATCGCCGCGATATTACGAATACATCTCGCGGCTTGCGCCTGCTGGCCAGCAGGGCACATATATGGGATTTGCGTTTTTGCCGATTGGCATCGGTTCGCTGATCGCTGGGCCGCTCGGAGGGCTGTTGCTTCACCATTTTGGCGAAGTGCAACATCAGCCGCAAAGAATCTGGTGGGTGGTGACCGGGATTGGCGTGCTCACTGCGCTGTTGCTTTATATATATGATCGCATCGTGAAGCCAGGCTCAGTTGCGGCTGCGCCATAAATCCATTTTCCAGGTTTTGCTTCGAGTCCTGAAAAAAATTAGTTCACTAGGCGGCGCAGCGAATCCAACGCTTCGCGGGCCAATCGGTAGCGGGGCTCAACTTCCAATGCTTCTTCAAAACAGCGAGCCGCACTCGCGTACATCTCCTTACCAAGATAGGCGCGCCCTAAGTTGTAGTGAGGAAAATGGCGGGGCTCATATCGTTTGGCTTCGATGGCACGCTCGAGCCACGGGATGGCGTCATCAAAGCGGCGCAACTCGATCAGATACGCACCAATATCGTTGTAGGGATTTCCGAATTCGGGATCAATATCGATGGCCGTGCGACACTCCGCGATGGCCTCGTCCAATTTGCCTTGAAAATGGTAAGCCCAACCTAGAAATGTGTGGGCTTCCGCGGTGGGATGCAATTCGAGAGAAGCTTTGTAAAGCTCTACAGCGCGGTCGTAATCGCCTTCCATTTGAGCTTGATAAGCATCCTGCAAAAGTTCCCACGCACGCGTTAAAGTTTCCTGACTCATGATTTCTGATTGTTAGCACACGGTAAGATAAGCGTCAAAAGTACAAAAGTTCAGAGGCCTCGAAGGGGCTACCTGTACTTTGTGACGGGTTACAGTGAGGAACTGGAATTAACAGTAATAAAAGGACAAAATAGGGCTCAGTCAATTCACCAGGAAAATGGGGGACGCGTGAAGAGTAACCATTTGTTTGTTGGGATTGCGGCGCTGGGACTCTGCGGACTTGCGTTCGCGCAGGAACAGCCGAAGAAAAAGGCAGGCCCTGCGGGAGGCGGTAAGAACTCGGCGGCTGCGGCGCGCGGTAAGGAAACTTTCGATACGAAATGCGCCGTGTGCCACTATGCCGATAGCGACGCAAAAAAAATCGGGCCCGGATTGAAAGGCATTTCAAAACGCGGAACGTTCACGGTGAACAACAACAAAGTCACTGATGAGAGCTTGAAAACGTGGATCGAAAATGGCGACACCTTGATGCCACCTTTCAAAGAAGTGCTGGAACCCGCGCAAATCAAGGATGTGGTGGCGTACGTGAAAACGCTCTGACGCCAAGTGCGCACCAGTATAGCGCCGCACTTTTCCGTTACTCACTCAACAAAAAAACCTCCGGTTATGGCCCTGGCCACCGACCGGAGATTTCTTCGTCCCGAACTTTGAACCGTGCAAGGATTGATGTGGGCCGTAACTGTTGTCGACCGCAGGATCCCCGGGCGCAGCCGATGAGCAACGAACTTTTCGACCGTTGCTTGTCGATTCTGGAATTAGGTCGGGAGCTACTTCAGGACGGCGTCTTTAAACGCCTTGGCCGGACGCAAACGAACAACCGTCTTAGCCTTGATTTTAATCTGCTCGCCGGTCTGAGGATTACGGCCAAGGCGCGCCTTGCGATGTGCCTTTACTACTCGGCCGATATTGGGGATGACAAATTTCCCGGCGGCGCCCTTTGCTTCTCTCACTGCTAGTTTGAATAACTCTTCAAAGAATTGTACTGCGGTCTTTTTTGATGTGCCGACTTTCTCGGCCATGTGTGAAACGATCTTCGTTTTGCTCAAAGGCTTGGCTGCCATCTAGTCTGCTTATCCTCCTGATTTTTTCGTTCCTTTTTCGTTTCTTCCCGAGTTGACCGGGGGCTGGCTGTGAGCCTTTTGTCCTGAACAGCGAAGGAAAAAAGTCCGGGCCGTTGGGCACTATAGCCAAGCTGTCCTCGGAACGCAAGAGGAAATGAGGAAAAATGCAGATAAAAAGCATGTTTTTCTCGTTTCGCATGTGAATAACCGCATAAAACAAGGGTTTCGGGTCAGTTGAATGGTCCCAGAATGAAATTCGTCGCTGTGCTATGCTGCAAAAACATTTCCACGGAGACCGCTCGTGAGTGAAGCTAGAAATTGGAGCGTGCTGGAAACGAGATTCGTGAGCGCGGTGAAACTTGAGCGCAGGCCGGTGGCTGTGACCTATCTCGAGCGGGCGCCCGACGGCGTGAAACAATTTGAGGGCAGCGAACCTTCGGGCTGCAGCTTCTGGCGTCTCGCAGCGGATGGCAAAACCTTTTACACCGTGCCGGAAGATCATTTTAATTGTGCCGTGGGGGCGTACACACATAACATCGCGCTTTCGCCGGAACGCGAGCAGGAAACCGGGATCACCTTGAAAATGATGTTTGATCTGGGATACGTAAAACCCGAGGAAGTGCCGCAAATCCCGCGCCTGTCGAAAACGCCTGCGGTGGTGGTGTATTCGCCACTCGGTGAAGCTCCCGTAGCACCGGATGTGGTGTTGTTTGCTTGCCGGCCGCGATCCGCGATGCTGTTGAATGAGGCTGCCAATCGAGCCGGTGTAGCCAGCGGCGTTCCGGCGCTTGGACGACCGACGTGCATGGCTTTGCCGGCCTCGCTGCAGCATGGAGCAATTTTTAGTTTAGGTTGCATCGGAAACCGCGTGTACACCGATCTAAGCGAAGATCAAATGTACTTCGTGGTGCGCGGGCAGGATTTGCAAGCGATTGCCGGTGCTCTCGAAGTGGTGAACAGCGCCAATGCTGTGTTGAGCGATTACGCGATGGGCCGACGCCAAAAGCTCTCGACCGCGTAATTTTGCTCGTTGATTGTTACGATCAGTGAGCCAACGTCAAAGCGTCGCGAGATCTGCGTAGAAGTACGCGATGGCCTTTATTCCTCCAAAATAATTTTCGAGCGCGATGTGTTCATCGGGCGCATGAGCGTTTTCGTCCGGCAATCCAAATCCAATCAGAACACAAGGCACTTTGAAGGTGTCATGCATCTGTGTAACGAAGGGAATGGAACCGCCTTCGCGAATGAAAACAGCTTTTTTCCCAAAGCCTTTTTCCAAAGCACTTTGCGCCTTCTTGAAAATCGGCGCCTGAAAGGAAGCTGACCATGGTTTCCCGGTGCTGAGAACTTCAAATTTGCAGGTCACCGTATCAGGCAATAAAGCGCGGACCTGTTTTTCGACCAGCTTGGCGATCTTGTGAGGCTCCTGATCCGGCACCAGCCGAGTAGAAAATTTTGCGTAAGCCTTGGAGGGGATCACCGTTTTCGCGCCTTCGCCGGTATAACCTCCCCAGATGCCATTCAGTTCGAGTGTCGGGCGCGTCCAAAGTTGCTCGACGATGGTGTAACCCTGTTCGCCAAAATAACCAGGCGCACCAACGGCTTTTTCAAATTCTTTTCTTTTCCACGGCAGCGCGTTAAGAACTTTACGCTCGGCTTTGGAAACCGCGGCTACGGCATCGTAGAAGCCCGGCACGTTAACACGGAAATTCTTGTCATGAAGCTTGGCGAAAAGTTCCGCGAGAATAGTTAGGGGATTCGGGACCGCGCCGCCATAAACACCGGAATGAAGATCGCGCGCTGGGCCAGTCAGTTCAATTTGATAGTAGTTCAGGCCCCGCAAGCCGTAAGTGATGGAGGGCACGCCCTTCGCGAGCATCGAAGTATCGGATACCAGCAAGGCATCGGCTTTGAGTTTTTCTTTATTTTTCTGCACATAATTCCAAAGGCTGACGCTGCCTACTTCCTCTTCGCCTTCGATGAGAACCTTCACATTCACAGGAAGTTTGCCGTTTATTTTCTGCAAACTTTCGAGCGCTTTCAGGTGAATATGCACCTGACCTTTGTCGTCGGCGGTGCCGCGACCGAAAAGATTTCCCTCCCGCACGGCAGGTTCGAAGGCCGGAGAAGTCCATAAGTCCAGGGGTTCGGCGGGCTGCACATCGTAATGGCCATAAAACAGGACTGTGGGTTTACCGGGCGCTTCCAAAGATTCTGCGTACACCAGTGGATGCAAATTAGTGGGAACGATTTGAATCGTTTTAAAACCAGCAGTTCGCAGGCTCTCGGCCACCCAGCGTGCGCCACGCTCTACGTCCTGCTTATGCTCGGTTTTCGCGCTGACGCTGGGAATGCGCAAGAACGAGCATAGCTCCGCCAGGTGTTCGTCGCGACGGCTGTCAATATATTCAGCCAAATTCATAAAATTCCTCAAAACGCACGGGTCCGTCCAATCATGGTGCAGAGATTAGAAACAAACAAGGCCTTGGGCAAGCAGGCGAGCGGAAGTGGTCGAAAGGATCCGATGCCAGTGACTATTCTAGGGTGTATAGGCGTTGGTGTACAAGTCACACACATTTTTTGCATTTGCCTTTGCGGCACACCGTGCTGAACGGGTGATTGACGATGCGCCTCGCGACATTCAAGACTTAGCTATGAGCCAAGTCACCTCAAGTTCGCAACGGCGCAGCAGTCGCATGTTTCATAAAATGCGGGTGCAGGCGCAGGGCCGCGCCCATAATGGGAAAAAATTCCGCGAGACCTGTGAAACGCTGGTGGTAAACGGCCAGGGCGGATTGCTGATTCTCAAACACGAGATCGATGACGGCGCAATGCTGGTGCTCACACATCCGGAGACACTGGAAGAACAAGAGTGCCGCGTGGTTTTTTTGGGGGAAACCAACGACCGCGGGCAGCGCGTGGGTATCGAATTTCTTACCCCCGCACCGCGCTTTTGGGGCTTGGAATTTAACGAACCGCCAAGCGGAGCCTCAACCGTTTAGCCAACCGGCCGAACGGTGGCGGCGTCAACTCTCAATTGTTTTTTCTTTGAAAGCGAAGCGAATAATCTCCACAGCAATAAAATCGCCACAATCGCGCCGTAGGTTAGCGGCCGGATTACCGCGGATTTTACCAGCCAGTAGTAGTGAATTACTCCCAACGACGCGCTGAAGTAAATCAGTCGATGTAGCATTTGCCAGCGTTTTCCGCCGAGACGTCTAATCCAACCCGCAGTCGATGTTACCGCCAGCGGAATCAGCAACAAAAATGCTGAAAATCCCACGGTGATGTATTTTCGCTTGGCGATGTCCTTCCACATTTCCGATAGATCGAAGAACTTATCCAGCCAAATGTAGGTAGTGAAATGCAGACACGCGTAAAAAAAAGCAAACAGGCCCAACATGCGGCGAAAACGAACCAGTTCCGGAATCTGCAGGATTTTGCGAAATGGCGTAACGCACAGCGTGATGACCAGAAAGCGAAGCGTCCAATCTCCGGTGGCGTGGGTGATGAACTCGATGGGATTAGCGGTGAGCTCGCCATGAAGCGCTCGCCAACCCAATCCCGCCAAAGGCAACAGGCATAACAGAAAAACTACCGGCTTGCTCCACTTGCTGTTTAGCAGCGCATGCATCTAGGTTCAGTAGTTTTTCTTGAGGTCCATTCCATTGTATAGGCTCGCGACCTGATCGGCGTAACCGTTGAACATCAGCGTGGGGCGCTTGAAAATCTCGCCGAGCCGGCGTTCTTTCGCCTGGCTCCAACGCGGATGATCAACAGTAGGATTCACGTTGGAATAAAAACCGTACTCCTGGGGAGCCATGCGATTCCAGGTGGTGGGCGGTTGCTTAACGACAAAACGGATTTTCACGATGGATTTGATGCTTTTATAGCCATACTTCCACGGCACAACCATGCGCACCGGCGCGCCATCCTGATTCGGCAATGTTTCGCCATACATGCCAACGCCAACCAACGTTAGCGGATTCATGGCCTCATCCAGGCGCAAACCTTCGACGTATGGATAGTCCAACCCGGAATATTTCGCCTCCGGCATTTGCCCAGGATCGAAAAAACTTTCGAAGGCCACGAACTGGGCCTTGGGAGTTGGTTCAACCAGCTTGACCAGTTCATTAAAAGGAAAGCCAATCCAGGGGACCACGATGGACCACGCTTCCACGCAACGATGGCGGTAGATACGCTCTTCCAGAGGAGCGATCTTTAAAATTTCATCCATACTGAATTTGCGCGGCTTTTTAACTTCGCCTTCGACGGAAACAGTCCAGGGCGAAGTACGGAATTTTTGCGCGTTTTTGGCGGGATCCGTTTTGTCAGTGCCGAATTCGTAGAAATTATTGTAGTGCGTGACATCGTTGTAGGGCGTTTCCTTTTCGGTGGTGTTGAAAGGGCTTTTTGAGGCGATGTTCAATTTACTGGTGGCCTGAACTGCGTCGAGAGGCATTCCGAGCCGCCATATTGCGGCTCCCGCAAATGCTGCGACCCCCGCGATGCCCATGGCCCGCAAAAATTCGCGGCGCTGGGAATACACGGATTTCGCCGTAACGTCGGAATAGCTTAGATCGGTTGGCCGGCAAATAAGCATCTCTTTCCCTCATACGGAATGAACTTGTCTATTTATATTACGGGAACCCAGCAGTATTGGACGCGCGAGTTTTGTAAACGATGCAGGTGCATCATTTAGTTACAATTCGGAGACACCGAACCATCCGCCAGGTCAGCATTTTGGTAAATGAGGGCAATAGATTCTTTGCGTTGGACTTGTTGGTGCAACGCTGGCACTTTAAAAGTGCAGTAAGCATCGTGCATCACGTGTGGCGAGAACCACAAAGTTCCTGCCTACTTTGCAATGCTCCCGGGCAACCGGCTTTGCCCCAGGGACCTGACGATCCTGCTCTAAAAAATAAGTAAGGAACCTTGCAGCGCGATCTGCAATTAAGTGAAGAAAAAGCCTACCTAACCGTGCAAAGCCAAAGCCGCCAAAGAAGAAAGACCATGCGCGAAGTCGCGGAAGCCGTCGTGTTGAGCGACGAGATCAAGCGTGCTAGCGAATAGAACGCTGCGCCGAAGATTTAAGTCCGCGTTTCTAAAACCTGTCGATATTTATGCCACTCGCAAACGTTCACAGTCTCGCGCCAGCGAGCGCCACACATTGAACAACTAACCTGCAACCGGCTCGGTATCGGGTAGAATTGGAAACGGAGGAGTGGGTGAGCGGTTGAAACCGGCGGTCTTGAAAACCGTTAGACCCGAAAGGGTCTCGGGGGTTCGAATCCCTCCTCCTCCGCCACTAAGCGCACAGTAGCTTTGGAGTTAGAGAAAAGTCCCTTTCGGTTCAGGCGAGTGATTGCGAGGCTCTTTATCACAGTTTTATCCCAACTGCTTTTACTGAATACTCCCACTATCAAGCCGAGTGAATAGCTGCTCAACCTGATTCATCGCGTTTTCGGTTACTGCGGGAACGTCTTTGATGTAATGGGTTAGGGTTGTGTTCACGCTCGAATGACGCAGCAAACCTTTCGCGGCCATCGGATCGCGCGAGACAGTATTTGCGAGTGTCGCGATTCCACGCCGATAAGCGTAGTAGCCATGCCATGTTAGTAGCTCGGCTTCTGGATTGGGATAGTTCGCTTTGTTGCGAAGGGCTGGCCGAATAACGCGCTTTGCCAGCATGTCCAGGTTAAGTGGTCGGCCCAAATCACCGCGTAAGATCGGCCCGGTTTGTGGATTACCTTCCGTCGTTCGCAGCTCTGCTAGCAGCTCGCGCAGCGGCTCGATAACCGGCACGGGCTTTGCAGCACTCGCTGTTTTAGGATCGGTTGTGTGCTTCCGCCATACGCTTTGTTTGACGGTCAGAATTTTGCCGTCGTAATCTTCCCACCTAGCGCCGCGAGCTTCGCCCGGTCGCAATCCAGCGAAGAACACTAAGCCGATAGCAACTTGCGCCTGGATTCTCTTGTGTTCGGATATGTCCTTCGCCTTTTCGAGTACTTCTAGGATCGTAAGGACTTCCTCTGGCGTGGTAGCGTGCGTCTCGCCGGGAGCAGCGGCTTTACGAGGGATGAGCGTGCCCTGTACGGGATTGATTCCGTCCAGCACTCCTAAGTTTTTGGCGTAGGTAAAAATCCCGCTCAGCAAGGATTTCGCGTGTTGGAGCGAGCGCCGCCCCCAACTTTTCGCGGCAAATGCCGTGAGCATGTTCGCGGCATCAACCGTTTTGAAGTCGCGCAGTCGAATCTCGCCTACGCGTGGGCAGAGTGCGTCTCGCCAGAGTTTTGTGTAGCCGTGAATGGTTGATGGCTTAAAGTTCTCCCGAGCGTATGGCTCGTAAAACTCCGCGACGAAAAGCGCGAGCGTAAGAGTGCCGCGCGCATCCGTTCGGCCCTCGTTTAACGGGCGAAGTTTCTCAGCGAGTAGTGGACGTACATCCGCTTTTGCGCGATAGCGATCATCAAATTCCGCGAGCTTCACAAACCGCTGCACTCGCTGAGTCTTGCCTTCCACAATCGCGTCCTCTCGCCAACGTCCGTACCAACTCTTTCCTATTCGTTTGATAGTGCCGTTTTGTGTTTTCACTCATTCTCCTTTTGCAGGTTGAGTTTCGTGCGAATGTACTCTGAGACCGGAAGCCCGCTTTCTTTGGCACGCTTCTGTAATTCTCGCCATTCGGCGCGTGTGAGCCGGAGCGGGATTACAAGAGAGCGTACTTTTGAGGGCGGTTTTGGAGGTCTGCCCATTCGCATACTTATCGTATACCAGGAAGTCTAATTCGGTGTCAATGCGCGAGTCTTACCCGAGCCTGGAAGAACCGCCTTCAAAGAAAATGAATCGCCGAAAGCCCGTGATGTAGAATTTCGCCGTATCGAGGGAATATCTTGCGCTACTAATTGGTATCATGCAGTTCTCTGGTGGTGAGTCCTTTCCGAATACCTTCCAACAGTGCTCTAACGTAAAGCAAGCCTTCGCCTTCCGGGATGTAATCGGAGTGATGAGAACGCCGTTGCTCAAAATACAAGCAAGCCCGAAGTTCGTCCAAAGTTAATCTGGGCAGACAACGCTCCTGTGAGCTGTCATACATTCTCCGAGTAGAGTTCGCCAAATCTGCACATCTTTCGAAACTCCCGGCCCAGTCGTACCCCTTGAAGGTCAAGGCAAACTGCTCAATCGCGCACCACGCCTCTTCCTGACTGGGCACATCAGAGCTGCGGAGAGATTTGGTCGAGATGTATTTCACAACCTCACCTCAATTGAGTTTTCTGTGTAACTATGATTTCATTCCCCGGACCGTACCCGTCATCATTTTTGGAAGGAAGGTTCGTTTTCATGACTTTCGCGGCAAATTTTGATAGACACATGAAAAGAGCGCTGGAAAAGAGTGCGCCAAATTTAACATGGAAGATTGGTTGGCATCCAAAGGGCATGCCTTGGAGAGTTGACTTGGCAGGACTAGAAGTGAGCGACCCCGCGTGTTGATTGAAGCCGAACTCAAAAAGGATGACCCCGCCGCAAATGTCATCAAGATTTGGAGTTGGGCGCGCGCACAGAAGACCACTACGCCGATTTTATTTGTGCATGGATTTTCTAAGTTGTACGCAACACAAAAAATAAGGCTGCGGGAAAGAGCCAATTTTGTTGGTGAGCGAATGGCTGAGGCTGCACTCAATATCAACTACGTGCCAACAGATATAAATTACCGCAACAAAAATGGGCGACTAGTCCACTACAAGCCAAAGACCGGCCCCGGCTTTAGCGCTATGGCAGGTGCCGGGCGCTTGAGGGACGCCGCTAGGGGTCTTGCGAAAGAAATCGCTAGATTGGAAAGGAAAGCCGCTCCAAGCAAAAAGAAGCGTTGAACGATGTTCGCGCTGACAGGGGGCAAATCGCCTGGTCAATTCCGAGCGTGCTTCTGCCTTTCCAGCCAAGCGAGCACATCCCGCCAATCAAAGCGCAAATAAAGCCCTAGTTTTATGAATGGCAGGGGATCGGAATTGCGCACGTCTGCGCGATAGCGGGTTTGCTCGTAAATCCATGAGCGCTTCACTTGCAGGCGTTCGGCTAATTGTTCGGGTGTGAGTATCTCCATCGGCATAGCGCTGGGAGGATTGGCTTGCTGGGCTTCGGCGGGGTGATTCATGCCTGGGTTGCTCCTATAGTTCGCGGAATTTGTACGGATTGTTTCGGGGATAGAGACATTGAAGGTCGCTGGTACGCTATTCGCTAGATGGTGAGATCCGCGGTTTCTTAACTGATGATTTGTGACCGCGTTAGCTGGGCTCTTTAACCTCCTTCTTTTTCATCGCGGATTGGATGCGAATTCGCGAGGGATTTGTGAACAAGCGCATGGGAGCAGCCTAACTCTGTCGCGATCTCTCGCAATGAGCTTCCCTGCGCGCGCAAACGAGCTATCTTGGCGCGATCAAGATTCATCGCTGGTCGGCCAAGCTGAATTCCTTTGCTCCGCGCATTTCGTAATCCCGCTCGGACGCGCTCTGCAGTAAGTGACCGCTCAAGTTCTGCGACAGCTCCGAGGACGGTAAACACCATGCGGCCTGCTGGTGTCGCCGTGTCCAGTGATTCTGACAGGCTCACAAATTCGATCCCTAAAACGCGGAACGTATCTAGCGCCCGGA
>DATNKL010000183.1:0-4342 GCA_035603415.1 Candidatus Acidiferrales bacterium
CTTGCGCTGGTGGCCATATAGTTCTCCTGTTTATTCGCGAATGGCGTTAGAAAGCATACTGCCTGCGGCCTGGTCGACCAGCCACAGTAATTTTCCATTAGTGGGCTGCAGCAATTGCGCCGGCAACTGTTCAGGCTCGTAAGGACCTTCGAGCACTCCTTTGAGCGCCAGCGCTTTTTCTTTTCCTGCGACCATGAAAAGAA
Organism: Candidatus Acidiferrales bacterium; assembly: GCA_035603415.1. Classification (GTDB taxonomy): domain Bacteria; phylum Acidobacteriota; class Terriglobia; order Acidiferrales; family UBA7541; genus Acidiferrum. The sequence goes on from DATNKL010000183.1 coordinate 204, forward strand.
TCATCTCCGCATTGTTGGCTAGCGGCGCGGTCATGGTGATGCGCTCGGTATACAGTTTACCGACCCAGTTGCGAACTACCGCGCGTCCCTGAGGATGCAGCGCTTTCGTTCCCGGAAAGAGCGAGAGCGTGTGGCCTTCGTCGCCCATGCCCGCTAAAACCAGATCCAGTCGAGGCAACTCCGCATCTTTAACACGGAAATGCGTGCGTAATTCTTGTTCGTACTCTTGGGCGGCCCGCTCAGCGTCGGGATATTCCCCCTTCATGCGGTGCACTTGTTCTGGTTTCAGCGGAGCCTTCGTAATCATGCTTTCCGAAGCCATTTTGAAATTGCTCTGCGCATCATCCGGTCCCACGTGACGTTCATCGCCAAAGAACAACTGCATTTTATCCCAGGGAACCTTGGCGCGCAGATCGGCGTCGGTAGCCAACAGCGAATAAAGTAATTTCGGCGTCGAGCCGCCCGATAGCGTGACCGTGAAAGATCCTTTCTGACTAACGGCCGATTGCGCCATCTTCACAAACTCTTCCGCCGCGCGCCTGGCGATGGCAGCGTTGTCCTTCAAAATATAAACTTCACGTTGTGGCGCGGCGGCTGGCATCACGCGATTCCTACACGGTCAATTGGGATAGTACGATCGTTCGTGCGGTTGCGCCGGCCCAGACCTTCGTCGCCGGCGTTGTGCCATTCGCGGCCATCGCGTTCCAGCAATTCGCGAGCCTCGTGAGGTCCCCACGATCCCGCGGGGTAATTGGGGAAATCGCGCGGCGGCAAGGCGTGCCATACATCGAGGATAGGTTGAATGACGCTCCAACCGGCTTCCACCATGTCGGCGCGTTGGAAAAGGGTGGCGTCGCCGACCATGCAATCGCGCAGCAGCCGCTCGTAACCGGTGCTGTGTTCCGATCCGAAATAAGTGGCGTAATCGAAATCCATATTGACGAGGCCGAGTTTCATAATCGAGCCGGGAACTTTGGCGCCGAAGCTGAGAGAAATGCCCTCATCCGGTTGAATGTGAACGACCAGACGATTCGTCTCCAGATTGCGCACGCTGGTATTGCGAAATAAAACGAACGGCGTGCGCCGGAATTGAATCACCACTTCGGTCTCGCGTTGTGCCAAGCGCTTTCCGGTCCGCAAATAAAACGGAACACCGGCCCAGCGCCAATTATCGATCTGCAGCTTCAAGGCCACAAATGTTTCGGTGTTCGAATCGCGTGCGACATCCGGTTCGCTGCGATAGCCGATCACGCGCTGGCCGTCAACGGAGCCTTCGCCGTATTGTCCGCGCACCATGCAGGTCAGGACTTCCTCCGGACCGAACGGCTGTATGGCGTGGAGCACCTCAGCCTGTTTGTTGCGAACTTCATCGGCGTCGAAGGAAATAGGCGGCTCCATAGCCGTCATGGTCAGTAACTGGAAGAGATGATTCGGGACCATGTCGCGAAGCGCGCCGGCAGTTTCATAAAAGCCGCCGCGGTGTTCCACACCGACGGTTTCCGCGGCGGTGATTTGCACGTGATCGACGTAATTCCGATTCCACAGCGGTTCAATAATGTTATTGGAGAAACGAAAGACCATCAGATTTTGAACGGTCTCTTTTCCAAGATAATGATCGATGCGGTAAATCTGGTTCTCGGTAAGGACTTGTTTCAGGTCCTGGTTCAGCTGTTTTGCGGACTCGAGGTCGTGGCCGAAAGGTTTTTCAACGATCACGCGAGCCCAATGGCCGTCTTCTTCTTTGGTAAGTCCAGCCTCGCCCAGACGCTTGGCAATCGGTGAGAAAAACCTGGGGGCCACTGCGAGATAGAAAAATTTATTACCGAGAGTATTGTGCTGCTTCTCGGCTTCCTCAATTTGGTCCTTGAGCCGCTGGTATGCCTGGGGATCCTGAAAATCGGCCTTCACGTAATAAATACGCTCAGTGAACCAATTCCACAGCTTCTGATCGATAGGCACCCCCGAATATTTAGGAATCTCGTCTGTCAACATCTTGCGAAACGTTTCGGTGGTGTAGTCGTTGGCCGCAAAACCAACAATGGCGAATTGCTTGGAGAGCAGCCCGTCGCTCGCCAGGTTGCAGAGCGCGGGAATTAGTTTCCGCTTGGTCAAGTCGCCGCTCGCGCCAAAAATCACCATGACGCAGGGCGCCCCTACCGGGTTGGGATCCAGATGATTCAAGCTCATGAACGAGGCCCTGCCTTTTAGTGTGCGATTGCTGCTAAGACTTCAATACTATTTCGCTGCCTTCTTCTCAAGGTGTCCGCCGAACTGATATCGCATGGCGGACAAAATTTTTCCGGCGAAGTCGTCTTCACCCTGCGACGAAAAGCGCTGGTACAACGCCGCGCTAAGCACTGGAGCCGGCGTGGTGGACTCAATCGCGGCAACAATGGTCCAGCGGCCTTCTCCGGAATCGGATACGCGCCCTGAAAAACCGTCGAGATTGGGCTTCTCCAAAAGCGAAATGGCGGTCAGATCGAGCAGCCATGAGGCCACCACGCTGCCACGCCTCCATAACTCCGTTACGTCCGCAAGATTGAAGTCATACTGGTAATGGCCGGGGTCACGCAAGGGAGCGGTTTCCGCGTCTGTTTCGCGATGTGATTTGCCGACGTTGGCGTGCTTCAAAATATTCAGGCCTTCGGCGTATGCCGCCATCAAGCCATACTCAATTCCGTTGTGAACCATTTTCACAAAATGGCCGGCGCCCGATGGCCCGCAATGTAAATAGCCTTCTTCGGCGGTCCCGGTAGCTTTTTCGCGGCCGGGAGTGCGCTCAATATTTCCACGGCCGGGCGCCAGCGTTTTGAAAATAGGATCGAGGTGCTTCACGACGTCATTTTCGCCGCCAATCATCTGGCAATAGCCGCGCTCCAGTCCCCAGACCCCGCCGCTCGTGCCCACATCAACATAGTGCAAGCCTTTTGCGGATAATTCCTTTGCGCGGCGAATGTCATCGATGTAATAGGAGTTTCCCCCGTCGATGAGGATGTCGCCATTGTCGAGCTTTGGGGTCAGATTGTTAAGCGTGGCATCCACCACTCCGGCGGGAACCATCAGCCAGATGGCGCGAGGCTTCTCGAGCTTTTTTATAAATTCCTCGAGAGAGTTGCTGCCCGTCGCGCCTTCACTGGCGATTTTTTTTACCGTGTCGGGGGTCCGGTCATACACCACGCATTGATGACCGTTTTTCACAAGCCGGCGGACCATGTTGGCGCCCATTCTTCCGAGCCCGATCATGCCAAGCTGCATCTTCTCGCCTCCGCGAAAATTTACCTAAAGCTATGCAAAAGCAAAACGTTCCACTAAGCGATGGCCTGCTTCACCGCTTTCGTCAATGTGGCCAGGCCGGCGACCACGTCTTTCCCGAGATGCACGCGTAAAGCGCGCCGCCCGCGTTCGGCCAGCACCGCAAAATCGCCACGCGCCTGCGCGGCCTTCACAACGCCAAAAGAATATTTTTGCCCCGGTACAGGGAGATCAATAGCGTCGTCGCAGGTGATCTGCAGAAAAACGCCACTGTTGGGGCCGCCCTTGTAGGCCTGCCCCGTGGAGTGCAGGAAGCGCGGCCCAAAGCCGAGCACCGTAGCGACTTTTTTCCGGTCGCGAACGGCAAGACGTATCCCCTGCAGCGCTTTCTCATTCGCGTCATTCATGGTGATGTACCCGAGCACCGCGAAATAATCGCCGGCGTGCAGCCGGCTGAGATGCACTTTCAAGACTTCCGCGAGCCGCGGCATTCCTCTGAGAACTTCCACATTTTTTTCATCGGCATATAGCTTGATGCCGTCGCCCTCAAAAAATGGACTCTCGTCCGGCAACTTGCCGCTTTTTTCGTACTCGCTGGTTAATTTCTTCGTTTCAATCTTGCTGGCTTCCACGTCCGGCTGATTGAAAGCATTGATGCCAATGATGGAACCCGCCACCGCGGTGGCAATTTCCCAACGGAAAAATTCTTGTCCAAGGTTGTATATATTATCGACCGTGATGCGGACCACCGGATGTCCAGCGGCTTCGAGCGCCTCAATGGCGGCATCTTGCGATTTATCCGGGCCGGTTTCCAATCGCAGATAGGCGAACACACGATCGTTGCCATAAGTGTCGGGACTTGCGAGGGGCTCACGGTCCACGGGAAT
>DATNKL010000094.1:0-2623 GCA_035603415.1 Candidatus Acidiferrales bacterium
CGTATCTTTGGGGAAGACGACTTCGTGGCCCCGCGAAAGGAAGTTGGTATACAGCGACGAGGACGCGCCGTACACACCCAAGGCGATCGAAACTGGCTGAGATTTCGCCCCCAAACTAATTAGCGCACCTACCAACCGGAAGCCAGAGCCACCCGCCGCGGTGCGAACGCCCGGGTCGCCGGCGTTGTCGACGGTGCCATGCTCGGAGTCCGTGTGCGATGCGGCGGCCGCGAGCAAAATGGCCACACCGGTTGAGAGATAGCGTGTCTTGCTGTCGGTAGTGCGCGCGCCGCCCTCTTCATCCAGAACCATATGGTCACGGCGATCGACTTCCACGCCTTCGATGTTGCCAGTCATGCGCACATTGCCGCGGTGGGTAAGTTCTGGACGCGATTCGTTCGCCGAATTTTGTGCCACGAGCTTGGGAGGAGCCGTCTCTGCAGCCGCTCGTTCGGCTTCAGCAGGAATTTCAATGCGCTCGAAAATCAGCCGCAACTCACCGTTGTGATGAAACTTGTGGGCTGCTTTGGCTTGCACAACTTGGCCGACGATTCGACTGTCTACTGGCAAAATCAACTGGTGTGCTGGCGAATACAGCGGCTCGGTCACAACGGCCTCAACACGAGTTCCACGCGTCGCAGTGGCGGAGCTAACTTCGCCGAGCAGGCGCGCCTTTAGCGTGGTGTTGGGAGGCAAAGCGCTTGCCAGAGCGGTGAGATCGCCGGAGGTGCGCTGGATTTCTCCAAACGAAATCGCGCTGTCGAGGTCGGCGTTGAATCGCGTGCCGGGCTCGATGTTTTGGTGGCGATAGGGCGATTGCGCCACCAGGTAGCGTTTCAAGCGGTCCAATTTGCCCGGCGAGGTCACTTGTTCCCAAGATTGATGAATTTGCTCCTGGGCTTCATGAATCTTGCCTTTGACTTCCTGCTTTCCCGCGTCGGTCGCACGTTGCGAAGCGCTTTTCTGTTTTTCCGCGGAGGGGCTCACCAGATGCACCATCTCCGCAGTACCAGCGGAAACGGTGGTTGTCACTGAAAGTTGCCGGCCGTCCGGGAGAGTCACGGTGTCAAACGTCACTTCATATTTGCGAAATGGTGAAAAGTTGCCATTGGTGTACGCCATGGTTCGTTGCACCGCGGTCACACCGTCGACTTTTATGACGTGACCTGTAGCAATGCTGCCTGCGGGAATGACCGGCTGATCGAAGGCATAAACGGTCTCGACGATTTTTCCGTGTACGGCATCGCCGGGTTGCGAAATACGAGTGCGTTGATCAAGCGCGATGCGCAGCGTCGACCCTTGCGGAACAACCAAATCGATTTTCGCGCTGGGTTTTACTGCCGCGTCCGCAACGGCATCGTTTTCATTCTTAGCTAACGCTGGTACGCACATGGAAGGTGGCGCGTCCGGCGCGGGCGGTTCGAGGCAGCCGCCGTATTTTATTTCTTGGGTAGCCGGTTGCGATTCGTTGAAGTTCGTTTGGGCCGAAATAATCGTCGCCAATAATGGCAAAGAAAAAATGGAATACACCATACGACAGGGCCGAGGCATCAACGTTTCCTTAAAGCATCTTCGGGGGGAGAAAATGCGCTTGTGTTTATTGTCGTTACTGAAACTACAACATATCGCGGCGCAAACGCTTTGTCTACCTGCATGCATCCGCGGGCGCCGAAGTCATTGATGCGCTTTATTAGACGAAAAGTTGCCGCGGACCAGAGAAGTTTTTGTGAATTTAAGAACGGCGTGACTGTTAACGCCGGGTTCACCAATTGTTGCGCCTTGGATGATTAAAATTACTTGTCGGGGTTCTTCACGGCATCTTGCGATTTCTGGTGCGCGAACTGAGACGCCTCATGGGCCCTCAAAGACATCTCGAAGGCCCGCTTGGATAGTTCGTGTCCGGTGAGGTGATCTGCTTTTTCATGGCGCACCGCGGCAGCGCGATGCGCGTGCCCGGCTAAGTTCGTGAAATTCAGCGGCGCGCTGGTGAGAATCGTTTGGCATGATGATCCTTTCTAGCACACGCCGAGCCATGCGCGTGTAAATTCTAGGGATTCGTCGCGCCGTGCGGTTGTACTGTAGTGAGCGCGGTCCGATACGCGAAGAAAGTATCGGATGTTTGAGGCGGTAACTTTCATCGGTGATTTACAAATGGTCATTCTAGTGATGGGCATCGAAGGAACAGGCAAAACCACCATAGGAAAGCTCTTAGCCGAGCGCCTGCACTGGGAATTCGCCGATGCCGACGATTTTCATTCCGCCGCCAATAAAGAAAAAATGAAACAGGCAATCGCCCTTACCGATGCGGACCGCGCGCCGTGGCTTGCGGCCATCCGCGACCAGATCTGGCGCTGGATCGCAGCGAAGAAAAACGGAGTGATAACCTGCTCCGCGCTGAAACAAAGCTACCGCGATGAGTTATTGTCTCCGCCACCTGGCATAGATGGGAGCGCGGACGAAATCAAAACCGTTTACCTGCACGGAACATACGCGCTGCTCGCCGAGCGTTTGCACCAGCGTCAAGGACACTTCGCCGGCGAAGCCCTGCTGGCTAGCCAGTTCGCAACTTTGGAAGAACCGCGTGACGCCATTAGCATCGATGTCGAACTGACGCCAGCGCAAA
>DATNKL010000117.1:0-23261 GCA_035603415.1 Candidatus Acidiferrales bacterium
GAACTCTCGAAGTGGCACGTCGCCATGTGGCCGCTTTCATGACTGGACGCGCAAGCCACGTTGAGAGCCCTCGACGTTGGCTGTACATCACGTTAGGCCTAGGCCTCTTGTTTGTGACCAGCCAATATATGGCCTGGCTGCAGCTGCGCTCGCAGGGTTTGTATTTGGCGACTAACCCGAACAGCTCTTTCTTTTATGTCTTCACGGCCATTCATGCGTTGCACGTGTTGGGCGGGCTCGCCGGTTTACTTCGAGTAATTATTAAATTGAGTCATTCGACGTTGCGCCGCAGCACCACGGATGCGACCGCATATTACTGGCATTTCATGGGCGTACTTTGGATCTATCTCTTCGTTCTGCTGTGGATGAGAATTTAACGCGCTCGATCATAGAGGAGGCGTTGTGAGCCATAGCGAAGTAGCCCTGGAAGGTTCCGGGCACGGGCACCATGTCCCGGTGTTCGAGCCCTCGCCGTTTGTCTTTCCGGCCAAGAAATTGGCGATGTGGCTCTTCATTATTTCCGACATCATGACCTTTGCCGGATGTCTGATCGCTTACGGATTTCTCAGGAACGCTCAGCCGGATTGGCCCAGGCCCTATCACTCCGGCACCATTATCAACGTCATGATCATGACCTTCATCATGCTCACCAGCAGTTTGACCATGGTGCTGGCGGTCCGCGCTGCTCGTGCGGAGAGACGTGATGAAGCCTTCCGTTTTACCATGATCACTTTGCTGATGGGCTTCGTTTTCGTCGCCCTGCACGTCCGCGAATGGTTCAGCATGATCGGCCAGGGTGTCACCTTTTACAAAAACCCGTGGGGCACGGGCCTTTTTGGCGGCGCCTACTACAGCATCACCGGCATCGAGTTGTTACATGTGATCGCCGCACTCATTGCCTTTGTAATTGTGGGGATGGGCTACAAGCGCGGCCGCTACACCTCCGTTGACCTTGAGAACTGCGGTTTATTTTGGCAATTTATCAACATTGTGTGGATGTTCGTTGTGCCCTTGGTCTATCTCATGAACGTCGCCAACTGAAGTACAGATCGCGAAAGGAACCGTGATGACAAACGCACCGGAAGAGCAAGGCGGCACGGGCAAGTATTACGCTGTCTATATCTGCATGCTGGTTATCTCCGCGATAGAACTTTTTGTCGCCTATCACCGTCCCAGCGGCGGGCAATTACTGGGCACGCTATTGATCCTGGCTTTTATCGGAGCGATTTTGGGCATTCTTTACTTTATGCGCTTAGCGTCCGAAAATCGTAATGCGGTTATCGGATTTGCTGTCTTTACACTCTTTGTGCTGGCGACCATCAATTATGGGTGGACAGACAGCTTTCGAATTCTTCTCGGTGTGCCTTATGCAAAGTAACGGCCACCACGTTATAGTCATTGTGAGGAACAACCAGTGAAGCGTAAGGGGCTTTTCCAGGTCCGGACAATCGGAGTTGCGGTCTTGGCGGCGCTTGCTTTCTCCCCCGCGGCTCTTTCACAAAGTTGCGCCCTTTGTTACACGCAGGCCGCTTCTGCCGGACATCGGATGATTGAAGCATTGCGCAGCGGGATATTGGTGCTGATCGTCCCACCGACTTTGATGTGGCTGGTAATCGCCGCAATCGCACATGCTAAACGCAATCAGTTCAAACACGCGGACCAAGCTTCTGGATATGAGTCCGATTGGTAGCAGCGCGAAGTGATCGATGTTTTTCGCGCGTGCCTCAAAAAATCTGGAAAGCCAAAATTCTACCCGCGCTTTCTGAAGCAATTAGCCACAGCCCTCCTATTCGCTACCTCGGTGACGTCCGCCCCAAGGCAACTGTTGACACCCAAAATCTCTCAAGCGCCACGCAGGTTGCCACTAACAAAGTTCTACGACACGCCTGAGCGACTCCCTTCGGGCCACCCTGGTGAGCTGATACGCTCCGAAGCGTTCTACGAATATCTTTTGCCCTACACCATATCGGCCGTTCGCATTCTTTATCATTCGCGCTCTCCCAGTGAGACAGATGTTGCCGCGTCGGGCGTAGTGCTGCTGCCGCGTGGAGAACCGCCGCCCAGTGGCTGGCCCATCATCGCCTGGGCCCATGATTTCATCGGCTCCGCGAGGGAGTGTGCCCCTTCTTTATTAAAAACTCTGAATGAGGGTCCGCTGCTCTCCATGTATGTAGGCCTGGGCTATGCCGTGGTGGCTTCCGACTACGCTGGATTGGGCACCAACTTTCCCTACGCGGTCCTGGATGTACCGTCCAACGCGCAGGATGTTATCAACTCCGTTGCGGCGGCGCGCAGTGCTTTGCCGCAACTGGGGTCGAAGTGGTTAGTCGCTGGCTATGGTCACGGTTCGAGGGTTGCCATCGGCGTGGCCGAAGCCCTACCGAAGAATGTTGATTCAAATTATCTGGGAGCTATCGGAATTTTGGGTATCGCGGACCCGCCGGAATTTTACGAGCACCTTCCACAAGGGCCCTCTTACCTCATGCTGGTCTTCTTGGCACAAGGAATTAAGAATCGGTACGCCGGATTCCGAGTCGATGACATGCTGACCAACAAGGGTATGGCCTTGTATAAATATCTCGGCGAAAGCTGCGAAGCGACGTCAGAGCAAATATCCAACTCCAACGAACTGGTAAAACCTGGTTGGCAAAATAACACTTACATAAAAGAATTTTTCTCGAGGAACGCGCTAGGCGGCAGGCCCGCTTTCGGTCCTATATTGCTGACCAGCGGCGAAACCGATGGCGACGTACCATTGTCGTTTACTGCCGCCATCGTGGGCCGACTCTGCCGACAGAAAGATCGTGTGCTCTTCGTCAACTACCCGGGCCTCAACCCCAGCGCAGTTCTTGGAAATTCGGTCGCCGAGCAAGTAAGTTGGCTTCGTGCTCGATTTTCAGGCCTGCCAGCTCCCAGCAATTGCCACTAAAAAGTCAAGAAGCGTGATTAAATAAAGAACACTGTAATAACTCGCGTGACCACCGAGGTGTGGCCGCGATCCGGGTCACGAGCTAATCGTCTTCTTTCTCCAGCGACTCCCGTATCTTTTCTAGTTCTTTCCGTTTGGATTTCTCCACATCCGGAAAGGCCAGATTCAACTCGTTCAACGCCGTCACGATCGCCATGGCCGCCGCGACCCTTGTAAACCATTTGTTGTCCGCCGGGATCACGTACCAGGGAGCATTCTTGTTTGCGGTGTGTTGAATCGCCTGTTCATAGGCGTCCTGATATTGCTTCCAGTAGCCGCGCTCTTTCACGTCTGCCATGGAAAACTTCCAATTTTTCTCCGAATCGTCCAGCCGCGAGAGGAAGCGCTTTTTCTGCTCCTTTTTTGAAAGATGCAGAAAAAACTTCAGCACCAAGATGCCATTGCGCGTCAGGTAGCGCTCAAACGCGTTGATATCTTCGTAGCGGTCTTCCCAGATTTGTTTGGTAATCAGCTTTGCCGGTAACTTCTGGTTCTGTAACAGGTTTGGATGAACACGCACCACCAGCACTTCTTCGTAATAAGAGCGGTTGAAAATGCCGATCTTGCCGCGCTCGGCAACTACTTTGTGACATCTCCACATAAAATCGTGATCGAGCTCTTCGTTGCTGGGCTCTTTGAACGACCACACATCGCAGCCTTGCGGATTCACTCCGGACATCACATGGCTGATCAGCCCGTCTTTCCCCGCCGCGTCCATTCCCTGAATGATCACCAGCAGTCCCCAGCGGTCTTGCGCGTAGAGTTTCTCCTGCAAATGCCTCAGCATCTCGACGCTGTGCTGCAGCAGGCCATGAGCTTCGTGTTTGTCCTTCAGGCCCCCGGTGGCTTCCGGATCATGGTCTTTCAAACGAAACTTCTCACCTTGGGTGATACGGAATGGAGCCGCAATCTGTGCTGCTTCTTTAGCGAATTTTTTGGTTTTCATGGCGTGCTAATAAGTGTAGCCGGAGAGACTGCGTGGCGAAAGAAAAGCTTCCTGGAGCCACTACGCGTCGCGGAAAGTAGTGACATGGCCACGCCAAAAAAAGAGCCGCACGTTTTACGAGCGGCCCTTTGCAGCTACCTGGGTGCCGGCGCCTTCGCGCCGCGAGTTTGAAATGATTACTGTTTCAGTGGCAGTCCCGTGCCAGGGTCTAAAATCAGCTCGCCCGCCTTGCCACCATCGAAATCAAAAAGTCCGTTGAGCGTCCCGGCTTTTTCGTCCAAGGAGCCATTGCCGATGCGTCCCAACTCCCAGTTGTCTTCGATGAATCGCAGAATCGAGCTTTGATCGGTGACCCGGTGATCCACATAATTCTGTTTGGCAAATGGCGAAATCACCAGGAGTGGCAGACGCGGCCCATAACCGCAGCGGCCCGGTGTGCCGCCAGCAGGAGTCACGCCGCAGGATCCCGGCCCAGTAAGCTGATCGTCGGGGACGTCCGACTGCATAACGATCGGCCCCATCTGGTGGTCGTACCAACCGTCGGAATCGTCATACGCGATGATCACCGCGGTTTCGTTCCACTCGTTGTTCTGCATCAAGAGGTTGATCAACCCCACCACGAACTTTTGTTCATCGAGCGGCGACGAATATCCGGCATGGCCGTCCTGCGCGCCTTTCGCTTTGATAAAGCTGACCGCGGGTAATTTGTCTTCGCGCAGCGCGGTAAAAAAATCGCTCAGGTCATACTGATGATTGGCCCGATCGGTCTTTCCAATGGCAGCTGCGGAGCTTGGCGGCAGGTGATGCGGATTCGTGGTCTGCTGGTAGTACATGAAAGGTTCATGATGCGGAATATAGTCGCTCGTGGACCCAGCGAGACTTGACGTCACGGCGGCGCACACCGCTGTGCCATCCGCTAGCCTGCTGGTCGCGCCGAAGCCGCCCTGAAACCAACCCCACGTGATGCTCTTGGCGTTCAACAGGTCGCCAACATTCTTGCCGCTCATACTGATGCGCGTCTTCTTGGCCGTGCCGATGACCGGCGTGGAAACGCAATCGTCAAATTCCGGACGTGGATCGCCGATGACCGCGCCTGAATTCAAACCGCCTGCTATATTTCCCGCCGCGTTACCCGGCGTCGTGCCATCCGCCGCAAAGGCAGCTAACGTCGCGCCCGCAGTGTTGCCGGAAATCAGATTGATCGCACCCGGCGTGGATGGCCCAAATCCGGTGCCGAAGGAATTGTCGCTCATCGCGAAATGTTGCGCGTAGCTCCAGAATGCGGTTACGGTATTCCCGTCATAGTAGCCCATCACTAATCCGGTGCCTTTACCGGCGTCGGCGCAAGGAGGCGTTCCAGAAGCTCCAGTTCCCACGGATTCCGGAAATTTATCCATCAGGCCGCGATCAAATGACTTTTGCTCGTCGCCATAATTGTGGTCCTGGTCGCACGTTACCGCCAGCGAGCGGTCCAGCCGGAAAGGCTGCGTGGAGTTGGGATTTTCCAGTAGCAGTCCGGCGGCCAGCAGGTTGTTGACACGCGGCGTATCATCCTTGGCATGGAATTGCGGTTCGCCACCGGGATTTGCTGCATTCGGATATGTTGCAAAATAATGATCGAACGAAACATTCTCCTGAAAAATGACCACGACGTGTTTGATGGGCGTCTTGGTTGAAAAATCCGGCTCGTCTGCTGCAAAAGCAGACGTGGCAGGAAACACGCTAAGTGCACACGCTGCGAGCAACGACACTGTTTTATGAATGCGGCAATACATATCGACTCTCTCCTTGAGTGGCTGCGTCTTCGATGATCTTAAGTTGCGGACGAATTTTAGCGAGCGCGCTATCGCCAACCGGCCTGGTGTGCACCTTTGAGCGGGAGCACTTGGCAAGCGAGTTCGCGCATGGTGGTTCTATTCGACTTTTGTTATTGGCATATGAATGCCACATCAAAACAAAGTTGCATGTGGTTTGCGGAGTCTTGCGTGCCGAGTTGTGAGCTTCATTAAGTGATGGGCGTACTGGCACGCAAACTTCGCTTCACCGATTATTTCGCGCTGGCCTTTGGAACCATGGTGGGCGTCGGCTGGCTCCTTGTTATGGATGATTGGCTCGGCCGTGGCGGCCCGCTTGGCGTGATTTTAGGTTTTGCTATCGGCGGAGTGCTGTTGTTGCCGGTCGGCTACGTTTATGGCCAGTGGGTGCAGCGTTTGCCTGACGCTGCTGGCGAAGCCGCGTACGCCGCTCAGGTTTTTCCGCCATCCATCAGCTACTTCACTGGATGGATGATGTTGCTCGCGTACTTCATCGTTTGTCCGTGGGAAGCTGTAGCCGTCGGCAAACTCGCCGCTTATCTTTTTCCGTCTCTCAATTCATTTGAGCTATATCACATCGCCGGCCATCCGGTGTTTCTTCCGCGCCTGCTGCTGGGTCTGGGGCTGACGGTGTTCATCGCCATGATCAATTATCGCGGTGTTCGCGCCAGCGCGACGTTTCAAAACTGGTCGGCAGGCACGGTCCTGGTGCTGTTTCTGGTGATTGTCGCGGCCAGCGCGGCGCACGGTTCGCCTGCAAATTTTCATCCTGCTTTCAGTTCCACGCCGCTCGTCTCCATTCTGCTTACGCTGCAAATCGTGCCGTACTTCATGACCGGCTTCGAGTCGGTGCCCAAAGTTGCGGAAGAGGCGCACCCGGAGTTCCGAGCCCGCGGATTTTCGCGGGCCATTTTTCTGGCGGTAATTGTTGGCGCGGGATTTTACGTCATGGTTACCGCCGCAGTGGCTTACGTCGCGCCGTGGCAAGGATTATTAGGCAAGCCATTCGCCACCGCGCTTGCCTTCGAGCAGGGTACGGGCGCGCCGTGGCTGGTGCGCGTCGTGATGGCTTCCGCGACGCTCGCGTTGTTCGAAGTGTTCAATGGAAACTTTGTGGCCTCCAGCAGATTGCTATTTGCATTTGGCCGCCGGGGCACGATTTATGCACGCTTCGGAGAAGTTCACGAGAGATTTCTGACTCCTTCCGTAGCGATTCTAGGCATCGCATCAGCCACAATTGTCGGGCTGTTATTGGGCGACGCGATTCTCGTTCCCGTGACGGAAGTCGGCTCCATGGCCGCCGCGACTGGATGGTTCATGGCCTGTCTGTCGTTCTGGCTCGTTGAAAAGCATTTAGCTAAACGGCTTATTACTACGCTGGGAATCGGTGTTGCGCTCTTACTTGTGTTGATGAAACTGCTGCCAGTCTTCCCGGGGCATTTTTCCATGGCCGAGTGGCTGGCGCTTGCTGTATGGCTTGCGATTGGCTTGATACTACGCCGCGGCTAACGCAAAGCGGCAATAGGCTCGTGTATACTTTTGAAGCGCGAAACCTCACCGATAATTAATGATTCCATTTCTACACCTGGGCCCGCTGACCATCCCGACTTTTGGATTGATGGTCGCGACTGGATTGTTGGTGGCCGCGTATGTGCTTCAAGCGGATTTCGATCGCCGCCGCGTCTATCTGGCACCCGCCAAAAAATCCCAAGGTGAGCAAGTCGAGCGCACAGACGAAGGCTTTCTGATCATTGGTATTGCTGGTTTCGCCGGCCTTTTAGGAGCGCGCCTTTATCATGTGCTCGAAAGGCCCGGCGAGTTTTTTGCCGATCCTTGGCCTCTGTTATTCAGCCGCTATGGATTTGCGTGGTTCGGCGGATTTCTGGGTGGACTGCTCGCGCTGATCATTTTGGCGCGCTATTTAGAAATTCCGCTGCTCGAATTTCTGGACATTTGCTCGCCGGCTGCCGCTCTAGGTTATGCTATCGGCAGGATCGGGTGCTTGTTATCCGGCGACGGAGATTACGGCCGGCCGACGTCACTGCCTTGGGGAATGAGTTTTCCCAACGGAGTGGTGCCGACCGCTGATCGCGTGCATCCCACTCCGCTGTATGAATTTTTTATTTGGCTGGCCATTGCCGCGTTCCTGTGGCACATGGGAACAAAATCGCTGCAGAAACCCAAGGCCAAGGGGGAAATTTTCTGCAATTATTTAATTCTCACGGGCATTGCACGTTTTCTGATCGAATTTATTCGCATCAATCCGCGTTCGTTTTTCGGCCTTTCGAACGCGCAGGCGGCAAGCCTTGCTTCCATCCTGGCCGGCGCGGTGTTGCTTTGGCGTATTAAAAGCGAATTCTACGCGCTAAAGAAAGAGCATCGCATTGTTGAACACATTGCTGCGCATGGCGACATCCTGCAACCGGAATATTGCCGGCCAACGCCTGAATGTCCTCATCCGGAACGCTGGCACATGTACGATTCCATGAGCGCCGAAGTGGAAGTTCTCGATTTTTTATACCAGTTGGTGAAAACCGTAAAGCCCGAATTGATCGTAGAGACCGGTACTTTTTCCGGCTTGAGCACGCTGCGGCTTGCTGAAGGCCTGAAAGCAAACGGAGTGGGCCGGGTAATTACTTGCGAGTTTGATCCTAAAGTTTTTGCCGTCGCGAAACAAAGATTCGATGCTTCCGGTCTGGGACGATGGATCGACGCACGAAACGTTTCCAGCCTGGAAATGAACGTGAACGGCACCATCGACATGCTTTTCTGCGACAGCGATGCTCCGCTGCGCGAGCAGGAGGTTAGGCGATTTCTGCCGCAGATGAATCCATGGGGATTGATTCTGATGCACGATGCCAATTCGGCGATGAAAATCGTGCGCGAATCAGCGCTTAGACTCGAAGCGGAAGGCTTGATTACCGCGCTGCTGTTGCCGACCCCGCGTGGCCTGGTCCTGGCGCAAAAGAAAAGATAGTTTGTTTATGGCAGCAAGGTTTTTTACTGAAGCAATCGCTTGGGATGGCTTCAATTCCTACAGCATCTGGCGCAAAACGTATTGCAGGATGCCCCCGTGGCGGTAATAGGCAACTTCCTCCGGGGTATCAGCGCGGGCGATCGCGGAAAAAGTTTTCTCCTTCCCGCCGGCAAGCTTCGCTTTTACCGAGATAAGTTTTTTTGGTGACAACGAAGAGATGCCCTCGATCTCAAATACTTCGTGGCCGGTAAGCCCCAACGACTCGCGAGTTTCACCAGCCTGATATTCAAGGGGCAACACGCCCATGCCAATTAAATTGCTGCGATGAATGCGCTCGTAACTCTCGGCAATTACCGCGCGCACGCCGAGCAGTCGCGTACCTTTCGCAGCCCAGTCGCGCGACGAACCGGAGCCATATTCTTTTCCGGCCAGCACGACTAAAGGCAGGCCTGCCTCGCGATATCTAACCGCAGCGTCGTAAATAGACATTTTTTCCGAATTATTTTCTGCGCCGCTCGTTGCGCCGTTCAGATAAAGCGTCCAACCGCCTTCGGTGCCGGGAGCAAGTTGATTGCGCAGCCGAATATTCGCAAACGTACCGCGCATCATCACTTCATGATTTCCGCGACGCGCCCCGTAGGAATTAAATTCGTGCGGCCTGACCCCGTGCGCGATCAGGTATTTTCCCGCCGGACTGTCGACCGGAATGGAGCCAGCCGGAGAAATGTGATCGGTGGTCACACTGTCGCCAAGAATCGCCAAGACGCGCGCGCCATGCACGTCGGCCAGCGCCGGCGCTTCCTTGGGCATATTGTCGAAATACGGCGGCATCTTGATGTAGGTCGATTTGGGATCCCATTGATAAATGTCGCCTGCGGGCACCGGCATGGATTTCCAGTGCGCGTCACCTTCAAAAACCTGAGCATATTGCTTGCTGTACATTTCTGAAGTGACCGCTTCGCGAACGGTTTTTTCTATCTCCTGTGGAGTGGGCCAAATGTCGCGCAGATAAACCGGCCTGCCTTTCGCGTCGGAGCCCAGCGAGTCAGTAGTCAGATCCACATCCATTCGTCCGGCCAGCGCGTAAGCGACCACCAACGGAGGCGATGCCAGATAATTCGCGCGCACCAACGGATGAATGCGTCCTTCAAAATTGCGATTTCCGCTGAGCACCGCGACGGCCACCATGTTGTTATCTTTGATGGCCGCGCCGATGGCGTCCGGGAGCGGCCCACTATTGCCGATACAGGTCGTGCAGCCGTAACCAACCAGGTGAAAATTAAGCTTTTCAAGATAAGGCGTGAGTCCCGCGGCCTGCAGATAATCAGTAACGACTTTTGATCCCGGAGCGAGGCTGGTTTTTACCCACGGCTTCACGCTCAGTCCGTGTTCCACCGCTTTTTTAGCAAGCAGCGCCGCGCCCAGCATCAGCGACGGATTTGAAGTGTTGGTGCAACTGGTGATCGCGGCAATCACTACCGCGCCGCTCGAAAGATCGAAGGAGTCGCCATTATTTTTGACCGCGGCATGAATCGCCGGGGCGCCTTCGACAACTTTTGCGAAGGAGTTTTTCGCGTTGCGGAGTGCCACACGATCTTGCGGCCGCTTCGGACCAGCGACGGTGGACTCCACCGTACCGAGATCAAGCTCCAGCGTGCCGTTGAAATCCGGCTCAGGCGTCGCATCGGTGCGGAAAAGCATTTGCTCTTTGCAGTAGGCTTCGACGAGGGCGATCTGCTCGGGAGGACGTGCCGTGAAACGCAGATAATCCAGAGTCTCGGCGTCGACGGGAAAGAAACCCATGGTCGCGCCGTATTCCGGCGACATGTTGGCGATGGTCGCGCGGTCGGGAATGCTCAAAGTGGAAAGTCCCGAACCGTAAAATTCCACAAACTTTCCGACCACGCCGTGTTTGCGCAGCATTTCCGTTACCGTGAGCACCAGATCGGTCGCGGTCGCGCCTTCATTCAGTTTGCCGTGCAACCGAAAGCCGACGACTTCGGGAACAAGCATCGAGGATGGCTGACCCAACATCGCAGCTTCCGCCTCGATTCCGCCGACGCCCCATCCAAACACGCCCAGCGCGTTAATCATGGTGGTATGTGAATCGGTGCCCACCACCGAATCGGGATACGCCTCAACTTTGTTGCCCGAAGGCACGGCACAAACCACGCGCGCGAGATACTCCAGATTTACCTGGTGGCAAATTCCGGTGTCTGGCGGGACCACTTTGAAATTGTGGAATGCAGTTTGGCCCCAGCGCAGGAATGCATAACGCTCCACGTTGCGCTGAAATTCCAATTCGGCGTTCAGACCGAAAGCATTGACGTTGCCAAAACTATCAACCTGCACGGAATGGTCGATGACCAATTCCGCCGGGAAAAGCGGATTGATCCGCTTGGGATTTCCGCCCATGCGCTGTACCGCTTCGCGCATGGTGGCGAGATCGACGATGGCTGGCACGCCGGTGAAATCCTGTAACAGCACGCGCGCGGGCATGAACGCAATTTCTTTTTCCGGAGTCCCAGGCCGCCAATTGGCCAGCGATTGAATATCCGCGGCGTGAACGAATCTGTCGTCTTCGCAGCGCAGAAGATTTTCAAGCAGAATACGGAGAGAGAAGGGAAGCTTGCTGAGATTCGCGATGCGATTTTTCTCGAGCGACTCCAGGCGATGTATTTCAAAATTCTGCGCACCAACGCGCAGCGTGTCACGAGTGCCAAACGAATTTCCTGCGGAGATGGCCATCCTTTCGGTCCTTTCAATTGTGCCCCGCCCTCCATGATAACCGAAATCGAATTACGGCGCGGGCGGCTATACTGATAGAGACGTGAGCACCACTTTGAAAATCGTCTTAATTTCCACCTATGAGCTGGGGCGCCAGCCTTTTGGCTTGGCATCGCCCGCGGCGTGGCTGCGCAAGCGTGAACACGATGTGGTGTGCGTGGACCTGGCGCGACAGGCGTTGAACGAGACCGCCATTAAAGAAGCCGATTTAATCGCCGTTTATCTGCCTATGCACACGGCGACGCGCTTGGCGGCGGAGGTTCTCCCCGCGCTGCGCGCGCAAAATCCCGGCGCTCACTTTTGTTGTTACGGGCTTTATGCCCCTATGAATGAGGCGTATTTGCGAAGCCTGGGTGTAGCAACAATTTTAGGCGGGGAGTTTGAAAATGGTTTGGCTCATTTGGCGGAGCGCTTGTCGCACTTGAACGCGTCGAACGGGCATGGCGTCGCTCGATCAGCACCACAAGAAGAATCCTTAATCTCGCTGGAGCGACTCAAATTTGAGGTGCCGGATCGTTCAGGAATGCCTGCATTGCAGAAGTACGCGCATCTTATTATTCCCGGTGACGGTTATCGCATTGTAGGCTCGACGGAAGCCAGCCGCGGGTGCAAGCATCTGTGCCGCCATTGTCCCATCGTGCCGGTATACAACGGCGTTTTCCGGATCGTGCCGCGAGAAATTGTGCTTGAAGATGTCCGCCGTCAAATCGCAGCCGGCGCGCAACATATTTCGTTCGGCGACCCGGACTTTTTTAATGGAATCGGTCACGCCATTCCGCTTGTCGAACAATTTCATCGCGAATTCCCCGAGGTGACTTACGACGTCACCATAAAAATTGAACACCTACGAAAGCACGAAGAGCATTTGCCGAAACTAAAAGAAACCGGTTGTCTGTTTGTGATTTCGGCGGTGGAGTCCGTGAACGATATATTCCTCGCCGCCCTGGAAAAAGGTCACACGCGCGCCGACTTCTTGCATGTCGCTGCCACATTTCGCGCCTTGGACTTGACCCTGCATCCCACTTTCGTTCCTTTTTCACCGTGGACCACCGTAGATAATTATCTGGATCTGTTGCGCGTTTTGTATGAAGAGCAGCTCACAGAAAATGTAGCTCCGATTCAGCTGGGCATTCGCCTGTTGATTCCAGAGGGTTCACGCATGCTTGAACTTGAAGATATCAGGCGAGCGATTGGGCCATTTGATGCGCAATCGCTGGTGTACCCGTGGCGGCACCCCGATTCGCGAGTAGACGCATTGAGTGAAACGGTACAAGAAATTGCCGCTGCAGCCGACCGGGAAAAGGTGTCGCGCGCGACGGCCCTTGAACGGATTTGGACAGTTGCGCATCGCGTCGCCGGAATCGAGCCGCCTTCGCTTTCACGCGCGGAAACGCCGCGCGCCGTTCCATTCCTCAGCGAGCCGTGGTATTGCTGCGCGGAACCTACCGCAGACCAACTAATTTCCATTGGGCGACCGAAACCGGTGGCCAGCAATCCAACTGTGTCGGCAGACGGCTTTGTTTGACGAGAATATAATCAACAATGAGCAATCCATCTAAACAAGATCCATCCGGACCACGGCGATTGCTTCTGTTCACCAGTAAACTGGGCTACCAGACGCGCAGCTTTGAAGTAGCCGCCCAAAAACACGCCACCGAAATCATTTACGTTACGGACCGCTGTCATCAACTGGAAGATCCCTGGGGCGATCGAGCTATTGCGGTGCACTTTGAATCTGCGCGCTCCGCGGCAGCCAATGTGGTCGAAGCGCTAAATGGCAAAAGCGTTGATGGAATTTTGGCGTTGGGAGATTCACCATCGGTAGCAGCCGCTTACGCTGCTCGCGAGCTGGGAATTTCTTACAATCATCCGGCTGCCGTTGAAGCTTGCCGCTCAAAACTGCGCATGCGCGAAGTGTTCCGTGAAACCGGTCTGCAAACACCGTGGTTTCGCGTCATCAATCTCGATCCAGTGCCGGAGCCGGCATTCTCCGGGATTTCCTTTCCATGTGTTTTGAAACCGCTGTCGCTTGCGGCCAGTCGCGGCGTAATACGCGCGAATAATCGAGACGAATTCATTTCCGCGGCGCGACGCATTCGCAAGCTGCTCGAATCGCCAGAAATCCGCGCTACTCGTGAAGCGCACCTCGATCAGATTCTTGTGGAGGGTTACATTCCCGGCAGGGAAGTAGCCGTTGAAGGTCTCCTGAGCAACGGAGTTCTTAGGGTTCTGGCGATTTTCGATAAGCCGGACCCACTCAAAGGCCCGTACTTCGAAGAAACAATTTATGTCACGCCGTCTAACCTCACGGAATCGCAACAACTCGCCGTCCAAAAATGCGCCCAGGAGTGCGCACGCGCGATGGGTCTTACGCGCGGTCCAGTGCACGCGGAGTTTCGTCTCCATGGCGATGGAACGGCGGCCGAACTCTGGCCGCTGGAAATTGCTGCGAGGCCTATCGGAGGATTGTGCGCTCAGGCCTTGCGTTTTGTGGAAAATAAAAATCAAACTGTCGAGAATAAAAACGCGAAGGAACAGGCGAGCATAGGCCTGGAAGAGTTGCTTCTGCTACATAGTTTAGACGTGCCGGTAAGCACTTGGACGCGCGTACGAATGGCCTCAGGTGTGATGATGATTCCGGTACCAAGCAGTGGAATGTTAGAGCGCGTTCAGGGAGAAGAATCCGCCCGCGAAACCCACGGGATCACCGAATTACTGATTACCGCACGCCTGCATGATTACATCGAGGCCTGGCCAGAGGGCGCCAGCTATCTGGGATTTTTGTTTGCGGCTGCGGAGACGCCGCGGGAAGTTGAACAAGCGCTCCGCGCCGCGCATGCGAAATTAACTTTTACGATGACTCCAAGGCTACCGGTACAGCACCCATCGCATCATGCCAGCGGTCGTTCGGCTTGAGAACAGGTAACCGCTACACAAAAATTATCCTTTAGCTTTTGGCGGCACGTACCCTTCAGGCAACTTCGAGCCTTCTCCAAAGAAAAATTGCTCCATTTGTTCTTCCATGATTTTCTGGGAGTTGGGATCTAGCGGATTAAGCCGGTATTCGTTCATCACCATCTTGGAATGTTCCAGCCATAGCTTCCACGCGTCTTTCGACACACTTTCATAGACCCGTTTTCCAAGCTCGCCTTTCCATGGCACCCGATCGAGTCCGGGCAAATCTTTATTGAACTTCACGCAATGCACGATGCGCGTTCCTGGTTGGACGGGCTGATTGGCGGGAGGCGTCGAACCGCCATTTTCATTAGCCATAAACTAATTCTCCTGAAAAAGCTGCTTTTCGACCTTACTTCAAGTTCGAGCAAATTCCTAGTCGCGAGGCGGTCATCACTGCTCACGGCGTTAAAAATGTGGCCGTTCCCACCGCTGGTAGCACTTTTGGGGATCGGCAACTCGGCGAAAACAGTTTGAAGCAACTCGCGGATGTTGTTATACAAGCAGTAGCCCAAATTCGTAGCTTCATGTAAACAAGCCGGGCCTGATCGTTTCAACCCCAGATCTCCAAGTCAGGAGGATCGCGTTCTTGGCCGACATTACCACTATGTTCTGGGATATTGGCGGAGTCATCCTCACTAATGGCTGGGGCCGCGCTTCCCGGGTGGAAGCCGCAAAAATATTTGACCTGGACTGGGAGGAATTTGTCGACCGGCACGATCTGTGCTTTCCGGCTTTGGATGCCGGCCTGATCACTCTGAATGCGTATCTGGACCGCACGCTGTTTTACAGGCCGCGCGCCTTCACACGCGAGGAATTTACCGCGTTCATGTTTGCGCAATCGAAGGAGTTTCCAGAAACGCGCGCTATTCTCGATGAAGTGACACAGTCGAAGAAATATTTTATTGGCTCGATAAACAATGAGCCCCTGGAACTGAACCAGTACCGCATCGACGTGTTCGACCTGCGCCGGAACTTCGATGTTTTTTTCAGTTCCTGCTACGTGCGGTCGCGAAAGCCTGAAGAAACTATCTTCCGCATCGCGCTGGAAGTTTCGCAACGCCCGCCAGAAAAATGTATTTTTATCGATGACCGGGCCCTGAATTTGGAGGTACCCCGGCGGTTGGGGATGCCTGTTATTCATTACAAAGATGCGCATGATTTGCGTTCTGAACTGCGAAAGCACCGTGTTGAGGTATAGTTTCCAGATGATTAAATCGGTTAAATGCGGCCTTTTTTGATGGGAAGGGAACCCTGATGGCGGACAATATTAAACCTACTGGGGGCTACGACGGCACCACCGAACCGGTTACGGTCGTTCTTTTTGGCGCTTCGGGCGATCTCGCGAAACGCAAAGTGATTTCCGCCATGTTTGATCTGGCCATTCACAATTCCCTGGGACCCCGTTACACCATCGTAGGTTTCGCTCGCACACCCATGAGCGACGACAGTTTTCGTTCCGCGTTGGGAGAAGCAGCCAAGAGCATTTCGGAAGTCGGCCCCATCGATCCTAAACAATGGGATGAATTCGCGAGCAACCTGCATTACAGCCAGGGCGATTATGATGATCCGGAATCCTACACGCGGCTCGCCAAATGTTTGGACGATTTGGAATCGGCAAAAGACCTTGGCGGGAATCGCTTATTTTATTTGTCCACTCCGCCCGAAGTTTACCCGCAGATTGTACAGCATTTGGGTAAAGCGGGGTTGGCACGTGCCAAATCAACCGAATCGTGGGTAAGAATCATCATCGAAAAGCCCTTTGGACGGGACTTGGCGTCCGCAAAAGAGTTGAACAAAACGGTTCTATGCGTTTTTGAAGAAAAGCAGGTCTACCGCATCGATCATTACCTCGGAAAAGATACGGTGCAGAATTTGCTGGTCCTGCGTTTTGGCAACGGCATCTTTGAGCCGCTATGGAACCGCAATTATGTGGACCACGTGCAGATCACTGCCGCGGAAACGCTGGGCGTGGAGCGCCGCGGCGGTTTCTATGAGACTACCGGCGCATTGCGCGACATGATCCAGAGTCACGTCCTGCAACTTACCTCGCTCGTGGCCGTCGAACCCCCCGCATCTTTTGACGCCACCTCGGTTCGCAACGAAAAACTGAAAGTGTTGCAGTCGATTCGCCCGTTCAATCTGGAGATGGTGGCGCAAGCGGTGGTGCGTGGCCAATACGCGCCCGGTAAGGTTGGGGGAAAGTCCGTCCCGGGATACCGCCAGGAGCCGGGCGTGAGTGCTATTTCGCGCACCGAAACTTTCGTGGCCGCGAAATTATTGATCGACAATTGGCGCTGGGCCGGCGTGCCATTTTATTTGCGCACTGGAAAACGACTCGCGACCCGCAGCACCGAAATCGTGATCGAATTTCGACGCGCGCCGCACATGGTGTTTCGCGAACGCGATCTGGAACCGAATCGCCTGGTCCTGAATATACAGCCCGATGAAGGAGTCTCCGTTTCTTTCGTGGCCAAGCGCCCCGGGACGGAAATGAGCATCGGCAATGTGAATATGGATTTCAAATACAAAGAAGGTTTTGGCGAAGCTCCACGCAGCGCCTATGCCACGCTGGTTAATGATTGCGTGCGCGGCGACGCCACACTTTTCGATCGCGGTGATAACGTGGAGGCCGCTTGGGCGCTGATCGATCCGATCCTGGAAGTCTGGACCGCGGCAAAAAGTGCGCCTGTCCCACAATATCCTGCCGGAAGCTGGGGCCCGCATGAGTCTGACGTTCTTCTCGGGCGCGACGGCAGGCATTGGCACAACCCGTCGTAAAGATGCCCGGTAAAATTTCTCGAAGATTTAGGGGGAGCTGGTGATCCTTGCTGGGGATGTCGGCGGTACGAAGTGTAATCTCGCGTTGTTCTCGGAAAAAGACGGGAAGCTCACTGCTGTTTTCAAACAGAGATTTGCAAGCAAGGAATTTGCGCAATTCAGCCGCATCGTGAAGGAATTTTCGCGACAGGCCTCGCCCTACCTTGCTGGCGAACGCATCGACGCTGCTGGTTTTGGCGTTGCCGGACCGGTCATTAGAAATCGCGTTCGCGCCACAAATCTTCCGTGGGTGGTGGATACCGAAAATCTTGTGGACGAGCTGAATGTAAGACAGGTTGTCGTTCTGAACGATCTCGGCGCAACGGGCCACAGTATCGAACATCTTCCGGCCGAAGATTTCTGTGTTCTCAATGCCGGCAAGTACGAACCTGGCGGCACGAAAGCTCTGCTCGCAGCCGGTACCGGACTTGGTCAAGCGATTCTGGTGTGGAATGAAATTGAAAATCGCTACAAGGTGGTGCCCTCCGAGGGCGGCCATTCCGATTTCGCGCCGCACACCGAATTGCAGATCGAACTTTTGCGTTTCATGCGCCGCCGCTACCCGCAAGTAAGTTTTGAATTAATTCTTTCGGGACGCGGCTTTCGCACCTTGCATGAATTTCTTTCACCGACCGTAAAGCATGCCACCTTCGAAGATCCCGACGCCGACCCCGCACCGGTTATCACCCGCCAGGGACTGGATAAATCGTGCCCTGTCTGCGTGGAGACGCTAGATTTGTGGTGCGCCATCTACGGCGCGGAAGCGGGAAATTTGGCGTTGAAAGTTTTGGCCCTGGGCGGTGTATTCGTGGCCGGCGGCATTGCCGTAAAAATACTGGAGAAAATTAAGGATGGTTCGTTTTTTCAGGCCTTCCAGGATAAATGGAAATTTGAGCCGCTGATGAACAACATTCCTGTATCGGTTATTCTTAACGAATCGGCGCCGCTGATTGGCGCGGCCTACGAAGCCCTTGCAGCTATCCAGAAGTAACCATCCAGATGTAATCCTTTAAAAGGCTCGGTGACATTTCTGGAAGAGCAACTCGGCCCTTGGAAGCCGGTTAGCCGCGCGGCGGCTATCGGCTGGCTGGTGTTCTACATAGTTTTCTTTTTGTATGCGGCGTTCAATCATTCGGGCTTTCTCTTCCTCGATTATGTCAATCTGATCATTCACGAAGGCGGCCATTTGTTTTTCAGCTGGTTCGGGTACAGCATCACCATTCTTGGCGGAACCCTCGGCGAATTGCTGGTGCCGCTATTGTGCGGGCTTTATTTTTTCGGGCAGCGGGAGCTGACCGCTGTGACGTTTTGCAGCTTCTGGTTCTTCGAAAATTTTCTGTACATTGGCACCTACATGGCGGATGCCCGAACTCTGGTGTTACCGCTGGTCGGCTCCGGCGATCACGATTGGGAAATTCTGTTTGGACAATGGGGTCTGCTGCAGCTGGACCAGCGCATCGGGGCAATTACCCGGGAGCTAGGTTGGATCGGAATGCTGGCGGTCGTCGCGTGGTTCGCGTGGCGATCGAAATTAGTATCCTCGGAGCCAAACACGTAGTGCCTTTTGCTCCAGGCGGCGCTCGTCTGCGTCTTGCGGTTTTTTGGTAGACTACCAATACCCGTTCTACCGCGGTCCGCTCCGCGATTAACGTAAACATTAAGGAATAAAAACATGAGCAGCGCTGCCACAACACAAACTCCCGATTTGCAAAATTATGTTCAAGGTGGATGGCGCCGTTCAGCCACACGAGAATACGTGGACGTTATAAACCCTGCGACTGGTGAATTGTTGGCGCGCACTCCGTTGTCCACCTCGGCGGACGTTGACGTCGCGGTCCAATCTGCTGCGGATGCTTTTCCGGCGTGGCGTCGCACGCCGCCTGGCGAACGCGTTCAATATCTTTTTAAGCTAAAAAATCTGCTCGAAGAACACCTCGGGGAACTGGCGCGCCTGATCACCGAGGAAAACGGGAAAACTTTGGCGGAAGCGAAGGCCGAACTGCGCCGCGGCATTGAAAATGTGGAAGTGGCCTGCGGAATTCCCATGATGATGCAGGGTTACAACCTGGAAGACGTTACGCCAG
Organism: Candidatus Acidiferrales bacterium; assembly: GCA_035603415.1. GTDB lineage: Bacteria > Acidobacteriota > Terriglobia > Acidiferrales > UBA7541 > Acidiferrum. The sequence goes on from DATNKL010000117.1 coordinate 19,352, forward strand.
GCGTGGACGAAACGTTGATACGCCAACCGCTGGGCGTCGTCGCGGCCATCGTGCCTTTTAATTTTCCCGCGATGATTTCTTTCTGGTTTTTGCCGTACGCTATCGCTTGCGGCAACACCTTCATTCTGAAGCCGTCCGAACGCGTGCCGCTAACCATGCGCCGCGTTATTGAGTTGGTTGAAGCCACCGGGTTGCCAAGCGGTGTAGTTAACTTGGTGAATGGCGGGCGCAAGGTGGTGGATGCGCTGTGCGATCACCCACAGGTGCGAGCCATCAGTTTTGTGGGCTCCACGCCGGTGGCCAAACATGTTTATGCTCGGGCAGCGGCCAGCGGCAAGCGCATGCAATGCCAGGGCGGAGCGAAAAATCACGTCATCGTATTGCCTGATGCGGATATGGAATTGGCAACGCAAATTATTGGCGACAGCGCGTTCGGCTGCGCGGGCCAACGCTGCCTCGCGGTTTCCGTGGCCGTCACCATTGGCGACGCCCAGAAAATTTTTCGCGATTCCATCAGCCATGCTGCATCGTCGCTGCGAGTCGGCAATGGACTGGGCGCCGATGTCCAGATGGGGCCGGTTATCAGCAAGGAAAGTAAGCAGCGCGTGGAGTCGTTAATCGCGGCCGGTGTGGCGGAAGGAGCGAAGCCCATCGTTGATGGACGCAACACAAAAATTCCCAATGCCGAAGGCGGCAATTTTATCAAGCCCACCATTCTCGACGGCGTGCCACCGTCCAGTAAATTAACGCATACGGAGATTTTCGGGCCTGTGTTGAGCCTGGTGCATGCGGATTCCATAGACGAGGCCATGAAATTTCTGCACAACAGTCCGTATGGAAATCAGGCTTCGCTGTTTACCACCAGTGGCGCGGCCGCAAGAAAATTTCGCTACGAAGCGCCTGCGGGAAACATCGGCATCAACATTGGTGTGGCCGCGCCCATGGCCTATTTCCCATTCAGCGGGTGGAAAGATAGTTTCTTCGGTATTTTGCATGGGCAGGGTCGCGACGCCGTGGAGTTCTATACCGAATCGAAAATAGTTATCGAGCGCTGGTCGAGGCAGGAAACCAGAAAATTCTAATGCGGCCGAGGGTATGAATACCAAGCCGCTGCAACTCGACGTAAACGAGCAGATCGAGTGCGCGCACACGCTCGCGTCCAAGTTTTATACCGACCCCGCGATTCTCGACATTGAAAAGACGCGCATTTTTTTGCGCACCTGGCAGCTGGTCGGCACGCTCAGCCATCCATGCGGCGACGTGGACGGCGTAAAACGCACCATTGCCGATCCAGAAAGTTTTTTTACTGCCGATGTTGCCGGCGAGCCGGTTATCGTGGTGCGCGACAACCAGGGTGTCTTGCGGGCTTTCAGCAATGTGTGCCGCCACCGTGCGGGGCCCATCGCGTTAGGCAGCGGATGCAAAAATGTGTTGCGCTGCCAATATCACGGTTGGACGTACACGCTTGACGGCCGTTTGATTGGAACGCCCGATGTGGAAGGCGTGGAATTCTTCGACCGCAGCACCATGGGCATGGTGCCGCTGCGCGTGGAAGTCTGGGAACAATTTATCTTCGTGAATTTCGATCCGCAAGCAGAGCCGCTGGCTTCGTATCTCGAAAAAATCCATGAACAGGTTCATGGATTTCAATTTGAAGGGCTGCAATTCGTAGAGCGACGCGACTACGTCATCAACTGCAACTGGAAGGTGTATGTCGACAATTACCTTGAGGGCTATCACATTCCGATCGCGCACCCGGGATTGATGCGCGAGATTGATTACGCGAATTATCGCACCGACACATACCGCTATTACTCGCAGCAATTCGCGCCGATCCGTGCGATGAAAGCGGAAGAGAACGCCGAGCGATTTTATGCGCCGGGCAGCGGACTGCAGCAAGCGGCGTATTTCTGGATCTTCCCGAATTTGATGCTCAACATTTACCCGGACAATGTTTCGACCAACCTGATCGTGCCGATTTCCCACGACAAGACGCTGACCATTTTTGAATGGTTTTTCCACGACGTGGCCGACAGCGGAGTTCAGGAACGCGTCCAGCGCGCTATTGCTTTCAGTGACCAGGTGCAGCAGGAAGACATCGGGCTTTGCGAAAATGTGCAGCGCGGTCTGCGTTCCGTGACTTATGATCGCGGGCGCTACTCGGTGAAGCGTGAAAATGGCGTGCACCATTTCCACATGCTGCTTGGCGAGTTCCTCGGCCGCACGTAGTACCAGTCAAATTTTCTCATCCGCACAGAAAAACAATCTGCTGCTGTTGCACCGTCCTACGGATGGGCGGGCGCGGGCGTGGGCGCCGGCTTGGCGGGCGCTGGAGCTTGGGCACCGGGGCTCTTCGGGTAATCGAAATTGACCTTGGGAACCTGGCGCGCGCCAGGTTCTGTCTTGAAGTACGCATCGTTACGCGTAAATCCGGCCATACTGGCGATCAGGTTATTCGGGAAAAGGGAGATGTAAGTGTTGTAGTCCTGCAGGACCTGATTGTAATTGCGGCGCTCGATGGCGATGCGATTTTCCGTGCCTGCCAATTCATCCTGCAAGCGCATGAAGTTTTCATTGGATTTGAGCTGCGGATAGTTCTCCACGATCACTAGCAAGCGCCCGAGAGCGGAGTCCAACTGCCCGTTGGCCGCGATTTTCTCCGCCGGAGTGCTGGCGCTAAGCAAAGCGGAGCGCGCTCGCGCGATCTCCCCGTAGACAATTTGCTCCTGGACAGCATAACCCTTAACGGTCTCGACTAGATTAGGAATCAAATCGGCGCGCCGCTGCAGCACCACATCCACCTGTGACCAAGCGGCATTCACGGCTTCGCGCTTGATGGCCATCTGGTTGCGACGCGCGACGAAGGCGCTGCCCAGCACCAAAGCAAGAATCAGAAGAATAACCAAAATCACAATTCCTATTTTCATATGCTCCTCAATTACCTAAAATTCATTACCTAAAATTCATCAGCTGAAATTCACGAATGCGCCTGCCTGGTCCGTTGCCACTGCTCCTTTGGCAAATGCTGGTCTAAGGCGCGAATCACCGATTCCACAGCGGCAAGATATGCTCCGTAAGCCTGCGCGATTTCCACATGCGCATCGGTATGCTCTCGCAAACGCAGAATAGTTTCAAATGCGGAAGCGTTCGAGTGCGTCAGCGCGGTGGCGCGACTAATGATATCGCGTGGCTGCGCGGGTGGCTCTTCTCCAAAGGCGATGATCACGTGGCGCAGCAACGTCAGCACCGAGGAAAATGATTTGCGCAAAATGGGCATCAATTCCCGCGCATCGCCCGGCGAGCGAAAATATGCATTGCGCAACTTTAATAGCACCGTTCGCAATTCATGTTCGACCTGCACGCGATGCAGATTGATAGGCAGCTTCAGCGTAGCGATGGAATCGCTTCCGAACAATACGCGGCGGCTGTCCTGCATATCGCGAAGCTCGATGGAAAAAACATCCGCCGATTGCTGCAATTCTTCCGTGGTAAAAAATAACGGCGCCGGCTCTTTTTGTTCGACCACCCACCAGCGCACCACGGGCGCCACGCGGCTCAACTCTTCAACGGCGAGCGAACCGAGCACGCACAGCACGTTCAAATCAGAATGATCGGGATGGTAGCCGCCACGAGCGGCAGAGCCGTAAAGGATCACCGATTGCAGATTGGCTGATGAGGCTTCTTTCAAGCGATTCACCAGCTCGTTTAATTTCGTATCCGTCGAGAGCATGCTCTTGTCACTCCTTCGCTGCGCCAAAATCAACTGGCGCGCTCACCAACTCCCGGAAGCTCCACCGCCGCCGCTGCTGCCACCTCCGAATCCGCCAAATCCTCCGCCGCCGGAACCGCCGCCACCCCACCCGCTCCCGCCAAATCCGCCTCCGCCCCAGCCGCCGCCTCGTCCGCCGCC
>DATNKL010000067.1:0-2569 GCA_035603415.1 Candidatus Acidiferrales bacterium
TCGTCCGCGGTAAAATCCTGCAGCTTATCCACGGAATCGTTGAATCCCACAACGGCCGCCTCTCCGCTCGGCCCCATCACCGTTTGTGTGAAAAGAATTCCTGTCTTGCGCATCTCCGGAAAAATGGAATCAATGCGCGAACTCGTCTCCATCAAAATCACCACCGATAACGGATCGCTGCCTAAATCAAAGTGCGTAATTTTTTGCGTTACACCATTGTCGGTAACCGCAAAATTCTTGGCGTCCAGATCGTGAATCATCTGCCCGTGCGCGTCGCGCACCGTCACTGGCGTATTCACCAGCGAAACTCGCACCTTTAATCGCGCCTCCACCTCTGGAGGCGGCTGTTGCACCGCAATCCCCGGCTTCGGTGCCATCGGCCCTTCTGGAGCTTGTGCCCCGGCCTGTCCACACGCGGCCGCCAACCCCAGCAACACGAACCCTGCCGCTCCTCGCACGCTACTCATCCTCGCCCTCACCAGCGTTGCGCGTCCGCATTCATAAATGTGATGTAACACTCTTCGCAGTCTGTGCTTCTCTTGCGCCCTGTGCCAGAACACAATAGAACCGGACCATGAAGCGCCACTGTATCGGATTCGACGCCTGCGACCCCCTAGATGTTGCCGGGGCTAGCTCCGCTTCCTACAATTAAGGTTTGCCCTTAACGGAGAGAAAAGCATGTCTGCCGCATTACCAAAGCTCAAGCCCCGCCACGCCCCCAAAGCGCCCCATGAAGATCCCGATTTTCTGCAGAGCACTCCCGCGCGCCCGCTGCGTATCCTTGCCGAATACATTCATCCCTACGTACAGCTAAAAAAAGAAGGCATCGGCGACACCATCGTTATGTTTGGTTCCGCGCGCATCCTCCCGCGCGATTTGGCCTTGGCGCGCTACAACCGTTTGAAGCTCCTGCCCGCGCATAAAATCCCCGCCATCAACCGCGTCAAGCACCGCGCCGCCGTTCGTCGCGCCAAAAGTTTGCTGGAAATGTCCCGCTACTACGAAGAAGCCCGTCAACTCTCTCGCAGAATCACTGCTTGGGCCATGACCTTGGGCCCGCGCCCACGCCGCTTCGTAATTTGCTCCGGCGGCGGTCCCGGCATCATGGAAGCCGCCAATCGCGGCGCCACCGAAGCCGGCGGCAAATCCATCGGCCTCTCTATCGAGCTTCCCCACGAACAATTCGCCAATGCCTATATCAGCCCGGAACTAAGCTTCAACTTCCATTACTTCTTCATGCGCAAGCTCTGGTTCGCGCAAATCGCCAAGGCCCTCATAATTTTCCCCGGCGGATTCGGCACTCTCGACGAACTCATGGAAATGCTCACGCTCATGCAAACCCACAAGCTCGCCGAGCACAACATCATTCTTATCTACGGCCGAAAATATTGGGATCAGGTCCTGAACTGGAAAGCCATGGTGAATTCCGGCACCATCAACGAAAGCGAATTTAAAATGTTGCAGTTTGCCGATACCGTCGACGAGGCCTTCAATCACATCCGTGCTGGCCTTGAGAAGTACCACATGCAAGTCGATTCGTTTCTTCAATCTTAGTGCTTTTAATCGCCCACTTAACCCCTACCGCATCAACCTAAGCACCTTTACGCATATTGCTGTATAGCTCAAATCGAAGCACACCCCTACCCTCCTTTCGAGGCTGGGCCTCACAAGGAGACACAATCAATGAACCTGCCACATTTATGGAAACACCTAGGCAAAACCGCACTCATGACCGCAGCCCTCGCGGCCTTTGCCGCGTTAGGCGCAGCCCCCAGCTTGCGTGCTGATGAAAACGACTGTCAGAAACGCATTAATCGCGCCGACCACCGCCTTCACGAGGCTATCGAGCACCATGGGTATCGCAGTCCTGAAGCTGACAGCGCCCGCCACAACCTCGCGGAAGCTCGCGAATATTGTTGGGGCCACGGTCACAGGTGGTGGGACGCCGACTCCCAGACTTGGCGCACCGAACACGACTGGCGAGATGAAGACCACGAGCACTATCGCGATCGCGACCGTGATCACGACCGCGACGAACATCCTTAATTGTTGAAGTTGGATAACTCAGGCCAATAAAGGCCAATAAACGGACTTAATCAAAAGTCCCCCAGAACGTTCGCGAAGGCGCAGCCGGCGGTTCAGGCTGCGTCTTCGTTTTACGGAGCAGCTCTTCGTCCTCAGGGCACAAAACCCCCACAAAACGAAAAAGCGCCCGTTCTTTGGGCGCCCTTTGGCTGATGCTATTTGGATAAGTTATTTTATTATCAGTTAGTTGGTTACCACCGGGACTTCAGGCAGCTCTTCCGAAAATACCGCTTCAAACCGCCTCGTTTCGTCCTGATCGTGCAACAGCACTACCGGCACCACTCGCAATGACCCATTGCAGCTGCGGCAATGCGTTGCCTCACCCTGTAAATCCTGCAAAAATCCATCCGTGAAGTGATACTGCGCACGCTCGCGCCGGGCGTTCTTCTGGCCCTGCGCCCCGCAGTGCGGACAGGTGTATTCCACCGTATCCTGCTGCGGATCGCGGTCCAGAGCGGCCCAGCCCGTGCGGCGCACACCTACT
>DATNKL010000177.1:0-7028 GCA_035603415.1 Candidatus Acidiferrales bacterium
GTTCAGCGGCACGCCTGCAATCGGGGAAGCGGTGCGCATCAACGGCGTGAAATTTACCGTGATCAGCACGATGGACACGAAATTTTCCGACAGCAATTATTTTACGAGCGACGATGAGTCTGCGTTCATCCCCTACACGGCAGCCTCGGATTTGTGGGATGCGCGTTACGCCAGTGTGATGTTATTTGAGCCCGTGGCGCCGAATTTTGAAGCCGATGCCATGCAGCAGGTCCGCGCGGCGGTGGCCAGCCGGCAACGCTTTTCCGCCGCCGACAAGCGCGCCATCCAGATGTTTGGGCGCATGGAATTCAAGCCCATCTATGACGGGATCACGATCGGGATTCAGGCGCTGCTGTTCTTCGTTGGCGCATTGACGCTGGGCATTGGCGGCATCGGCGTGATGAACATCATGTTGGTTTCCGTGGAGGAACGCGTCAAGGAGATTGGTTTGCGGCGCGCGCTGGGGGCAAAAAAATCGCATATTCGCGGCCAATTTTTGCTGGAAGCGCTGGTGATGACTTTGGCGGCAGGCGTGATCGGCATGCTGCTTTCTGCGGTCATTACCGCGGCGATCGGCACGCTGCCGTTCTTGGGCCCCGCTTACGAAGACGATTCCGGCAAGGTCGATATTCATCTGACGCTGTCGGTGGTCACTATGATGTTGTCGACAGGGATTTTGATTGTGGTGGGAGTAATCAGCGGTTGGCTGCCTGCGATGCAGGCCGCGAAGCTCGATCCCGTCGAAGCGTTGCGCTACGAATAGTTTTCCGGCTCCACTGCGAGACCTGTCTCGCGTCGCTGAATTATTTAGAAAATATGTGGATTAGGTCTGCCCTAGCACGGCATCGAAGTAAGCCAGCATTTCCGCGCTGTCCCATTGCTGTTGGCCGATGAATTTGCGCGCGATTTTGCCGTGGCGATCGATGATGTACGTTTCGGGGTATATAGATGTACCGTAATCGGCCGCGGATTTTTTAGTGGCGTCGCGATAGGTAGGAAACACCACGGATTGATCCTTCAGGAATTTTTCATACGCTGCGCCGTCTTCGTCCACGCTTACGCCCAAGACCATTCCACCGCGCGAATCGATATATTTTTCCAGCCTATTGAGCGCCGGAGTCTCTTCAACGCAAGGCGGGCACCACGTGGCCCAAAAGTTGAGCACCACGACTTTGCCCTTTAAATCGGAAAGATGTTCGGACTTGCCGGCGAGCGTCAGTGAAAAATCCAGCGCAGGTTTTCCCGCGATGGAGGCTTCACCCTGGCGATAGCTGGGCATGGCGAATAGGACCAAGATGCCCGCGGCAAGCGCCACAGCAGTCCACGCAGCGATTCTTCGCAACAGAGGCATGACCGTTATAATAGCCTATCTTCAGAGCGTACGTGACTGCGTCTGGCCGCCCGCTAATGCCAATTGAACACCAAAAAATGCCGAATTTGGCCACGGCAAGCAGTTCGAGTGTAACTTCGTCCTCCCTCGCGACTCCGTACACTAGCGGCGGAATTACGGCCATCGTGCCCGCGCGTGATGAAGAGGCGGTAATTGCCGCCTGCGTAGAGTCACTGGCGAAGCAGAGGGAGATTACCGACATTGCGGTCGTAAATGATCAGTCATCGGACAAGACTGCTGCTATCGTCCGTGAGTTGCAAACACGAATCTCCAAATTGCGATTGCTGGAGGCGCACGACCCGCCACCAGGTTGGGTGGGCAAGAATAATGCGTTGACCGTGGGCGTCCGCACCGCCACAAGCGAGTGGCTATTGTTTACCGACGCGGACGTGGAACTGGAAGAGGGCGCGACAGCTCGCGCGTTGCAGATTGCGCAGGAGACCCACGCGACGTTGGTTTCTTTCTCGCCGCAGCAAATCACGGAAAAATGGTACGAGAAGGCGCTGATACCGTTTGTGTATTGCAGACTCGCGCGGCGATTTTCCTATGCCGCCGTCAACGACCCGAAGTCGACGGCGGCTGCAGCCAATGGCCAATTCCTGCTGATACGCCGCGACGTCTACGAGGCTGTCGGCGGCCACGCGCGATTTGCATCAGACGTTTTGGAAGATGTCGCGCTGGCCGCGGCGGTTAAGGCCACCGGTCATCGCTTATGGTTCGGTCCGGGGAACGGAATCGGCCGCGCGCGCATGTACCGCACCTTTGGCGCGATGTGGGAGGGATGGACGAAAAATCTCTACCGCTTGATGGGCGGGACCCCGTGGAAGGCGTTCCGCGAAGGGGAATCGGCATTTCCCTGGATACCACTAGTGGTAATTTTACTGGGAATCAAATTCCCGATCGCCATGTTCGCGGGAGTCTTGCTGCTAGTCTTGCGCCAGATGAACTACGGGTCGGAGCTGGTTCGTAACCAATACCCGTTTGCTTTCATCATCTACTATATACCTGCCGCGTTTTTATATGCGGGTGTGCTGGCGGCCTCATACCGCAATTATGCGCGAGGCAAGGTACAGTGGAAGGGTCGCGAGTACAGCACGCAAACTCCCGGCGGACAGAAGTAAGAGTAAAAAACAGATTATGGTCCTGATTACCCGCAGAATCGATTTTTCGGCTTCGCACGTCTATCATAATCCGCAGCTTTCGGCTGAAGAGAATCGTCGCATTTTTGGCAAATGCAATAATCCGCACGGACACGGACATAACTACACGCTGGAAGTTACCGTCGCGGGCGAGCCGGATCCGGTAACTGGGATGGTGCTGGACTTGAAAGAATTGAAAGAGATTCTGGCGCGCGAAGTGATGCAGCGCATGGATCACCGCCATTTGAATCACGAAGTTCCTGAATTGGCCGGGCAGATTCCCACCTGCGAAAATATCGCGCGGGTAATCTGGAATTTACTGGAGCCGAAAATAAAACAAGGCTTGTTGCATCGTGTGCGGTTGTATGAGTCGCCGGATTTGTTCGCGGATTGCTTTCGGAATGGAACTGCAGGTAGTCGAGGAAATACTTGATGGGCGCGAAGGCTAATTCGGCGGAGCTGATAATTGAATTGGGGCGGCGCTACCATTTTTCGGCGTCCCATCGGCTGCATACCGCGCATCTAAGCGAAGAGGAGAATTCCCGCGTCTTCGGCAAATGCAATAACCCGTTCGGCCACGGGCATAATTACGTGCTGGAAGTAAGCGTTTCCGGGCCGGTGGATCCCGCGACGGGAATGATCGCCAACCTCGCTGATCTGGATGGTTTTGTGGAGCAAGCGGTCTTGCAAGTTTTTGATCATAAGTCGCTGAACGAAGATGTCGCGGTCTTTCTCGACAAAGTGCCGACGACGGAAAATTTGTGCATCGATATCTATGAGCGGCTAAAAAATTTCTCACACGCCAAGCTTGAGCGCGTGCGCATTGAAGAAACCCGTAACAATAGTTTTGAGTATGCGGGCCAACAGTTTGCGCGAGTCCCCGTCGCGAGTAGTGCGGAAAAGGAGCAAAGGTGAGCGAACCTGGCGAAGAGTTGTTGCTGCACGAACCAAAAGCCAAAGAAGAAAATATCGCGGTGCTTGTGCGCAAGATGATTTCGATCATTGGAGAAGATCCCAACCGCGAGGGCTTGCGCAAGACTCCGGAGCGCTTTGAAAAAACGCTGAAATTTCTGACCAGCGGCTATCACCAGAATGTGGAGCACATTCTTAACGGCGCCACCTTCAGCGTGGCGTACGACCAGATGGTGATCGTGAAGGACATTGAATTTTTTAGTTTGTGCGAGCACCATTTGCTGCCGTTTTTCGGCAAATGCCACGTGGCCTATTTGCCAAATAAAAAGGTCATCGGCCTCAGCAAAGTGGCGCGGCTCGTGAATATGTTTGCGCGCCGATTACAGATTCAGGAGCGTCTGACCAGCCAGGTTGCGCAGGCCATTGAAGAAAAAATCAGTCCCGAAGGCGTAGGGGTCATCGTCGAGGCGCGTCATTTGTGCATGCAGATGCGCGGTGTGGAGAAGCAACATGGCCAGGCGGTGACCAGCGCGATGCTTGGCTGCTTCCGTCACAATAAAGAGACCCGCGATGAATTCCTGTCGCTGACGCGAAAGCGTACCTAAAGTTCCGTTTGCAAATCAAAACTCTTTGACTACCTACCTTTTCTTTTTGATCTGGAAGAGCAGGAACGGCGACACCGAGCTTCTTCATATTTATTTTTGTAGCCGCCCGAGAGGCGGCCTCTTTTTTGCGCGGGCCCGACGCACACGATCGCGATTGCCGCAGGTCCGGTCATTGCACCAGCGGCGCGAGTTAGCTTTGGTCCGATCGTAAAATATCCACTTACAACCTTCGTTAGGGCAATACTTCAGCCGGTCTGGTCGATTCAGCGCCAGCATTTCAGCGAAGGAATCCGCGATGCGGGAAAGTATCCACGGCCAGCCCGGACGCAGTGGAACAAGTTCGGCATGCACGCCATTTTGGTGCTGGAACAGCTTTGGCCGCACCGGTACATTCAAATACGAATTAAGAGCATTTAGATCTCGTTCGCCAATGACATCGCTGGCGATAAGTTTTGCCGCCATGCGTCGCAGAAGCGCGCGCAGCGCGATGAGTCGCGCGAGAGGGACGGGGCGCGGAAGAGACGAGGCCAGATTCCAATGTTTAACGACGCGGGGAGCCCACGCTGGGTCCTGCAAGTGATCGGTGAGCTTGCCGTAGCCGTTCCATTCGAGAGAGTTGGCTAAATCCAGCCAGGCGTATTCCTTACCGAAGCCTGCGGCAATGTAATTATCAGCGTGCTGTTTCATGATTTTTGCTTTTTTGGTAATGCGTTAATTTCATTTGACCCATTACACATAATGAGCTAGTCTGAATATGTAATGAGTGTAACACGAATAGGGCGTTACGCTAATGTTTGGAAATTCAGGTCAGGTGAAATGATATGGGTGCCCCGACGATGTCCGCGACAATCGCAAAACCGGCCATGCTGGCCAAGCCCGGCACGCTAGCCGAGAAAACCGCGGCTTCCAATCGTTTGTTGATCATTTTTTGCTTTTTCGCGATCTACGCCATCTGGGGCTCCACGTACCTGGCCATCCGCTACGCCGTGGAAACCATACCGCCGCTATATGCCGCGGGAATTCGGCACCTGACGTCCGGGACGATCTTGCTGTTGTGGTGCTTGGCGAAAAAAGTACGGCCGACCGCGTCACAGATTCGCACAGGTGTGGTCATTGGTGTTTTGTTTTTTCTGTTGGGGCACGGGCCGCTCCACTGGGCGGAGACCCGCGTGCCTTCAGGCCTCGCATCGCTATTGGTGGCCACCGAGCCTATCTTCGTTTTCTTTCTCGCAGCTCTGGCTACAAAGCGGTGGCAATTTAGCTGGAAAATATTGGCGGGAGTGTTTCTGGGCCTGGCTGGCGTGGGGCTGCTGGTGGGACGAACCACACTTACGTCCAGCCGCGGAATGCTAGTGGCATCACTGGCCATTTTGCTTGGCGCGTTTTCGTGGTCGGCGGGAATTGTCTACGCGCGCAAATCAGATCTGGCCGGTCATCCGCTGCTGATGACCGCCCTGTCGTCGCTTTCTGGCGGAGTCATGCTGTTCACCAGTGCGGCGATCGTTGGTGAATGGAAGGGTTTCTCGTTAAGTTCCGTGACGGCGCGTTCCTGGGAAGCCCTGGCGTACCTGGTCGTTTTCGGTTCGCTAGTGGCCTTCAGCGCGTACAGTTGGCTGCTTGAGCGCTACTCACCGACGCTGGTGGCAACGCATACGTACGTGAACCCGGTGGTCGCGGTGCTATTAGGGTGGATGCTCGCGGGCGAAAAGGTGACGCTCAATGTCGGCATTGCGGCGGCGATGGTGATTGGCGCGGTGGTGCTGGTAGACCGAGGCACCGCGCCAAATCCTGAAGGACGAAAAGCGATTCGAGCGAGAAGAGTAAACCAGGACCCAGGTTCATACCTCAAAGGCGAACCAGAGCCGCCTTCCGCATGACTTTAGCGCGCCTACCTTTAAACAAATTGTTACTTCGTGATGTCCACCGATGCGCGAGTTTTCTCCCATTCGGCGCGCATGGTACAGCCGGCTCCGGTCTTATCAAAAGTAATGGTGAAGTTTTCCATGGGTGAAGGGAGCGTGGAAGTTTTCATGTCCACACGCGCGAGGTCGGAATCCGGCCCCGCGTACTTAGTGCCCCACTCGCCGGTTTTTTTGCTGATGACCAGCGTCCACTTATCTGCGTTGGGCACGGCGAACAGTGTGTAACTGCCGGCGGGAACTTTGGTGCCTCCCACGGTAACGTCCGAACCGACGACAAACGTGGTGGCTTCGTTCGCGCCGAGCCGCCAGACTTCTCCATAAGGAACGAGGCCGCCGAAGATTTTGCGGCCCTTGGTTCGCGGGCTGGAATAGTCGACAGTGACGGTCGCGCCATCGCCCAATGAGCACGAAGCTTTAGCCGGCGGACTGGGCCTCGCGGCTTTATCCTGAGCCGAAGGCGCGGCGCTCGCGGGTTTATCCTGGTGCGCAAACGTAAGCGAAGCAAAAAGCAGCAGGCTCAGACTAGTTGCAGCAGTGCGTATTTTCATTTTTCTCTCCTGATAATCCGATTAGACGGGCTGAAGTGGCGAAAGCATTGAACCTAATTTAATGCCCGGAAGCAAGCAGTGCTGTATAAACGACAGAGTCAAAAGCACGAGCGACACGTACAAATCGCATCCCAGGGCGCTTCAATGGCCTCAGGGAAATGTTAGCAATTCTTTACAGTTTTATTAGTATTGTGTTAGCCTGATTGAGTTGAAGAGAAGAGGAAATTTTTCAGGGGACTGACGGAGAGAGGCACTTGAGCGAGCTTAAGGCAGTGTTGATCGAGCAATACCGCACTCACATTAAAGACACAGGATCACCGGAAGTGCAAATTGCGCTGCTGAGCGAGCGGATCAACTATCTGACGACGCATCTCAAGTCGCACGTCAAAGACCACGCATCACGTCGCGGTTTGATTATGATGGTGAACAAACGCCGGCGGCTGCTGGACTATCTCAACCGCCGCGACCCGGATCGGTACCGCGAGATTGTTGAACGTCTTAGCCTGCGCAAG
>DATNKL010000152.1:0-18466 GCA_035603415.1 Candidatus Acidiferrales bacterium
TTTGCGAGAGCAAGGCGCGCACCAGGAATTGCTGGCACAACGCGGGATTTATTACCGCCTGTACCAGCTGCAATATAAGGAACAGGAATTACACTTGCCTATCGACGTAAGTGCTGGACCAGAGCCCTCGCCACTCGCTAATGACTGAGCATCATGAATTTCTGGGGATAAAATCAGCCCAAGAACAGGTTTGCGTTTCCCCGCTCGATCCACTTCCTAAGAAAAAGTCTCCTAAAACAAATTTCGTCGTCTGTTCATGAGCTCTACACCCATTCTGCTTTCCGCGGGCGAGGCTTCCGGCGATATGTATGCAGCGCGCCTGGCATTGGCGCTCCAGCAGCGCGCAGATGTTCAGCTGTTTGGCATGGGCGGCCCGCAAATGCGCGCGGCGGGCGTCGAAATTATTGTGGATTATTCGGAAGTATCGGTTCTGGGAATTACGGAAGTGTTGAAAAAACTGCCGTCTCTGCGTCAAGCGATGAGACGATTGGTAGACGAGGCGCAACGCAGACGTCCTCCCCTGGCGATTCTCACGGATTTTCCAGGATTTCACTTGCGGCTGGCGCGGAAGCTGTCCCCACTCGGCATTCGCAATACTTATTACATTTGCCCGCAATTTTGGGCCTGGCGACCGTGGCGCGCGAATTTAGTGCGGCGCAGATTCACGCAAGCCTTATGTATTTTCCCGTTCGAGGAGAAGTTTTATCACGATGCCGGAGTGGCTGTGCAATTTATTGGGCATCCGCTGGTCGGCAATGTGAACGCAAGCATGTCGCGCGCGGAATTTTGCGCCGAGAATGGGCTAAACGCTGACAAGCCGATCGTTACCATTCTGCCGGGCAGCCGTCGAGGAGAGATCGCGTACCATGGCGCGATTCTAGCCCAAGCGTTCACGCAAATTAGAAACGCTATTCCTCAGCTTCAAGCGGTAGTCGCCGTGGCCCCGGGCGTGAATCAAACCGAGTTGGAGGCCTGCTTTGGTTCCGGCAATAACGTACGCTTCGTTACGGGCGACACCTACAACGCATTGGCGACCGCGGATTTGGCAATCGTCTCCAGCGGGACGGCCACTGTTGAGGCGGCGTTGTTAGGGAAGCCCATGATTGTCATTTACAGGCTATCGCCGTTGACTGCCAAGCTGGCCAAACCGCTGGTGCGTACCAAATTTCTCAGCATGGTTAACCTGATTGCGGACCGCGAAGTTGTGCCAGAGTTGATTCAGGATGACTTCACGCCCGAGCGGGTAGCCTCCGAAGCCGTATCGTTATTATCGGCATCTAACGAAAGCCGTCAGAAATTGGCGGCCATGGGTCAAGGACTGGCGGAAGTAACACGATTGTTAGGGCCGCCGGGAGCCGTTGAGAGGGCCGCGGACGCAATCGTCGGCCATCTGCAGCTGGCACAAAGCAACGCAAAGTGAGGGGTTTGGTATCCTATAGGGGTAGCTGCTAGCTGCGGCGTTCAAGTCGGTGCGCCGGTTCCAATGCAAAAATGTGAAAGGGGTCCGATGACCCTCAGTAAGAAAGCTTTAAGGCCAATAGCGCGCGTGGTGGCGTTGACCCTGGTGTTTTCCGCGGCTGGATCGTTGAGAGCCCAGGCCCCGCGCCCCGTAGCATTTATCGCAGAAAATTATGATGTTTCCGCGACGCTGGACACCATCCGCCAATCTCTCACCGCGACCGCCAAAATTGATTTCAAAGCGCTGGAAGTTTCCGGAAACGTGCGCGTGGAGTTGCATCCCAATCTGGAAGTGCAATCGGTAAAATCCCCTGACGGCAAGTCGCTGAACTTTGAGCGTGACCGGCAGAATCCTTTATTTTTGATGGTTACAGTTCCGTCGCCAGTGGGCGCGGGCGGCCATCTATCGCTGACGTTCACCTACACTGGATTGCTCGCCAATGAAGAAAACAGCCCGGTCCCAGGTGTTCGCGCCGCGGTGATCAATCATGATTTCGCGTATTTGCTTCTGCCCTCGCGCTGGTTTCCCCTCACGGATTATCCTTCGAATCGCTATACCGGAACCTTTCGGCTGAATGTTCCGGCTGCATTTGCTGTGGCGGGTACCGGCAAAGCTTCCGCTCCGACCCCAATCGCGGGAAAAAATCCGATTGATGGCGAGCGCATCGTTTATACCTTCGAATGCAAAAACGCGGCGCCCAATGGCACTTTTGTAGCCGGAAATTTGCAGCTTAACCCTCAACAGGCCGAAGGCGTAAGCGTGGCGGTGTACGCGCCGCGTTCGGCGTCGGCAAATGCCGGCGACTTTGCCGCGTCGGTGGCGCGCTCCATGACGGTTTTCTCCGACATGTTTGGGGCGCTGCCGGATCCGGCCATGTCCGTGATTCAGATTCCCGACGGAACTTTGCGCGAATTTGCAGGGCCGGGTGTGTTGTTGCTGAGCCAACGTGCCTGGGACCCCAAGTCGAACGACCGCACGATCGCACGATTAGTAGCTTCACAGTGGTGGGGCAATGAGGTGTTGCCGGCGTCGCCGAGCGATGTATGGATCAGCGATGGTTTGGCGCGATATTCGGAAGCGCTTTATGCCGAGCAGAATGCCGGGCGAGAAGCAGGACTAAAGGCCGTTGACGAGTTTGCCGTCGGCGCGTTGATGTTTGAAGATGCCGCGCCCATCGCGCAAGCAGCGCGGCTGGCGCCGTACTCCGCGGATTATCGCTCCGTGGTGACGAACAAGGGCGCCATGATTTTTCACATGGTGCGCGCGCAGATGGGTGACGTGGCCTTCAAATCGCTGCTGCACGATTTTTATACGAAGTACGAAGGTAAGAGCGCGCGTATCGATGATTTTGCAACCATGGCGCAACAACATGCCCAAGCCTCGGTCAGGAAAGGCGAAGCGCCGCCGGAACTTCGCGGATTTTTTACGCAATGGCTGAATTCCACGGGCATACCGGAATTTACGGTGGATTATGTGGTTTATCGCACACCCAAAGGATTTCGTATTTCCGGCAAGATCAAACAGCCGCTAGACACCTTTCGCATGCCGGTGGAATTGCGTATCGATACGGAAGGCAATCCGGAATTGAAAACGATTGATGTGATTGGCTCGGAGTCGGACTTCACGGTCGAGACGTTTGGCCGGCCGAAACCCGGGGGAATTCGCGTCGATCCCAACAACCTGATTCTCAAGGCCAGCACCACGTTGCGTGCCAGAGCGGCGGTGGCGCGCGGAGAAGAATTGGCGGAGCAAGGCCGCTATTACGATGCGGTCGCACAGTACCAGCGGGCTCTGTCTATCCAGCCGAATCGCCCGCTGGCGAATTTCCGGATGGGCGAAGCGTTCTTTTACCAGAAAAATTATCAGGCTTCGGCCAATGCCTTTCGCGAGGCATTGCAGACTGTGCCAGAGCCTGCTGAGAAGTGGACGGAGGTTTGGAGCCACATTTATTTAGGAAAGATTTTTGATTTGCTGGCACAGCGGGAACGCGCAGTCAACGAGTACAGCAAAGCGAGACAGACCAACGACAACACTGGCGGGGCGCAGCAGGTCGCTGAGGGATTTTTGAAGAAGGCTTACACGGAAGGCGAGAAAACGGCTGGAGCGCCTGGCGCGGGAGGCACGGCAACTCCTGCGGCTCCAGCGGCTATCCCGCCGCCTTCTGAAGGAAACCGCCCAGTGTTGAAAAAGCGCACCGACCCTGCGCAATTTTTGCACTGATTTAATTCCAACAAAACAGCGGCTTCCCTTCCGCGTTAGCCCTTAAGAACCCCGTTAGAACCATTTGATTCTCTGCGCGTGCCGGGCCATGCCTTGACTTGCCACGCGGCACGTCGCAAACTTTGGCCTTATGGCTCACATCTACATGCATTTTGATTTTGCTGACGAGGAAAACGCGCAGGAAGCGCGTCACAAGCTCGACGTTTGGAAACAAGCGTTTCGCCTGGATAAAAAACTTCAATACAAATTGGAGCGTCCGGAAGAAGCTGACGCCGAGGACGAAGATTCGGCGAGCGGCGACGCTGCGGCAGGCGCAAAAGAAACTGAAAAACCTAAATCCAAATCAAAATCAAAACACGGTAAGAAAACAGCTCGCGCCGAGGGCGGCTCAGAAGGAAACGGAACTGGCAACGTTGCTCTGCTGGTACGGCTGTATTTCTCCAGCCACGAAAAATTATCGGAACAACGTTGGCTGGATCGCATCCCTACCGAGGAGCCGTTCAAGAGTGCCTCTCCCAAAGTGCTACGTCAGGGAGAAGCCGGGTTCGAGGAAGCGTTGAAGCAATTCAGTGACCTGGATTAACAGCCTAAGTCGGTGTAGCTCAAGAACCTTTAGTGAGTCGGCTATTGGCACGGTTTCTCACCCGATAAGAAACGCAAAATTCCGCTATAATTAAGGGTCCGCAGGAGACAGCTTCCATCCCTTCGCGAGGTCGGCACGAATGGCGTCACAGACGCGCATCAAAGTTGCCAAGCTTGACTCCCCAAAAATGCATGGCCTAGATCGCAATACTCTCATTCGTCTGTATCGCACCATGTACCTGTCACGGAAGCTGGACGACCGCGAGATTCAACTCAAGCGCCAAAATAAAATTTATTTCCAGATCTCTAGCGCGGGACACGAAGCGGTAACCGCCGCAGCCGGCCTGCTTCTCCGGCCGGGCGTCGACTGGATCTATCCTTATTATCGCGACCGCGCGCTGTGCCTGATGCTGGGCGTCACGCCCCTCGAAACTTTGCTTCAAGCTGTGGGCGCCAAAGACGACCCTAGTTCCGGCGGCCGTCAGATGCCCTCGCACTGGGGACACCCGAAATGGAATATCGTCAGCCGCTCATCCTGTACAGGCACGCAATTTGTGCAGGCCGTCGGCGCGGCGGAAGCTACCCTTTATTACCAGCAGCGTCCCAAGGCCCTCGCAAAAGCGAAAAAAGCTCCGCTTGGCCAGTATGTTGGTTATGAAGACAACGAAATTGTGTATGTATCTTCCGGCGATGGAGCCACCAGCGAGGGCGAATTCTGGGAATCGCTGAATACGGCGTGTACTAAAAAGCTCCCGATGTTTTATCTGATCGAAGACAACGGTTACGCCATTTCTGTCCCGGTGGAAGTGCAAACCGCGGGTGGAAGCATTTCTAAGTTGGTAGGCAGTTTCCCCGGTCTTCACGTTGCTGAATGCGATGGCACCGATCCGCTGGAAAGTTATGCTGCCTGCCGCGAAGCCATTCAATACTGCCGCGACCGCCGCGGCCCCGCACTAGTGCACGCGCAAGTTACACGGCCATATTCGCATTCGTTGTCTGACGACGAAAAGCTATATAAATCCGCGGAGGAGCGGGAAAGAGAAGCGCACCGCGACCCCCTCTCGAAATTTTCTCTTTTTCTCGTTCGCGAAGGGCTGCTCGATCAAAAGCAAATTGAAGATCTGGAAGCGCAAGTTGACAATGAAGTCCGTGAAGCCGCGGATCAAGCTCTCGCCGCCGCGGAACCCTCCGTCGACTCTATCAGGGTAAATGTTTATTCTCCTGACGTCGATCCCACTTCTCCGGCCTTCGAAGCAGAGCCGCAATTTCACGGCGCGCCAAAAACCATGGTGGAAATGGTTGCGGCTACGCTGTCCGATGAAATGTTGCGCGACGAACGCATTACCGTATTTGGCGAAGACGTTGCCGACGCCAGTCGCGAAGAAAATCTAAAGAGTGTCAAAGGCAAGGGCGGAGTCTTCAAAGCGACTGCCGGTCTACAGCGTAAATTTGGCGCTGATCGCGTTTTCAATTCGCCGCTGGCGGAGGCTAGCATCGTCGGCCGCGCGATTGGCATGGCCACTCGGGGACTGAAGCCTGTCGCGGAGATACAATTTTTTGATTACATCTGGCCGGCCATGATGCAGATTCGCGACGAACTGTGCGTTACACGCTGGCGTTCGAACGGCGCGTTCAAATGCCCCGCGGTGATTCGCGTGGCCATCGGCGGTTATCTGACCGGCGGCGCGGTGTATCACAGCCAGAGCGGCGAATCGATCTTCACACATTGTCCGGGCCTTCGAGTGGTGATGCCTTCTACTGCGCTTGATGTAGCTGGCTTGCTGCGAACCGCCATTCGCTGCGACGACCCGGTAATGTTTCTCGAGCACAAACATCTTTATCGCCAGCCTTACAATCGCTCTGAATATCCGGGACCGGATTACACCGTGCCCTTTGGCAAAGCGCGCGTCGTTACAGAAGGCTCGGACGTCAGCATCATCACCTACGGGGCTCTAGTTCATCGCGCGGAAGTAGCGGCTGCGCAGCTCGGACGTGAGGGCGCCTCCGTCGAAATCATCGACCTGCGTTCGCTTTCTCCTTACGACTGGGAAGCTATCGCGGCGACGGTGCGGAAAAATCATCGCGTCATTGTGGCCTATGAAGACATGCTCAGTTGGGGCTATGGCGCGGAAATCGCGGCGCGCATTGCCGATGAACTTTTTGAGGAGCTTGACGCGCCGGTGAAGCGAGTCGCGGCCATGGATACCTTCTGCGCCTACCAGCCCAATTTGGAAGATGTCATCCTCCCCCAGACTTCCCACCTAATCAACGCCGTTAAACAATTACTCGAATACTAGGGATTCTCAGCCTTTGGAGTTTCGCCTCGGCTGCTCAAAAGCCTAGGCTGTGGTGTGCCATTGGGAACAGGCCTAAGGGCGAGCGGATTCACTTCGGCTTTGGAACTTTTTGCCCTGTTTTGACGTATTATGCTTTGAGAATGACCTGTGGAGGTGTCTCAAATGATCTGCCCAAGTTGCCAGAAAGAAATCGCCGATCACTCCAATTTCTGCTACAACTGCGGCGCGCGTCTGGTCGCGGGAGCGCCCGCGCCGCCAGCCTACGCCGAGCCTGCTCCGAAGCGCTTGACGCGTTCCACCACCAACAAAAAAATCGCCGGAGTCTGTGGCGGTCTGGCCGAATACTTTGATCTCGACCCCACGCTGGTTCGCATCGTGTGGCTGCTCCTCGTGCTTTTTGCAGGCACCGGCGTTCTGGCTTATTTGATCCTCTGGATCGCGCTCCCACCGGCTCCCGCGCGCATCGCGTCAAATTCAGTCACGGTCACGCCGTGATCATGTGGTGTGCATGGGAGCGGGTCTCGGTGACTACAATTTCCGCTCCATAAGACGGCCTGGTACAGGGCTACGATTTGCCTTTCGGTTTTCCCGGACGCGGCCGCCCCGCGCCGGATTCATACAACGCGTAATCAACCGAAGCGCGCCCGGCTCCAACAGTCGCTAATGCAAAACATGCCGCGGCGAGCACCAAGGGAACTTCGTAGTTGTGCACTGCCATATACCCTCCGGCGCTGTGCACTTTCCATATCGCCACGGCCATTTCGATGGCCAACAGCAACGCGGCAACACGCGTCAAAAATCCTAAAATAATCAGCCCACCCCCAAAAACTTCCAGCACACCCGCCACGGTGACGAAATAACCAGGCAGCCCATGTTGTACAAAGAAGCTGTGCATGGCGTTGGGATGAGTGAGCTTTGGGTAGCCGTGCGAAACAAAAATAATTCCAAGCGCCAGCCGCAGAAGTAGCAAGCCTACGGGCTGAAGAGCATTTAATCTGGTCATAAATTGGGCGTCCTGAAAATCGTGCGTCCAATCTCGATGATGCGGCATTTTAGCAGAAACTAAATCAGCCCACGCGACAGTCGCGGCCGATTAAAACTCATAGGTCTACATTCAGGTACAATCTTTGTAGCGATTGACGGGCGAATGATGCGTTGTTGTCGGCGACAGACCTCAAGCCAGCACCCAAAATTTCGACCCTCGTTGGCATACATCCCATTTATGGATCGTTTTCTTACATCAGTTGAACTGCACTCTTGTACGCATTGCGCAACCAGCAATGAGGCTTGGGCATGAAGCGCAAGCTGCTGATTGCTATTCCCCTGCTGTGCGCCGTCGCTGTGGCCGCGTGGATTTTCCGGCCCAAGCACGAAGTGCTGGGCGACGGTTATATCGGCGAGCGCAGCGTCACTTTGTGGAGTGGCGTGGCGCAGGTTCGGGAACCGCTGGACACCCTGCACTATGGCGATCACGTGGAGATCGTGGCCCGCCACAACGATAACGTAAAGGTGCGAACGGCGAGCGGTGAAATGGGCTGGATCGATGCGCGATCGGTGATGGAAACGGCGTTGTGGCAGCGCAGCGCGAAACTCTTGGGTGAAGCACAGGAGTTGCCGGTGCAGGCTCGCGGTCGAACGAAGGTGGCCACCAACTTGCGCGTGCAGCCAGGCCGCACGCAGCCTCGCCTTTATCAATTCGGCCGCGGCATCCCAGTGGAAATTGTCGGGCGAGCTGTCGCCGACGTGGCCCAGGTCTCCGACGAAAAGGAATCTGCCGGCGATGCTGCAGACTCGAAGAAAGAAGATTCCAAGAAGGAAGCGCCCAAAAAAGAAGAGTGGCTCTTCGTTCGGGGGCTGGCCACTCGTCCGCCGAGCGAAACAAATCCACGCACGCCGGAGACTTCCACAACCACGCAGCCCGGAGATCGAACCTCTCCCATTGCCGGTTGGATCATCGGACGTTTCGTGGAGTTGGACTTGCCTGACACCGTGAAGGCAGGAACCGCTTCCGCTAACGTCCGGCCGGTCGCGTGGTTCGAGCTGAATAAGGTCAACGACATTTCTGGCGTGAAGCCGCAGTATCTTGTCGCAGGCACTCGTGGCGCGGACTCGCAACCTTGCGATTTCACCAATATTCGCGTCTATACCTGGAGTCCCAAAAAATCACGTTACGAGACGGCATATATAGAAAATAATCTGTGCGGGACGATGCCGGTACGGATAGGGACCGGTCCAAAAGGAGAACCTGAGTTTCGCTTTCGCGGCAAGGATATTAATGCTGTGACTGGTAAGTCCCAAGTTTCTAATAATGACGAGCGGGTCTATCGCCTGATCCAGACAGTCGTGAGACGCATACGCGATGACGGCTCTATCGCACTGCCAAAAACAAAATCAAAAGTCGCGGGTAAGGCAAACAATTCCGCGAAGGCTAAGAAAAAACCGCGCGTGGCTCAATGACCCTACATATCAATGAAGCGGAAGTGCGTTCGCTGCTGACCATGGCAATGGCCCTGGAACACGTGGAAGAGAGCTTGCGTAAACAATCTCGCGGTGAAGTGATTGTTCAGCCGCGCCGACGCTTCGAATTGCCTAAAGGTTTTTATCATTACATGGCAGCCGCTGATTATTCAGGTGGGTTCGTCGCGGAAAAGCAGTACACCTACGTAGCGGGCAAGATTCGCTTTCTGGTGCTGCTCTACGAAATGGCCACCGGAGATCTTGTGGCGCAGATTGAAGCGGATTACATGGGCCAGTTGCGAACCGGCGCCGCCTCGGGCGTGGCGACCAAATTCATGGCGCGCCCGAATGCGCGAATCGCAGCCATTATCGGGACTGGCGGGCAGGCGAGGACCCAACTGGAAGCAAGCGCCGGCGTTAGAAAACTTGAAATGGCTCGCGCCTACGGCCGCGATATTCCCCGCCGTGAGAAGTTTTGTTCGGACATGGCCGAGCGTCTGAGAATCCCCGTATGCGCCGCAACTTCCGCGGCACAAGCCATCGAAGGCGCAGACATCGTATGTACCGCGACGACCGCTTCGCATCCGGTCGTGACTGGCTCGGACATTGCCCCCGGCATGCATATCAACGCCATCGGCGTAAATCACGCTCACAAACAAGAACTCGATGAAGCAGTCGTGGCACGCGCGAACGTAATCGCCGTGGATTCCATCGAGCAATCTCGCCAGGAGGCGGGAGATTTAATTATAGCCTTCGGCCAGGATGAATCGAAGTGGTCGTCCGTTAAAAAGCTGGCCGACATTGTGGACGGCAAAATTCCCGGGCGTTCGAATGAGTCAGCTGTGACGCTTTTCAAATCCAACGGAATCGCTTCCTGGGACCTGGCCGTCGCCGTACGGGTATGGACCTTGGCGCGCGAAAAAAGCTTGGGCCGCAAGCTGCCTCTTTGGACTAATACGTAAAACGCGATACGTGGAACACCCGAGTTGCAAAAACGCCGCCAGACTGGCGGAAATACCCAGCCACCCGTTGACACTTTGCACCCGCCTGAGAAACACTGGGACCTGCTTTAAGCCGAATTCCGCGCCGCAAGGCCTTCGGTGCAGTAGACTGGTCTTCTAACTTAATTATGTGTAATCAACAACAGTAGCCAGGATGCGAACACTTCCAGATTATTTAAGAAAAGGCATGAAGCTCGTGATTGTGGGCTGCAATCCCAGCGAGTCTTCTGTCCGTGTCGGCCATTACTATGCCGGCCGCGTGAATCAATTCTGGCCCGTGCTCTATAAAGGCGGAGTGGTTCCTGAGCCATTTGACTATCACGATGACAAGCGCGTGATCGAATTTGGAATCGGTCTGACCGACCTCGTGAAGCGCCCCACAAAAACAACCGCTGAATTGACGCGCGAAGACTTTGCGGAAGGACGCATCGTACTGTCGCAGCGCCTTGGCGAATATACGCCGCATGTGATCGCTTTCAACGGCAAATTGGCGTTCGAACAGTTTGCCCAACGCAAATGCAAGTTTGGTCTTCAGAAAGATCTTCTGTACGGCGCGCGCGTATATGTTTTGCCGGAGACCAATACGCAAGACCCCCATGGAAACAGCGAGCGTGTGCGCCATTTTCGCAAACTAGCGCAGCTGGTCTCGCGCACCGAGACGGAACGAGCTTCAAAGGGAAACTAGGATCGTAGCTATGAGCGAAGCCACAAAACCCGCGCCATTGCAGCCGCCACCTTCGCAAACTTCTCAGACACCAGGTGACTCCTTAATCCTGGAATCCAGGCAGGACGGCATTGCCACGCTGACGCTAAACCGCCCTGACAAGCTGAATGCCATTAACAAAGACCTGGCTGTCGCTCTGAACGAAAGCCTTGGCCGCTTGACCACAGATAAATCCATTTACGTGGTGATCATCACCGGAGCCGGCCGCGCATTTTGCTCCGGCGGCGATCTAAGTGTCATCGCCGAAGGCAGAAAGCATAACGATACGACCGAGCTTGAGCCGCTCTTGCGCGCCGGGATGCATGCGGTGCTTAAGATGCGCAGCATGGCGCAGCCGGTGATCGCCATGGTAAACGGCGCCGCTGCGGGCGCGGGCATGAATATCGCTTTGGCTGCCGATCTGCGAGTGGCCTCGGAGAGCGCCACGTTTGGCCAGAACTTTATCAAGGTCGGATTATTCCCCGACTATGGCGGCACCTATTTTCTTCCTCGGCTCGTGGGATATTCCAAATCTGCAGAAATGTTTTACACCGGCGACATGATTGACGCGCGAACTGCGTTGGATTTGAGAATCGTCAATCGGGTTGTTCCGGACGCACAACTGCAAGCAGAAACCATGAAGTTGGCGCGCAAGATCGCAGATGCGCCTACGGTTTCAATTCGCGCCATGAAGACTGTTTTATTCGGCAACCGGAAGTTCGAACTTGAGAAAGCTCTCGAAGAAGAAGTCGAACAACAGCTGAAATGTTTCAAGTCGCCGGATTGCCGTGAAGGCATCAACGCTTTCCTGGAAAAGCGGCCGCCCAAATTTCATACCAAGTGAAACGCGACGCCGGAATTAAAATAAATTTTTGGCTTAAAGGACAAGGACGCCTTGGACGAATTAGAAATATCTCCAGTAGAAGTAAAGACGCGCATGGATCGCGGCGAAAAACTCGTGCTCCTCGATGTGCGCGAACCATGGGAATACGAATTGTGCCGCATCGAAGGCGCGCGACTCATGCCTCTCGGCTCTCTGGCGGCAAACGTCAACGGCCTGCTCGGCGTTGATGAGATAATTTGTTATTGCCACCATGGGATGCGTAGCTTGGATGCCGCAGCGTGGCTGCGGTTCCAGGGCATTGACAAGGCCAAGTCGTTATCGGGCGGCATTGAACGCTGGTCCACCGATGTCGACCCCCACGTGCCTCGCTACTGAGACGCTATCCTGCGCTAAAATTACAGATGTCAGATTAGCCAATTCCCTTTCGGAGTTTTCTATGCCCAAAGCTAAAATTCAGTTTCTGCAAAAACCTACCTGTACTACCTGCAGAAAAGCAAAAGCCTACCTGGAGAAACTCGGTGCCGACCTGGAGCTGCGCAGTCTCGACCAGCAAAAACTTAGCAAGGCTGAGTTGGACGAGTTGATTGGCGAGCGCGATCACAAACAATTCTTAAGCTCACGCAACGAGATCTATCGCGCGCGAAAAATGAAAGACCATCCGCCCACGCGTGCTGAGGCCATTCAACTAATGGCCGAAGAACCCAATCTGATTCGCAGACCGGTGGTGATGCGTGGAAAGCGACTTGTTCTGGGCTACGACGAAGCGGCTTACAAAGAGCTCGTGAAATAGCGGCTGGCCAGCCTCATGAATCCGGAAATAAAAACCATAGCGGTTATCGGTGCCGGGACCATGGGCAGAGGTATTGCCTATGCCGCCGCATTTGGCGGCTACATCACCGTGCTGGAAGATATTTCCCCGCTAATGTTGAAAGACAGCATGCAATGGATTACGAAATCTTTCGACGAGGGAGTCGCTCGCGGCAAAGTAGACGCCAAAATTCGCGATCGCGCATTATCGTTGATTACCACCGCCAGCTCTGTGCAGGATGCTATTCGCGACGCCGATCTCATCATTGAAGCTGTGCCCGAAGAAATGGAAATGAAGATGGAGCTGTTCACCATCTTCGACAAATTCTCCAAACCTGGCGCGATTTTTGCCAGCAACACTTCATCGTTGTCCATCAGCGACATGAGCGACCTGACTGTTTCTCGCGAACGCTGCATTGGCATGCACTTCTTCAATCCGGTGCCAAAGATGAAGTTGATCGAGCTGGTAAAGGCTCCTCTCACCTCTCAGAACACTGTGGATGTTTGCACCGAAGTTGGCCGCCGAATGGGCAAAGAAGTCGTGTTGGTGCAGGAATCTCCCGGTTTCATCACCACGCGCGTGAACGCACTCATTGGCAACGAAGCGTTTGCGATGCTGGAGGCCGGCATCGCCTCTGCTAAAGATATTGATAAGGCGCTGAAGCTAGGATTGAATCATCCCATGGGCCCTTTTGAGCTTGTCGATCTTGTGGGACTGGACGTGCGATTAAACATTCTTGAATACCTTCATCAAACGCTGGGAGAAAAATATCGTCCCAACCGTTTGCTGAAACAATATGTGCAGGAAGGCCGGCTCGGTCGAAAGACCGGCCGAGGCGTGTACGATTATCCAGAGCGAGTAACCGCCAGTGAGAAAACGTAGCCACTGAACTAAGCAAGGTGGCGGATTGAAAACGGCAAACGACGAGCGCGACGCAGCAGTCGATACACGCTGAACATCTCGAGGCTTCGCATTTCAGTACAAAACCTGAATTGAGTTATCATTGAAACGTTGCTCACCTCTCGCACAAAGCGCTCGCAAGTCATAGCTGCATGGTTTTGTTTGGTTGCGGCGTTATTGCTGTTGGCTCCGCTTGCCGGAGCTGCTCACGCGGCCGCATGCTGCACCGGGGATCATTGCCCCATTCCTGAGCATCACCACTCCAAAACTCCTGCGCACGGCGCAGATTGCGAGCATCAGGCTGGCGGTATGAGCGCCTGCACCATGAGCTGCTGCCACAATGCCGACCATGTAATCCTCGCCGCGCCAGCTTTCGTCATGCCTAATGGAACTTCATTGCCGAAGCCTGATCTGACAGACTCTGAAGAACTTACGGCAGGCGCAAACCACTTTCGACGTTCTCTCGAAGTACTCTCTCCTCCTCCTCGAATTTCAACAACCGCATAGTAATTAGCCGCTTTCCTTACCTCAACAAGGCAACCCACATCGCGGTCGAATACCGCGCGCTGATAAATTTCGAGAAGAGGAGAAGTTGTGCAAAGACTTATTTTTCTTGGTGTAATCTCGTTGGCGCTTACTGGAAGTATATTTGCCACTGTGTTCGGCACGGTGCGCGGAATTGTGCACGATCCACGGCATCGGCCAATCGGCGGAATTACCATGGTCTTGTCCACGAAGGATTCGAATTACACGATGACGGCGTTGACGGACGCTGACGGACAGTTTCACTTTGATGCCGTGCCCCTCGGTGAATATACCGTGGCTGTTTCAGATCCTACCTTCGTGCCTGAAGCGCATGGTGTAACGGTGCTATCTGGCAGCGCGCCGATTCTGCATTTTGAATTGCATCTGGCGAGTCAGAATGAATCGGTGACGGTGTCGGCCAATTCCGCATCGGAACAGACGGAATCGGCAACGCCAACAAACTTAATCAATCGTGAAGAGATTCGCGATACGCCGGGAGCTACGCGATCAAATAGTGTGGCAATGATTACCAATTACGTTCCCGGAGCGTACATGACCCACGATCAATTGCATGTGCGCGGCGGCCACCAGGT
Organism: Candidatus Acidiferrales bacterium; assembly: GCA_035603415.1. Classification (GTDB taxonomy): domain Bacteria; phylum Acidobacteriota; class Terriglobia; order Acidiferrales; family UBA7541; genus Acidiferrum. Next base: position 14,390 of record DATNKL010000152.1, read on the forward strand.
CAGCTGGCTCATCGACGGCGTGCCCATTCCCAATACGAATATCGCCAGCAATCTGGGCCCGCAAATCGATCCCAAGGATATTGATACTGTCGAGGCGCAACGCGGAAGTTATTCGGCGGATTTTGGGGACCGCACCTACGGGGTGTTCAATGTCGCGCCGCGGACGGGATTCGAATGGAATAACGATGCGGAAATCGTGACCAGCTTTGGCAATTTTTATCAGACCGATGACCAGGTTAATTTTGGCGGGCACACCAACCGCTTTGCTTACTACGCCAGCGTCAACGGTAATCGCACCGATTTAGGCCTGGAAACGCCAACTTCGGCAGTGATTCATGATCGCGCCAACGGATATGGCGGATTTACTTCCTTGATGTTCAATCTCGATTCGCAGGATCAATTGCGCTTCGTAGCTTCTTTGCGCCGCGATCATTATCAAATTCCTTACGCGCCCGACGATCCGGTCAGCAGCGATTTGCGGGATGTGAACGATGAAGCCGACGCGTTCGTAGCGTTTTCCTGGGTGCGCACGTTTGGCACCGGCGTGGTGCTGACGGTTTCCCCGTTCTACCACTTCAACAGTGCAAACTATGAGAGCAATGCTCACGATTTTCCGAGCGCTACGACCGACAGACGTTCTTCGGGCTATGAGGGAGGTCAGGCTACGCTTTCCTATATCAAGGACAGAAATAATGGGCGTGCGGGTCTTTATGCGTTCGAACAACAGAATGACGAATTATTCGGCGTAATTTTTAATGATCCTACCGATCCGTCGTTCGGGAACACTTTTCGCGATGCGCAGAGCGCAACTGGCTCGTTGATCGCGGCCTTCGTGGAAGATGAATTTCGCGCCACATCCTGGCTGACTCTCAATGCGGGTGTGCGCCAGACCCATTTCTCCGGAAATCTCGTAGAAAATGCCACCAGCCCGCGTTTTGGAGCCGCCGTCAAGGTGCCTAAAATAAACTGGGTGGTTCGCGGATTCTATGGGCATTTCTACCAGGCGCCACCTTTGCAAACCGCTACGGGACCTCTGCTGCAATTTGTGAGTGCGCAGAATCTGGGATTTATTCCGCTCCATGGTGAGCGCGACGAAGAATCGCAATTTGGCGTCGCCATTCCTTATAAAGGATGGATTTTAGACGTGGACACTTTCCGCACCCGAGCTAAGAATTATTTCGATCATAATAGTGTCGGCAATTCAGATATTTTCTTTCCGCTTACGATTGATGGCGCGCTGATACGCGGCTGGGAATTGACGCTGCGGTCTCCGCAAATTGCCAAGCGCGGCCAGGTTTACGTGACCTATTCGAATCAGGTTGCACAGGGTAAAGGAGCTATCAGTGGCGGGTTGACTGATTTCTCTCCGCCCCAAGGGGGTTATTTTCTCTTGGATCATGATCAACGAAATACGCTGCACTTCGGGGGTAATGTTAATTTGCCGCGCAGCATCTACGCTTCGACAGATATATATTATGGTTCCGGCTTTACGGATGGAAATGCGCCGTCTTCAGGCCCCGATCATTTGCCGGGTCACACCACGTTTGACGTCACTGTGGGGAAAAACTTCGGCGAACGGTTGTCCGTTGGCGTAAGCGGCATCAATGTGGCCAATCGCAGGGTGCTGCTGGACAACAGTTTTACGTTTGGCGGCACGCACTATATGAATCCGCGCGAGATTTTTGTGCAGCTGCGCTACCGCTTTCACTATTAAGCGGTGGGCGATTCACAACATTGCGAGGCGAAAATGGCTTTTGCATTTTGTGGAAAGTGTTAGACTGGAAAAAATCTTTCGGCGATGGAGTTCGCCATAACCGTTCCGGATAACCTTTCTGGATCTGATGACTCCTGGCTGCCAAGTCGGCACCGGGAGTTTTTTGTTTTTTAGTGGTCCATTTCATGTGTTGAAGTATTTGTCGGTCGCGGATTGGAGCGCGCTTGAAAATTTTGCTGATCGCATTATTTGGAGCTATCGGTACGCTGGCCCGATATGGCTTGCAGGGGCTAGTGCAGGTCCGAACGGGCGGAACTTTTCCGTACGGCACGTTGCTCGTGAACCTGACCGGCTGTTTTTTTCTGGGCCTGATCGCGCAGTTCACCATGAACCGCTTGGTGATTTCGCCGGACTGGCGCATCGCTATTGCCGTGGGGTTTTTTGGCGGCTACACCACGTTCTCAAGCTTCGGATGGGAGACTGCGAAAATGATGGAAGACGGCGAATGGCTGCGCGCTTCGGCCTACGTCGCCGCGAGCGTAGTCGCTGGATTGTTTCTGTCAGTGGCGGGCATTCGGGTGGCTAACAAATTTTAAGTACGCGCGGAGAGAAGACCATGACGCATGAAAAGTTTGAGGGCGAGCGAGTGCTGATGCGGATTCACATGGGCGAGTCGGATAAGTGGCACGGAAGATCGCTACACGAAGCCATTGTGGAAATGTTGCGGAAAGAGGGCTTCTCGGGCGCAACGGTCTTGCGCGGCGTGGGCGGATTCGGCGGCTCCAGCGTATATCACACCGATAAGCTTCTGCGAATGTCTCAGGACCTGCCGATCATTCTTGAGGTGATCGATACCGGCGAACGCATCGAGCAAATTTTGCCGCGTCTGGATGAAATGGTGGAAGGCGGACTGATTACGCTTGAAAAAGTTCGCGTAATTCTATACCGGGCTGCCAAGCGGTGAACGATCCGCGTGTCTTTCTGCGGATGAAAACCAGCAATTGCCTGTCATAATTTCAGCATGCCTGAAAAACAAAAAACAGGATCGTGGCTGAATCGCACCGTTCTGGGCGTCGGTTTAACCAGCCTTTTTAGCGATTGGAGTCATGAGACCGCTACGGCGGTGCTGCCGGCGTTTCTTGCGGTGATCGGCGCTGGACCGGCGTGGCTCGGAGCTATCGAAGGCATCTCCGATGGGCTATCCAGTTTTGCAAAATTGGCATCCGGCCATTTCACCGACCGATTGAAACATCGCAAGCCGCTGGCAGTCGCGGGTTACGCATTTACCGCCTTGGCTACTGCCTCATTCGCATTCGCCACTCATGCCTATCACATATTGTTCGGGCGCACCGCTGCGTGGCTCGGACGCGGAATTCGTTCGCCGGCGAAAAAGGCCTTGTTGGCCGCTGACACTCCGCCGGGCGCTTATGGACGGGCTTTTGGCCTGGAACGATTGATGGACACGGTGGGAGCAATCGTTGGTCCGCTAACGGCTTTATGGTTGTTGGACATTACTGGACATTCCTACCGTAAAGTATTTTTGTGGACACTGCTGCCCGGTTTGTTGGCGGCTGTTTTATTTTGGCTGCTGGTACGAGAAAAACCCATCGTCGCAAAGCCCAAGCAATCATTTTTTGGCGGAATACGCGCGTTGCCAGTTCCCTTTCGCAGATTGCTTTTTGGCGTTGGCATTTTTGGCGCTGGTGATTTTTCGCATACCTTATTGATCCTGTACGCCTCACGCATGCTTTCGCCGCTGCACGGGCCCGCGCGTGCCGCAAGCATCGCGGTCGGTCTTTATACCATTCACAATGTCTTTTACGCCGGCTCGGCGTACCTGAGCGGCTGGCTAAGCGATCATGTTCGCCGGCGCAAAATGGTACTTGCCGCGGGATACGGACTTGCTGTGGTAACCGCCATTTTATTGTGCCTGGCCACGCATTTACTCTGGTTACTTGGAGTCATTTTTATTTTGGCCGGCCTATACATCGGCACCGAAGAAGCTTTGGAAGATTCGCTGGCGGCCGAGATTGTGCCCAAGGAGCAGCACGGCATGGCTTTCGGAACTTTGGCGGCTGTAAATGCCACCGGGGACTTTATTTCCAGTCTGGTTATCGGCTTTCTCTGGAGTGCTGTAAATGTACAAACCGCTTTCGCGGTTTCCGCGATCCTCTTCTCTATCGGCGCGATCATGATTCTTCGACTGCGCACCACCTGATTTGCTGTTGCACAGTGAAGCGCACCGTGTTAGCTTTGGCGAACAAAAGGCGAATGACTCTGGAGGCCGATCTATGCCTGAATCTTTGGCCGTGCGCACCGCCGCGGACTCCTCAACGATTGCCCGAGTTCGCGAGGTGCTGGAC
>DATNKL010000010.1:0-83312 GCA_035603415.1 Candidatus Acidiferrales bacterium
CTACGTCATGCCCGAACCCCTAAAAAAAATCGAATCGGTCTAACCCGTAAACGCCAATCTCCCGATTGGCCCGCTCTGTAGGTCGCAGCCCCGAGGTTTGCAGCGACAACCATGCCCTGAATTTAGCGTCTTAGTCCGCGACATAAACAACCACTAAACACGCGGGCTTTTAAGCCCCTGAAGGCTGCAACCTGCATCAACTGAGCCGGATTGATTCTTAGGCAGGAAAAATTACGCCGGGGAACGAAACGTTAACCCGCGTTCTTCATTAAATTGCTGCGTCGCCTTCAAATCGAGCGCGTCACGCGAAACGCTGCGCCGCGTCCCTTCGCTCGAAATGTAACGCAACGACCCCTGCTCCCATGAATAGGCCACCGCAAAGAAAACCGTCCCGTCCCGCCGCACAAACACATATTCCGGAACATTAACCTGCGGCCCAGGCTGCTCCACTGGCGGACGATTCACGTTGGGCATCCGCGGCGGACGATCATCCCGCTCAGTAGGCCCTTGGTCTTCCGCCTCATCTACTCCCTGCCCGTCGCCTTGCCCATACCCAGCCATGTCCGGCCCGGTCGGAACGTAATACCCGCCCCCATCAAAAAAAGGAAACAGCACTCCAAATTCGTTCCCGCGCCCCCGTCCATCTCGCCTCTCGAGCCCGTGATTCCCACGAGTAGCCGCTACGTGCACGGCGTCAAATCCCAGTCCGGGCACGTTGGAATCTTGCGAAAAATCCACTCCAGCGCCACGCGTGCTTCTAAACTGTCGCGCTCGAGTGCCCGCAATTCCGCTTGGCCGCCCGCCTCCGCGCACCGTGCTCGCCCTTCGCGGCATGAGTTGTCCGTTGGGCGACCGCGGAATCGCCAGATGACTTCCCGGCGAACTTGTTACCCGTCCCACAGCCCTTCCGGGCGCCATCGCACTTCCATGCACCGCCCCGGCAGACGTACCGGACGCATGAGCGCCCACGCCGCCACCACTCACAGCCGTGCCCCCGTGGCCTTGTGCCGCCACGAAATTTGCATTGCCCATGAAAAGAATCGTTGAAAGACTCGCAAGAAGTAGTACCCGGCCCATGTCGGTCACCTGCATATCTGCCGCCGGATCGCCAGCGGTCGTCCCACCATTACTCATTTGATGCCGCAACTTCAACACCGGTTTCAATATGCTCCTTTTACCACGCTTCTAAGCGCTTGCCTACCCGAAGCTTGCAAGGACACGCCGTCTCCACAAGGCGCGATTCCATTGTGACTTAATGTTTCACCAACTCATGAATTAGTTCCGCTATTCGCCTTATACAATCGGCTGTCGAAGCGCCCATCTTCAAAAACCGTTGAAACCGTCAGATGTCGCCAGTTTCCCGCTTCGCTCGCACGCGCCGCTTCCGCCTGCTGCACTCGCTTTTCCGCATCTATACCCAGGATCAGCCGCACCGGCACCTCGTCGCTATTTGCCAGTTGCAGAATTACGTCCGCGATCTTCCGAGGATCGCCTTCCGAGCGCCCTTCCAGGCCTCGCAACATCTTGAGTATTGAACCGACCGAGGCCTCATAGTCCGGCAGCAACTCCGGCGCATTCTGACCGGCACGTCGTGCCCAATTGGTCCGGATGCCGCCCGGTTCCAGCGTGCAGACCTTGACTCCAAAGGGCGCGACCTCCATCGCCAGCGAGTCGCTGAAACCACCCACGGCCCACTTGGCCGCGTGATACGGCGTATTGCCGGCGAGCGCGAGGCGGCCACCAACCGAAGACACCTGAAAGATGTGGCCGCTCTTCTGCTTGCGCATCACCGGCACGGCCGCGCGCGTGGTGTACACCACGCCGTAAAAGCAGGTATCCACGACCGCCTGGAAATCCTCCGCACTCATTTGCTCGAACGGCGCAAACTGTCCATAACCGGCATTGTTGACCAGCACGTCCAGCCGCCCGAAGGTGTCCACCGCCAACTGCACGGCCCCCTTTGCTGCGGCCTCATCACGCACTTCCAGCCTGACGGGCTTCACCCGTCCGCCGTATTGCGCCACCAGAGGTGTAAGTTCCTCGGTGCGACGCGCTCCGGCAACCACGCTGTCGCCTGCGGCCAGCGCGGCCTCGGCGATGTCCCGCCCTAATCCGTTTCCGCTTCCTGTAATGAACCAAACCTTCGCCATTGAAATCTCCTCCTTGGCATAGGATGATCAGAATGACTGACTGGATACTCATTTTATTTTTTCGCGCATATAATTTCATCGCATCGCGCCAGGTTTCCTAAACTGGCAGAAATTCTAAGACCAGAACTGAAACTCGACCCGCAACTGCCATTCGCAAGCCGCCACGCTTCCCCGTTTTCCGGGGATGTGCTATAACCTTCGAACCGTGCAAGCCACCACGAAACAGGTGCCGACCTACGACGCTCTGCAGCCGGACCATTCGACGCATTCCCCGAATGCTTCTACTTCTGCGGCCGCGCCTTACCAACATGCTTCGCACTATTGTCCCGTCTGCTCGCAGCGGCTCGAATCCCGCCGTTGCAAGTTGATTTGCACCGTATGTGGTTATTACATGTCCTGCGCGGACTATTATTGATAAGCTTTGCGGCGCCGGTTCATCTAGGTCCGGAGCCTTTTTGTCGACGAGGAGGAAACTAAAGTGGCTTTGAAATTTACGAATCGCGAAGTGGACGGTGTCTCGGTCGTAGCCCTGGATGGCCGCATCGTGCTCGGTGAAGAAAGCAACGCACTGCGCGAACGGGTGAAGGCCTTGGTAGCCGAAGGCAAAAAGAAAATCGTGCTGAACATGGCCAATATCACCTTCATCGACAGCGCCGGCCTCGGCACCCTAGTCGCCGCGCATCATAGCGCCAAGTCACAAGGCTCCGCTCTTAAGCTCTGCAACCTGGGCGCCAAGTTCCAGGAAGTTCTGCAGATCACCAAACTGCTGACAGTGTTCGACGTCTATAACAACGAGTCCGAAGCCGTAGCCAGCTTCAAGTAAGCCAAGCCCAATCGTTACGCCTCACCCTTAAACACATGCGCCACGGCTCTAAAATTGCCCAAGCGCAAAGCCCTCACGTCATTTTTACGCCTGGGGGCTTACTCTCACGGTCGTTCCGGATCCACGCTATACATCGTGATTCCGCTCAGCAGCTTCGGATAAAAATCCGTGGACTTTTGCGGCATCACTTCTCCAGCGGTGGCAATTTTCACCACTTCCTCCACATCGCACGGGTTCAGCAAAAAAGCAATCTGCGCCGCGCCGCTGTCCACTGCATCTAGCGCCGCCCCGGCTTCCCGCTCGTAGCTAAGATTTGCCTCCGCCTTCACCGATTGTGGCGTGATCCCCAATCCCGGCTCCAGAATTCCCTCATGCAACAGCACCACGTCCAATTCTCGCTGCAATGGCGAAACATTATGCAAAAGCCGGCTCAAATCCACCCCCTCGCGCAGCGTCAGCACATAAAACGCGCGCTTCTCCTTCGCCGCCACCGCCGGGTATACCCCAATGGCCCGCTTCCTTCGCGCCGCCGATAGCTTTCGCAAAAATTCTCCTCGCGCTTTCTGCTTTGTGCTCTCATCCCCAAACTCGATGCTTTCCGCCGTAAACCACGGCTCCAGGTGTCTGCGCAATTCCGGCCAATTGAACTCGCGCAATTTCGCCACCACGCGATGCGTTGGAAGAATTGTTAGTCCCGCGCCTTGCGTATTAATAAACGTCATCATCGCCCGTTCGTAAGGAGCATCCGCAATCGTCCGCCCCGCCTGCACGCGCCGCTCGTTTCGATAATTCAGCGCCGTCTCATAGCGGTGATGCCCGTCCGCGATCACCAATTTTTGCTCCGCCATCGCTTCTTGAATCGCTCTCACCCGTTCCGCATCGGAAATTACCCACAGCCGGTGAATTACTCCGTACTCATCCGTCATTTCCGTCGCGGGAGCCGCCGACTTCTCCGCTTCGTTCAATATCGCGTCCACGCGTCTGTGCGCGTCCGAATAAATCAGGAACAATTGTCCCGTGGCCATCTGCGTATGCCGCAACAATTCCAGCCGGTCCGCCTTGGGTCCCGAAAGCGTATGTTCATGCCGGTAAATCACACCTGCGGAATATTCCTCCAGTTGTCCCGCCCCGATAAATCCGCGCCGCGTATGACGCTCGTTCGTTCCCGGCACCGTATATTCCTGCGTGTAACCATAAAATGACGCCGTTGGATCCTGCGCCACGATGCCGCTGCGGATCCACTCCTGTGTCGCCGCAGCCGCGCGCGTGTAGACGTTATTGCCCGGCGCGTCGGTGGGATGCACGCGCCCCTTTTCCACCGTGATTAAATTGTGCGGACTGGCCGCGTAATACTTGTCCTGCATTGCCGGCGAAATTTTGTCATAAGGCTGCGTAAGCACCTGTGCAAACGGCGCTTGTGCGGGGTTATAGCGGAATGCCCGAAACGGAAAAACCTTAGCCATGTATTCTCCGGAAATTTTTTATGAATTTGTAGTCGTCTAGTTTACGCGAAGTCCCCGCCGAGCGTCGTCCTCACGCCGCGCACCTAATTCGATCGGCGCTAAACCACCTGCACATCCAGCAGCGCCACCCAGTATTGAACGGATTGCAGCGCGAATCCGCAGAGTATCATTGCAATTCCGAGCACTCCAAGCGCCCGCTGAGGCAACCGGTCCGCGTAATATTCGATGTAAGGATTGACGATAATTCCCACTGCGGTGACCAGTCCGGTCACCACTCCGACGCGCACTGCAAACCGCCACGGATGCTCAAGATGCTGCGCGAAAATTCCACACACCAATGCCGCAGCGCTGTAGCCCACGGTGCGGACTACGGTTCCCCAAAACTGCCTGCGCGAGAAGCGCGGCCGCCGGGCAGCCGCATAATCCAATCCCGGCCGCATGCCCCGCGAATAGGCGATCACCTGCCCGCCAGTGATCAAAATGCCGAAGGCCACTACGAATCGCAGTCCTGCCATCGGATAAAGCCCCGCGGCAAAACCCGCCGAGCGTACCGCGCTAAAAAAAGCTTCCCACGGCAACGAGTAATGAGGGCGCTCCCGGGCCGCGCGGTTAAGTTCAATCGCCACCGTGACGCCCGTGGCCACACCGGAAACCACACCAAAGAAAAACCCCAGCCCGATTGCATACCCGATACCGAATACGATCGAGTACGTCACTGCTCTCGAGAGCAACCGCAGCGGCCCGTGCTCCCCGCCCAGTAAATCGTAAGCAAGGTACAACGTGCCGAGTACATCGAGACACGTCGCCGCGATGCTCACGCCCGCCAGCAAGTGATGATCAATGGAATGCGCGAAATGCACGCGATGATTGTAGAAGGGAAGTCACTTCCACTTCAAAACTTACTTCCCCTTCAAACCGAGTTTCCCTGCATTTCTGTTTTTTTCTGAATGCTTTAGAATATTTACATACCAATGGCTGCCCATAATTTTCCCGCCGTTCGCGCTCTGATTTTCGATCTCGACGGCACGCTCATCGATTCGAAGCTCGACTTGATCCATTCGGTAAACGCCACGCTCCGCCAACTGCATCGCCCGGAATTGCCGGATGAAACTATTTCCAGCTACATCGGCAATGGCGCGCCCGTCCTCGTCGCCAAATCCCTGGGCCAGGACGTGAACCCCGAGGAGCTCGACCGCGCCCTGAAATTTTTCCTCTCCCATTACGAAGCACACAAAATGGACAACACTTGCGCATATCCCGGCGTTCCCGAAGCGTTGCGCGAACTTTCCTCCATGCCTATGGCCGTGCTTACCAACAAGCCCGTGCGCATCAGCGTGCGCATCCTGAACGCCCTCGGCCTCTCCAGATATTTTCGCGCCATCTATGGCGGAAATAGTTTCGCCACCAAAAAACCTGATCCCCTCGGTGTAAACACCATCCTTCGCGAATTTAGCACCCAACCTCACGAGGCCGTGCTCATCGGGGACTCCGAAGTTGACGTGCAAACCGCTCGCAACGCAGGCATTCTCTGCGCCATCGTCAATTACGGCTTCGGCATCCATGATCGCGCTGCTCATCCCGCCGACATGTACCTCGACCGCCTCATCGATATCGTTCCGGCCCTCACCGCCACGCATTCATAATTTCTCGTGACTCGCGCTTGCGTTCCATCGCCGCGCTTGGCAGACTCACCCAGTGCTCATCGGCATATTTTCTGAACTGGACGCCCCAGGCGGCGTTCAACGCGCCAGCCGCCACATCGCCGCCGTGCTCACGGAGTTTGCCGCCAGCCGCGCCATGGAATGCCGTCTCTTCAGCCTCAATGACTCGCCGGAACTTCACCGCATGTCCGTGGGCGGCCGCGAATTTGTTTTCACCGGTTGCGAGCGCGCCAAGGGCCGCTTCGCCGCCACCGCTTTTCGCACTGCTCGCCGCCACGCCAAGTTAGTCCTCGCCGGGCATCCAAATTTGGCCCCCGTAACTCAGACCATGCGGCTGGCCGCGCCGCGCATGAAAACAATTATCTGCACTCATGGCATCGAGGTATGGGAGCCCCTGCCCGCCGTGCGTCAACGCTCATTACGCCGCGCTAACCTAGTTCTCGCGCCCAGTCAAAGCACCGCCCAACACGTCATCACTCAGCAAAAAGTAAAGCCCGAGCGCGTTTGCGTTCTTCCCTGGGCCCTCGACCCCGAATTCGAAGCCCTTCTTCCCGCGGCATCAAAAGCCCCGTCGCCTCCCGACTTTCCCACCGGCCGCGTAATTCTCACCGTCGGCCGCTGGCTCGCCACCGAACGCTACAAAGGCATGGACACCCTCATCACCACCCTTCCTCGCTTGCTGCCGCGCTGGCCCGAAGTGCGGCTTGCCATGATCGGCGAAGGCGATGATCGCGACTGGCTCGAAAATCTCGCCGAAAAAAATGGTGTGCGCTCTCATGTACACTTCCTCAGCGGGCTTTCCTACTCGCAACTGGCCTCGTGCTACTCTGCTTGCGAAATTTTCGCGCTGCCCAGCCAGGCCGAAGGTTTCGGGTTCGTGTATCTGGAAGCCATGGCCTGCCGCAAACCCGTCATCGGCGGCGCTCATGGTGGCGCGCCGGAAGTGATCATCGATGGAGTAACCGGATACCTCGTGCAGCATGGCGACGCACCTCAGCTTTCCACCGCGATCGAGACCCTGCTGTCCGACCCCGCTCTCGCCCGCGAGATGGGCGCGCGCGGCAGCCAGCGCGTCGAGCATGAATTCCGCTTCAGTGTTTTCGCTAAAACGCTAAAAAAAATTCTTCGCGAACAATGCGAATCTTGAACGTCACCGAAACCTACGCTCCCTTCCTGGAATTCGGCGGCCCTCCTGTAAAAGTGCGCGCCTTGGCGCAAGGTCTGGCGCAGCGCGGACACGCCGTAAACGTGCTCACCGCGGATTGGGGCCTTGAAAAGCGCTTGCCCCAGCATACCGAAGCGGAACTTCAAGCTCTCGGTTGGGACCGTTCGCCCTTCGGTTGGCGTCATGCCCAAGACGGTGTGCAATCCATTTACCTGCCCAGCTGGTTTCGCTATCGCGCGCTAAGCTGGAATCCTGCGGTGAAGCGCTACTGTCGCGCTCGTTTGCAGAATTTTGACCTGGTCCACGTTTTTGGCATTTACGATTTTCTCGGGCCTCCCGTCGCCGCCGCCGCGCGGGCCCGAAACATACCCTACGTTGTCGAACCCATTGGCATGTTCGTGCCGATTGTTCGAAACGTATGGCTGAAACGCATGTATCATTATTTCGTTGGGCGCCGATTATTTGCCGGCGCCTGCGCGGTCATCGCTACCTCAGACTTGGAGGTTCGGGAGTTGCTTGCCGCTGGCGTCGCACCCCAGAAAATCGTGCTTCGCCGGAATGGTGTCGAGTCGCCCGCTTCGTGGCCGCCTCGCGGCAAGTTTCGTGCCGCTCTCGACATTCCTGAGCAGGCCAGGCTAATTTTGTTTTTGGGCCGCTTGTCGCTCAAGAAAAGTCCTGAATTATTGCTGCAGGCTTTCGGGAACCTTTTGCAACGAATGGGGGAACATGCTTTGATGTTGGCATTTGCCGGACCGGATGAAAACAACATGCAACAGCATCTTGCCGTGACGGCTGCCCGTCTCGGGATAGCTGCGCGCGTAAAATTTTCAGGCCCTCTCTATGGCGATGATAAATGGGCGGCCTACCGTGACGCCGACGTTTTTGTGCTGCCCTCGCAAAACGAAAATTTTGGCAACACCGCTGCCGAAGCCGTCGCCGCCGCAACACCAGTGGTAGTTACTGAGCAATGCGGCATCGCTCCGCTGGTTAAAGATGTCGCTGGCTTGGTGGTCGCCCACGATGAAACATCTGTTGCAAACGCCCTCGAGCATCTCCTTCGCGATCCCCAACTTCACGCTAAATTTGTTGCCGGTTGCGCCGAGCTCACTCCCCGCTTGAGCTGGCAGCAACCCGTAACACAAATGGAATCCTTGTATGCCACACTGACGACGTCGGCAGTTTCCGGCGCCTCATCCCGGTCCTTGGAGTAGACGGTGCCCGCTGTGACCCCCAGGCGAACGGCCATCTTTCGCGTACTTTGGCGCACCACAAACGCGCTCCTCATCGTCTCATTGCTATTCGTCGGTTATTCCGCCACTTGGGAATATTCCGTGCGCCGCTATCTCAAGGGCTTCTCTGACGCCATCGTTCCCAGTCCAGCTCCTCCGGAAGAAAAAATCGATGCCATCCTCACTTGGATCCGCAGTGGTGCTCCACGTCCCCTCGCTCCTAACCTTGACGAACTCTCCATCCGCGATCCCGAAACCACTCTGAATTACAGCCAACTGCTTGCCATTTGCGGCACCGCCACCAATGCTTTCTTGAATCTCTCCCGCAGCGCCGGCCTCACCGCTCGCCGTCTCCTGCTGCTCACGCCCGAACGTACTGCCAAGCACGTGGTCGCCGAAGTGCTCGTCGATGGCCGCTGGATTATCGTCGATCCTACATTTCGGATTATCCTCCGCGATGCGCAAGGGCACACGCTTACCCGCAAGGAGCTGCAAAATCCCACCATATTCGCTCAAGCTACCGGCGGCATCCCCGGCTATCTCCCGATTTATAATTATCAAAGCTTCGCGCACGTCCGCCTCGCGCGCCTTCCTCTTGACGGTCTCGGCCTGCGCTACTTCCTGCGAAGGGTCTACCCCTCCTGGGACGAAGATTTTGACTGGAGTCTGCTGCTCGAGCGCGAATCCTTCTTTTTCTTTTTCTTCTCTTCCTTGGCATTCATTTTTTTCTTTCTTGTTCGCTTCCTGCTCGCCTGGTATGCCGACTATCATTTACGCGTGCCTCGTTTTCGCTTTCGCCGCCACATGCTTCGCGCCGGCGCTACCTTTTTCTCTCCTCCTGAGATAAAAGAATAGCGTGTGCGGAATTTGTGGCGCTGCCTACACGGCTCCTGATAAAGACACCCAATCGCGTGTGCGCGTTATGACCGCCGCCATGTCCCATCGCGGTCCCGATGGCGAGGGCTTCATCATGAACGAACCACGCGCACCCGGGCTCGCTCTGGGCATGCGCCGTTTGTCCATCATCGATCTGCCCGGCGGCCACCAACCCATCTGGAACGAAACCCGCGATGTGGCCGTAGTTTTCAACGGCGAACTGTATAACTATCGCAAATTGCGGGAAGTCCTTCTCCTCTGCGGTCATCGCTTCTCCACGCAGTCCGATACCGAAGTCCTCGTGCACGCCTGGGAAGAATGGGGCGAAGATTGTCTCGCCGAACTGCGTGGTATGTTTGCTTTCGCTCTGCTCGATTTGCGCCGCCGCCACGCCGCCGTGCCCGTGCTTTTTGTCGCGCGCGACCCGCTGGGCATCAAGCCCCTGTACTACACGCAGACTTCCGACGGCTTCGCGTTCGCTTCCGAAGTTCGTGCTTTGCTCGCCTCCGGCCTTTGTCCCCGACAGATTTCCCGGGACGCGCTTACCGCCTATCTTCTTTCCGGCAGCGTTTCTGAGCCCGTCACTCTGCTCGATGGTGTTTTTTCCCTGCCGCCCGGCCACAAAATGTTGATGTACATTCCCGAACGCCGCCGCGTTCCTCGCGCTCACCCCTGGTACGACGCTGCCCGCAGTCCCGCCGCCCGCGATCCCAACCGGCCCAGGGAATTTTCCGCGGCCGCGCGACAATTGCGCCCGCTCCTACAAGACGCTGTCGAAGCCCACCTCATCGCCGACGTTCCCGTCGGACTTTTTCTTTCCAGCGGCCTGGACTCCAGCGCCATCGCCATGCTCGCCGGCCGCGCCAAAGCCGGCATCCAGAGTTTCACCCTCACCTTTCCTGGAACGACTTTCGATGAAGCGGCTCTGGCCCGCGTTGTCGCCGGCCGCTGCGGCTCGCGGCACACCGAAGTTCCCCTCGATGGCGCCGCAATTCTGTCCCGGATGGATGAGGCCCTCGCCGCCCTCGATCAGCCCACCATGGACGGCATCAACACCTACTTCGTTTCCTGGGCGGCGCGCCAGGTTGGATTGAAAGTTGCCCTTTCGGGATTGGGCGGCGACGAACTTTTCGCCGGGTACTCTACTTTCTCCGACGTTCCCCGTCTAAATAAATTGGCGCAAACCGCAAAACTTTTCCCCGTCTCTCTTCGGCGAGCGCTGGCGCCTCTGCTGCGCACCATTCTCGGAGGCGCGGGCAAATCAGACGCCGCTTCGAAAGCTGCCGCCGCGTGGACCGATCCCCACGTCTTGCCGCACCTGTATTTTTTTGCGCGCGCTTTATTTCCGCCCGGTGGCCGCCTCGACGACCTGGTCGATCCGCGCTTTCGCGCCAGCGCCATCAGCGCCGATGGTGTCACCCTCGATCCCACCTGGCTCGCCTGGTTCCAACGCGTCACCGATGAGGCCGCAAAATTGGAGCCCACCGCCGCAATTTCCTGGCTCGAAATGCGCACCTATATGGCCAGCACTCTGCTCCGCGACACCGATTCCGTCAGCATGGCGCGCTCCCTGGAAGTCCGCGTGCCTCTCCTCGATACTCCGCTGGTCGAATTTGTGAACGCCTTGCCGGACGCCGCGCGCATCAAGCCGGGCGCGCAGAAAGCTCTTCTCGTCGAATCTCTCCGCGACTTGTTGCCCCCGGAAATTCTCGCGCAGCGCAAGCGCACTTTCACCTTGCCTTGGGAAGAATGGCTACGCGGCCCCTTGCGTGCTCGCTTGGAAGCCAGTTTCGCTTCACCATCTCCGACCCTCGCTCAGCATTTGCATTTCGACGGCGTTCGCGCGGTATGGAGCGATTTTCTCGCCGGCAAAACATCCTGGTCTCGCCCCTGGTCCCTCTACGTTTTAAACGAGTGGTGCCGCCGCCACCTGCCTGCATAAGCTCGTTGCCTAAGGTAAACTGATCTCCATTCCATGAACATTCTCGGAATTAATGCTTACCACGGCAACGCTTCCGCCGCGATTGTTTGCGACGGTCAATTGATTGCCGCCGTGGAAGAAGAGCGTTTCAATCGCGTGAAATATGCCGCCGGTTTTCCCGTGCAGGCCATCCGCTTTTGCCTCCAGGAAGCCGGCCTCACTCTCGCGGACATCGATCACGTCGCTATTCCACGGAATCCCTACGCGCGTTTGTTCACGAAATTAATTTATTCCTTGCGCATGCCTTCCTTCGCCCGTCAACGCGCCAAGGTCCTCGCCACTTTTACTGGCATCCCCGAAGCCCTTGCCGCAGCCTTCCACGCCGACCCGCAAAAAATAAAAGCTAAATTTCATCGCATCGAGCATCATCAAGCCCATCTGGCCAGCAGTTTTTTTGTTTCTCCTTTCGAGAGCGCGGCCCTGCTCTCCGCCGACGGCCTCGGCGATTTTGCCAGCACCATGTGGGGCGTCGCTAGCGGCAGCCGCATGAACATTCACGGTTCCGTCGCCTTTCCGCATTCGCTGGGACTTTTTTACAGCGCCGTCACCCAGTATCTCGGTTTCCCGAAATTCGGCGATGAATACAAAGTGATGGGCCTCGGCGCCTACGGCCAGCCCGAGCATCTCGCAGCCTTTCGCGACATCGTCCGCTTCGACGAAAATTCTAGCGTCAACGGTTTCCGCCTCGGCCTCGACTACTTCACCCACCACCGCACTGGACCCGAAATGAGCTGGGCCGAAGCCGACAAAACTCCCACGCTCGGCAAACTTTTTTCTCCCGAATTGGCTCGCCATCTCGGGCCAGTGCGCGGTCCTGAAGAGCCGCTCGAGTCGCGCCACCGTAATCTCGCTGCCTCTCTCCAGGCGCGCCTCGAAGAGGTTTACCTCGGGATGTTGCGCAAGCTCGCCACCGCTACAGGCATGAAGGCCGTGTGTCTTGCTGGCGGCGTAGCCTTCAATTGCGTCGCCAACGGAAAAATTTTTGACTCCACCGCTTTTGAGCAAGTTTACGTTCATCCCGCTGCAGGCGACGGCGGCCTATCCGTTGGCGCGGCGTTTTATGTGTGGAATCAGATTCTAGGTAAGCCGCGCTCGTTCGTCATGAACCACGCCTACTGGGGCCCCGGCTATTCGCGCGAGCAGGTGCGCAGCTCCATCGATTCCAGCGCCCTTTCGCGTAACGGTTATTCCGTAGCTGAACTTCCTGAGACGCACCTCATGCGCAACACCGCGCAAATTGTCGCCGATGGAAAAATTCTCGGCTGGTTTCAAGGTCGTGCCGAATGGGGCCCGCGGGCCCTCGGCAATCGCAGCATCGTTGCCGATCCGCGTCGCCCCGAAATGAAAGAAATTCTGAATCGCCGCATCAAGCATCGCGAAATCTTCCGTCCCTTCGCGCCTTCCATCCTCGCCGAACGCACCGCCGACTATTTCGAAAAATCTCATCCCTCGCCGTTCATGACCCTCGCGTATTCCGTGCGCCTCAAAAAACGCGATAAAATTCCCGCGCCCACGCACGTCGACGGCACGGGCCGCCTGCAAACCGTCACGCGCGAAGCCAATCCGCGTTACTGGCAACTTATCAAAGCCTTTGAAAAGCTCACCGGCGTCCCCGTCGTGCTCAACACCTCCTTCAACGACAACGAGCCCATCGTTTGCCGCCCAGAGGAAGCCGTCGACTGCTTCCTGCGCACCCAAATGGACGCCCTCGTCCTCGGCAACTTTCTGATCACCCGCCAGTAACGCGCCGTGCTTCGGTCATCCTTCACGACCCGAAATTTCCCGATCGATTGGCAATTTTGAAGCCCTCAAAAATCCAGCGCGCTGACACTCGTGCCCATACCTGTACAATCTGCCCATGCGCATTTTGTTTTTGAATTTGTATTTTCCGCCGGATACTTCGGCCACCGCGAAATCCGCCGAGTCCATGGTCCACGCGCTGGCGCAAACGCATGAAGTCACCGTGCTCTGCGGCCGCCCCTCCTACGATCCAACCGAACGCAGCCCATGGAAGCTGTGGCAAACAGAACGCATCAACACCAAGTCCGCGCAATCGATCGGCGAAACTGCCGGCGACACCGCCGCCTTCACCGTCATTCGCGTAGGTTCCACCGACTATCCACGAATACAAATGAACCGCCGCGTTTTGAATTACCTCACCTACGTGAAGCTCGCCGTCTGCTGCGCTCTTTTTATTCCCTGCGACGTAATCTTTGCCATGACCGATCCGCCCTTCAACGGCATCGTCGGCGCCTTTCTCTCCGTTCTAAAACGCAAGCCTCTCATCTACGACATTCAAGACATGTATCCCGACATGGCTGTCGCCGGTTCCATTGTTCAACCCGGCCTGCTGACACGATTCTGGGAACACCTCCATCGCGGGGCCCTGCGCCGCGCGACCCGCATCATCGTCCTCGGAGACGATATGCGCGCCCGCATCATCGCCAAAGACCCTAAGAACATTGACCCCGCCAAGGTTTTTATCGTCCGCAGCGGTGTCGACGCGCCTCGTTCCGGCTCACCGCCGTTTCCTCCAAATCCCGAAGTAACCCGCGCCATCCGCGGAAATTTTCGCTTCGTCCTTCTCCACGCCGGCAATTTGGGTTTTTACGGGGCATGGGACACCATCATCGCTGCCGCACGCAAACTCGAAAGCGAAAATATCGGATTCGTTTTTGTCGGCGACGGAGCCGAGCGTTCCCGTCTGGAAAATTTGGCAGCCGGCGCCCCCAATGTGCGCTTCTTGCCATTCTTCCCCAGCTCCGACATCCCCTCCGTCCTCGCCGCCCCCGACGCCCACATCGTCACCATTAAGCGCGGCCTCGAGGGCGTCGTCGTCCCCAGTAAAATGTTTGGCATCATCGCCGCCGGAAAACCCATCGTCGCCGTTGCCGCCGCTGAGACCGATGTTGCCGCCCTCGGCCTCCGCCACGGATTCGCCATTTACGCCGATCCCACTAACCCCGAAGAACTTGCCTCCAGCGTCCGCCGCCTCGCCACCGCTCCCACAGCCCTCGTGTCCATGGCCCGGGCCGCCGTCCAAGCAGCACAACAATATTCCCGCCCCCACGAATTGAGCACTCTGCAAAGCATTGTCGAAGGCCTGGGCCACCGCGCTTAGTGCCAGGAAACCCCTCGCCCCCGCTCCCAATCTTCACTAACACTTTTGTTAATCAACTTGGCATTACCGACCCGTTACTACAGTACTTTCCGGCTTGTGGCCCGCCGATTTACTAAGTATGGTAGTTACGCTGCGTGGGGCAGCGACTTTACCTTGGAAGCCGGACACCCAATCCGGCAAATATTAATGTGAACGTGGCTTCGCTCTCTCGGGCCGTCGTTTACGTCCATTTCATGAGGTTGCATGGCCGCAGGCCTGCTCGCGTTTTTCGTCGCGCTGATCGCATCTCTATTGCTGGTCGTCCCTGTGCGCTCTCTGGCACTGCGCGTCGGCATGGTGGATCTGCCCGGCCCGCGCAAAGTTCATCTCCGCCCCATCCCGCTGCTCGGCGGCTTGGCCATGTATGGCGGCGTCATGATTGCCGTGCTCTTCGTTTTCCATGGTCCCGCGCGCGACCAGATTGAAGGAATCCTCGCCGGCGCCTCACTCGTCGCCGCCGTCGGTATCCTCGACGACCGCGGCTGGCTCCATCACCAGGTAAAGCTCTTCATCGGTATGCCCGTCGCCGCCGTGATCCTGCTTATCAGCGGCATTCACGCCCAAGTTTTCAGCGTCTTGGTCGGCGGCCGCGGCGGCTATATCCTCGATGCCGTTTTAACCGTCGTCTGGATCGTGGGCATCACCGCCTCATTCAGCATTCTTGATCACATGGACGGCCTCTGCGCCGGAATCGCAGCCGTAGCCTCCGTCTCCTTTGCTGCAATCGCTTATTTAAATGGTCAGACTTTCGTCGCCACACTGGCAGCAGCGGTTCTCGGAGCTGCCACCGGCTTTTTACGCTGGAACTTCAAGCCCGCCAAAATCTTTATGGGTGATGGCGGCGCAATGTTTCTCGGATTCCTGATGGCCACCTTGGCATTGAAGTTGCGCCTCGAACACGCCGCCCCGCTCGCCAGTTGGCTGGTCCCCGTTTTGATTCTGGGTGTCACTATTTTTGACACCACGCTGGTCACCGTTTCCAGGGCCCGCCGCGGATTGCTGCCCTTCGCCACACCCGGAAAAGACCATGCCGCTCACCGCTTGTCGAACCTTGGCCTCGGCCATCGCGGCTCAGTCCTCTCCCTATATCTTCTCGGCGCGTTCAGCGGTGCCACCGCCTTAGTGGTCAGCTATCTCCCATCCGTGGGCGCCGCCATCGTCGGCGTCATCACTCTCGTGCTCATCTTCGCTGGCGTAGCCTACCTAGAACGCGCCCCCTACGAACGCCAATATAAAACCGAAACTCCCGCAGAAAAACCAACACTGAACCAGTTTGCCGATTGATACCCAAATTCAACGCCCAGGGTTAATAGCACTTACGTTAGCTATGTGAGCTTAGGTGTCGTTGACGCCGCGTAATCATTAGAGAAAAAGTTGGGGGAAAATTATTGGACAAAACCTGTTAGAGAAAAACTCCATTTTCTCTGGTTGTGGGCCGGTTTCCGGAGCGCTTACAGGCATTGCCGCCTACTGACTTGATCAGGATTGATAATCATGGCAAGAGAGCGATCGCGAAGGGACTTCCCGGACGAATCCAGGCGGAGTGCTTCGTCTCGGTCCTTTTTGTTGCACTTTCGTCCCAGACATCATCTGGCTGTTCTAGCGCGCGGCTCACAATCTTCTGTTTTCGTGCGCCAACGCCTCATTTCACCTCGACTCTCGTGCGCATCCAAGGATGGATGCAGCACTGAAAAAAATGTTCACCTTTCGACAGACCCGTAAATTGGAGTTGGCTGCCTTGAAGGATTCGGGTTTTGGCCACCGAGACTCTCGAGAAGCCGCCGGCGCACTCGGGAACTACTTCTTCTCCTGGGGCATTGAGGCCGGATATAAAGCCGCCACCGAACCTTGCCACTTCCGTGAAGGTATGAGGCTCGCCGCCCTGGTTGACAGCCTTAATCGTGGTTCCTTTCCTGACCGTGAGTGCGTCAGGTTCAAAGTCCCAATTCGGATCAGGGGCTCCAGCCGCCGCTTTCGTAAACTACTCGGAGAACGTTGTGGATGTTCCCAGTGCGACGTTCTTGCAGAAACCCGGCCCGACCGCTGTCGGGGCGTTGAAGGTGGCCGGATCACATTCGTCTAAGGAAACGACTTGTGCGGTACGGGGTGCATCATCTTGGTCCCTCCAGCCTACGAACAGAAAACAACAAATGACTAAACCGAGCTTCATCAGTGTATTCGTCATGGTTTTTCTTCCTTATCCTTAATCGTTCCGACAATTCGCGCGGGAAACCGCCGGCAGTTGACGAGTGACGGACCAATTGTAGGTAGTCCTTCGCGGTTGGATGCTGCTCCTGCAAACTGCCTCGGATACGATGATCCAATTTCACTTGCCTGGTAAATTTGAATGTAGCAGTCGGTGAAAAGCTGAACTAAGCGACCAAGACGCCATCGGAAACTGACCCGCCACTGATCTTCTGCCCCGCTTCTTTGTCCCGTGAATTTTCGCTATACTCTTTCACGGGCGTCCTATCCCACTCATCGCGTATTTCCCCAAGAGGGCGGACCTAAGGGCTAACCATTTCTAGTGTTCTGATTTCGAGCTGAAGCATCAAACACCCGCGTCGGTTGGGGCAAACCAAACGGTGGCAGACACAACTAATAATTCCCGGCCACGCCGGGAAGATGGCGAAGTAATCGTTGTCGGCGGTTCCGCCGCAGGTTTGTACGCTGCCGCTACAGTAGCCCGCGGCGGCCGCCGCGTTCGCGTCCTCGAATCCAAACCGAGCTTCGGCCCTCCTGACCGCACCCTGATCGTCACCAGCCATTTCCGTACTCAGCTCGGCGTCCCTGCCCGCGAGAGCATCATCAACGAAATTCGGCGGTTCGAACTCTACACCGACGGCCGTTCTGCCCAGATTGCCCTCGCAAAACCCGATCTGATCGTCGAACGTTCCCGCCTCATCCCCGCGCTCGCTCGCGAGGCTCAGGCCTCCGGCGCTAAGTTATCCTTCGACACTCGCTTCCTGGGCATGGGACCCAATTCCAGCGGCCTCCGCGTGGAAACCGAAACAGCCGGCCGCCGCGAAGAATTGCACGCCGCCAGCGTCGTAGGCGCCGACGGCGCCACCAGCCGGGTCGCACGCACCGCGGGCTGGCCCCCCATTGAAACTGTCCCATTAATGCAAGCCATCGTTCGCTTGCCCAAAGATTGCCCCGTCGATACCACTCGCGTCTGGTTTGTCCCCGATGACACGCCCTATTTTTATTGGCTGGTCCCCGAATCCTCCGAACGCGCGGCTCTGGGCGTGATTGGCGAACAGGGCAGCGACACCAAGCGCCGCTTCGAACGCTTCCTTGAAAAGAAGCATCTCGAACCGCTCGAATGGCAGGGCGCGCGCATCCCCGTTTACCGCAAGTGGGTGCCTGTTCGTAAGCGTGTGGGCAACGGCGACGTCTACTTAGTCGGCGATGCCGCAGCGCAAGTGAAAGTTTCCACCGTGGGCGGCATCGTAACCGGTTTTCGCGGCGCGCTGGGTGTCGCGCAATCCATTCTGCACCCTGGCCGCAGCGCCGAATTGCGCACACTCCGCCGCGAACTGAGCACCCATTGGCTCATCCGCCGCACGCTGCACCATTTTCAGCAAAAGGATTATTCGCAGTTGGTTGACCTCTTGGACGCCGGCATCCGCGCATCGCTCGGCCAGATCAACCGTGACGAATCCACACGCCTTCTTTGGAACGTCGTTCGCCGCCAGCCGCAACTCGTACTTCTGGGCCTGCGCGGCCTGCTGATGCGCAAACGAAATTCGTAACTGAAAGTCCTGACCACGCTAAAATCGCAATCGCGCTAGCGGCAAGGTAGCTTTAACAGCCCGTACTCTGCCTTTCTGCGCGCAGTTCTGCGATGATATAGTGAAGTTTATTTAGCGCACGCCCCGCGCATTCCATTCGCCTAAAGGGAGTTTCACCTTGCATATTTGTGTAGTCGGGTGTGGTTATGTGGGACTGGTGACTGCCGCGTGCCTCGCGGAAGCCGGCCACCACGTGATTTGCACCGACATCGATTCCGAGCGCATCGCCAAACTGAACGCCGGCATTGTTCCCATTTACGAGCAGCATCTCGACGCCGTCCTCGCATCCGCTCGCAACGCCGGCCGCATTTCTTACACCTCCGACGGCGGTGAAGCCATTCGCGCCGCGGAAGCGATTTTTATTTGTGTTGGCACGCCTCCCAAAGAAAATGGCGAAGCCGACCTCTCCGCCATTGACCACGTCGCGCAACAAATTGCCGAAGAAGCCCAGTCCTCCAAGCTCGTAATTGAAAAAAGCACCGTCCCGGCGCGTACTGGCCTCGAACTGCAGCGCGCGCTAGCCGCCTATTCGCGCAACGCCAACATCAAATTTCGCGTGGCTTCCAATCCCGAATTCTTGCGCGAAGGTACTGCCGTAGCCGATTTTTTTCATCCCGACCGTATCGTCGTCGGTGTCGAAGACGATTTTTCCGCCGCGCAGTTGCGTGAAATTTACGAACCAATCCTCGAACATCGTTTTCATTGTCCGGTGCACCAGGGCCAATGCCCCGTCGAACACAAAGCGCCTTTATTGGTCACCACCATCAATAGCGCCGAGCTCATTAAACACGCTTCCAATTCTTTCCTCGCCCTAAAAATAAGTTACGCCAACGTAATTGCCGACCTCTGCGAAAAAGTTGGCGCCAACGTGGATGAAGTCACCCACGCCATGGGCCTTGATCCGCGCATAGGCGGCCAATTCCTCAAGGCCGGTCTCGGCTTTGGCGGCTTCTGTTTTCCCAAGGACGTGCAGGCCTTCATCCATCTTTCCGCGTCTGTCGGCGTCGACTTTGACCTCCTGAAAGCCGCCGAAAATGTAAATAAACAGCGCATCACCCGTTATTTCGACAAGGTTCGCAAGGCTTTATGGATTTTGAAAGGTAAGCGCATCGCCGTGCTGGGCTTGGCATTTAAACCCAACACCGATGACATCCGTTTTGCCCCCGCGCTCGAAGTCGTAAAACGCTTGCTCGACGAAGGCGCTAACGTTCGAGCCTGCGACCCGGAAGCGATGGACCGCGCCAAAACTTTATTCCCGCAGCTTCAATATCATGAAGATCCCTACGAAGCCCTGCGTGACGCGGATGCTGCGCTCGTCTGCACCGAATGGGATATTTTCCGCACCCTTGATTGGGTGCGCGCCGGAAAACTCATGTCTCGGAAGCTGGTCATCGATGGACGAAATCTCTATTCGCCCGCGGTCATGCGCGAACTCGGCTTCGAATATTATTCTTTTGGCAGGGAAACTCTCAGGGCCGGAACCCCCGTCGCCAGTTATTAGTCAAAATCAGGCGCTCTGCTGCCGCGAGAATTCCTGTTTGAAATACGCCAGCGTGCGCTGCAATCCTTCTTCCAGATTTATTTTCGGTTCCCACTTCAGTATCCGCTTCGCTTTGCTGATGTCCGGGCAGCGCCGTTTGGGGTCATCTTGCGGAAGCGGCTCAAAAATTATCTGCGGCACATTGTCGAAATGCTTTCGAATCCGTTCCGCGAACTCCAATATGGTGATCTCCTGCGGGTTGCCAATATTTACCGGCATGTGTTCGTCCGACAGCATCAATTTATAAATTCCATCGATTAAATCGTCCACGTAACAAAAACTTCGCGTCTGCTTTCCATCCCCGTAAATCGTCAGCGCTTGCCCGCTCAGCGCTTGAAACACAAAGTTAGGCAGCGCGCGCCCATCATTTAGCCGCATGCGCGGCCCATAGGTATTGAAAATCCGCACAATCCGCGTATCCACTCCGTGATGCCGGTGATACGCCATGGTCATCGCTTCGGAGAAACGTTTCGCCTCGTCGTACACTGCGCGCGGCCCCACCGAATTGACATGCCCCCAGTATTCTTCTTTTTGCGGCGACATTTCCGGATCGCCATAGCATTCGCTGGTCGAAGCCATGAAAAATTTTGCCTTTTTACGCAACGCCAGCTCCAGCGCATTTTGCGTTCCCATCGATCCCGCCATCATCGTGGCGATGGGATGCTTCAAATAATCGGGCGGACTCGCAGGCGAAGCGAAGTGCAGCGCATAAGCCACTTCGCCATCCACCTGCAGAGCGCCATTTTTGCTTACATCTTCATTTTCCAATTTAAATTTCGCGTTCTTCGCCAGATGCCCAACATTTCCCAGCGCCCCGGTAATAAAATTATCCACCGCCAGCACTTCCCACCCTTCGGCAAGCAACCGGTCGCACAAATGCGACCCTAAAAATCCCGCTCCACCTGTCACTACCGCGCGCATTCGTCCTCCAAAAATATCAGTTCGACAGTGTAGCCTGCGCTCCTCCGATTGACCACCTCGCCATCGCAAGCTACGATGCGTCCACCTCATGCCTTTTCATAATAATTTTGCGGCCGCGATTGTCCCGCCGCGCCGCCGCTACACGCGGCATTCCAGTGGCCTGGGCCTCCTGCTCCTGCTCGCTTTTATTTTTTGTTTCTTTTACGTTGGCCGCTGGCTCATCGTCGAAGATCCCCTCGATCACGCTCAGGCCATCGCCGTCCTCAGCGGCCGCATGCCTCTTCGCGTCCTCGAAGCCGCCAAAATTTATCGCGCTGGCTACGCCCCGGAAGTCTGGCTCACGCATTCCATGGAACCCGCCAAATCACTGCACGAGATGGGATTGAAATTTCTTGGCGAAGAAGATTACAACCGCGAAATTCTCATTCACGAAGGCGTGCCGCCCGCCGCCATTCATGTTCTCGAGCCGCCCATTGTCAATACCGCCGACGAAATCGTCGACATCAAATTCGCGTTGAACGCAACGCCCCTGCGCACTGTGATCATCGTTACCAGCAAGCCGCACACCCGCCGCGTGCACACACTGTGGCGCACGCTTACCCACGGCGCAGGCCGCATTATCGTCCGCACCTCTTCATCGGATCCTTTCGACGCGCGGCATTGGTGGCGCAATACCACCGACGCCTTGGATGTGGTCAGGGAAATCCTTGGCCTGCTGAACGCCTAGGCTGGCCTACCTCTTCGTCATCCCTAATTACAGGCCCCGTATTGCACGCCTATTTGCAGACCCCGAATTACGTGTCTTGTCGTGCGTGACTCGCCTAAAAAAATAAAAATCGTTTTCGCGGCGACTGTGCTCGCTCTTCTTGCAACTCCGGCACGTGCGGCAAATCGCGCCCCTCGAAAGCCGCCTTCGGATTATCTATAAATAACGCGCCCGCCTTTTCTTCCCCAAACGCTTTCTTCACCGCCTCAAACGCCGGCCGCAATTGGACAGGTCTCGAGCTGGTATTGTGCGCGTCACTACACACAAAATGAATCAAACCCGCCTCAATCCATCGCATCGCATCTTTCTGTGCAGCCGGGCCAAATCGCCCCGTCAACGCCCCGCCGGTCACTTGCCCGTAACACCCGTGCCGTATCCAGGTAACCAGCCGTTCCGGCCGCAGTCGCAGTAATCGGTTGCGCTCTGGATGCGTCACAATCGGCCGGATCCCCGCTAGCTGTATCTCATGCAAGGTCTGGTCCATCGCCGGCGGAATCGCAACCTCATTAAATTCAACCAGCAAGTAATCCTTCTGATTCACGCAAAAGCGCGGCGCCTGCAGCTTCAACGCCGCAATATTTTCCGGATTCATGTGAAAATCACACCCGGTTGCCAATGTCAGCCGGTCGCCAACTTCCGCTTGCAGCTCTTTGCAAAGCGCCCTTATTTTTGGGTAATCGAAAAAGTGCGTGCTATTCGAATGCGGAGTCGCCACCAGGTGCGTCGTCCCGCCGGCGATAGCTGCATTGGCCATTTCCACCGACTCCTCCATTGTTTGTGGTCCGTCGTCCACTCCCGGCAAAATGTGGCAATGCAAATCAATCATAGCGGTGGGTACCGAATTGCCTGCGCTCTCTATTTTTATTTTCGCTCATCCGCCGCCCGGTACCAACGCCCGCGTACATCCCCGTAAGCAAGCTGTAAACATCTCTGCACTCCGCCTGTTTTTGTCGTCGCGGAAACTGCTATATTTAAAGGGTAAGCGCCGCCGCCCTTGTGGCCTTTTGACCTCAATTAACCGCCGCTCAGCGGATTAAGAGAAAATTCAAACATCATACGAGGAACACGACGAACTCATGCCAACTGACCGAAAACCAGAATTCTTTAAAGGCGCCCAGCTTAAAGTAGGCATCATTGGCTGCGGCTATGTGGGCTTGCCGCTGGCGCTACGTTTTGCGGAAGCGGGCCACAAAGTTACCGGCTTTGACACCGATCCCAAAAAAGTCTCCATGCTCAACGCCGGCAAATCTTACATCGAGCACATTCAGCAAACCAAGATTCAGCAATTTGTGAATAGCAAACATTTCGGCGCCACCACCGATTTCGAAAAGCTTAAAGAATGCGACGCCATCATCATTTGCGTGCCCACTCCCCTCGATGAACGCCGTGAACCGGATCTGAGCTACGTCGAGCAGACCGCGCGCTCGATTCAGCCCAATCTGCAAAAAGGCCAGCTCGTAGTCTTGGAATCAACTACCTACCCCGGCACCACCGAAGAGCTCGTTCTTCCCATCCTCGAGAAAAGCGGCCTTAGTTCCAAAATAGCCGTCGGCCCGCAGAACGAAAACATTCCTTGCGACTTTTTCCTGGCCTTTTCTCCCGAGCGCGAAGATCCCGGCAACAAGCAGTATGGCCTGGCGCAAATCCCTAAAGTCGTTGGCGGTATCAATCCCCCAAGTACTCGCGCTGCAATCGCGCTTTACGCCCAAGTCGTCGCGAAAGTCGTTCCCGTTAGCTCCACGCGCGCCGCGGAAATGGCCAAGCTGCTGGAAAATATTTTTCGCTGCGTAAATATCGCCCTGGTGAACGAGCTAAAAATGCTTAGTCTGCGTATGAATATCGACATCTGGGAAGTCATCGATGCCGCTGCCACCAAGCCCTTCGGATACATGCCTTTCTATCCCGGCCCCGGGCTGGGCGGCCATTGCATTCCCGTCGATCCTTATTACCTTTCGTGGAAAGCGCGCGAATTCGATTTCTCAACGCGCTTCATCGAACTGGCCGGCGAAGTGAACACCGCCATGCCTTACCACATCGTCGACGCCATAGCCGCCGCGCTCAACAATCACGAAAGAAGCCTCAAAGGCTCGAAACTCCTCATCCTCGGCGTTGCCTACAAAAAAGATGTCGACGATTTGCGTGAATCTCCCACTCTTAAAATCATGGAATTGCTCAAGCAGCGCGGCGCCGACTTCGACTACAACGATCCGTACTTCCCGCAGCTGCACAAAATGCGCCATTACAACTACGAGAATATGAAGTCTGTGCCCATCACCCCGCAGACGCTCGCGTCCTACGACGGTGTCGTCATCGCCACCGATCACACCAGCTACGATTACGGTGCCATTGTGGACGGAGCCAAGCTGGTGGTTGACACCCGCAACGCCACTCGTCGCGTCATGCGCCACCGCGAAAAAATTGTGCTTTGTTGATCGCCCGCTGAGAACGCGAACGTTGGGTGAAATAAGCTCGAAACAAAAATGTTTAAAGGCCCCAAACTGCCGCGCAGAAGCCTCTCAAACCTTTCTACTCCGCCTTCACCAACTCCACTCGCGCCACCACAAACGGCATCACCGCTTCCAGCAATACCGGTAAGCGCGCCTCTGTATTGCTCAGATACAAAATAAAGTGCGCGTCTTTCACTTCCGCGCCATTATCCAAAACCTGTAGCTCAATCTTGAAAGTATTAAAATTCCCCGCGGGCACCGTCACAGCCTCGCCGCGCGCCTGCAGCCGTGCATGCACATCGTACAATTTGTGCCCGTCGTAAACCGGGCTGCGCACCTCCGGCGTCTTTGCCCAATCGACGGTGCGCAAGTACTGCATCATCCCCAGCGGGTCCCGCGTTCCCGGCAACACCCGCGCCGCTATGGCGTTCTCCGGCGCCGGCTCTCTTACCGCCGGCGACATGCGCTGCACGGAATCCACCGTCTGCCCCTTTTCATTCAGGTGCATTTCATATTGCATGCTCACCAGCGTGTTCGCGTCGCTGTAGGAATCAAACTGGTCGTCCAGCGCGAATACCATGCGCAACGGATTCTCCGTGTGCGCGAACGCCTGCAGGTGCCACGCATTTTTGCCCAGAAAATTCCGCCTCTCCGCCACTTTCAACCGCAAATCCGCCACACTATTTAATTTCGACACATTCGCCGAATACTGCCACGTCTCCCCCGCGCGTAACGGCGACCCCGCGTCAGCTACCCCGCTTGTTTTTTTCTTGTCCACCGGTTGCCTTGCAGCATCAGCCGCGGGAGCCGGTGTCTCCCTCGATTCAAACGCCCCACCGTCTCTTGCTTCTTGTGCTGCTGCCGGTTGCGGCGTCGTGACAGCCACTGCCGCGGAAGCCCGCGCAACTTCTCTCCGGTTGTGCATCTGCCACAGCACCGCGCCTCCAGCCAGCGCCGCCAGAATTACCACCGCAAATGTAGTCCTATTGCTCATACCCTATGCGTGACGCTTCTCCGAAACAGTACCTTGCGCTCCAAATTTCCGTCGTACAATTATCTCGCTCGCGGCCGCCCAGGCTTCTTTGTCCGCGCCGCGGCACACTTTTAGCGTATCAAAACGCGCACCGCGCGTCTGCGCTGGCTCTTATCGTTTTTCTATCGCAGCCTGACGCCGCATATCCTGTTGGGGAGGATTTTTCTTATGCGCTACCTGGTCACCGGCGGCGCCGGTTTCATAGGTTCAAATACCGTCGACGAACTCGTGCGCCGCGGCCATAGCGTGGTGGTCCTCGACGATCTTTCCGCTGGCAAAGAAGAAAACCTCGCCGAAGTCCGCAACAAAATTACTTTCATCAAGGGCAGCATCATCGATATCGAGATCATCCGTCGCGCCATTTTTGAAGCCGATTACGTAATTCATTTGGCCGCGCGTACCTCCGTCCCTTTCTCCATGAAAGATCCCATCGAAACCAATCGCATCAATATTGATGGCACTCTCAACGTCCTCGTAGCCGCGCGCGACGCCAAAGTCAAACGCGTCGTCTTCGCTGCGTCTTCTTCCGCGTATGGAGAAACGCCCACCCTGCCCAAAACCGAAAACATGCAGCCTCAGCCTATTTCTCCTTATGGCGTTACGAAATATGTGGGCGAACTTTACGCTCAGACTTTCGGCCGCTGCTATGGCCTCGAAAATGTCTGTCTCCGCTACTTCAATATTTTTGGCCCGCGCCAGGACCCCAGCTCCCCCTATTCAGGAGTAATGGCAAAATTCTGCACCGCCTTCCTGGAAGAAGCCCAGCCCGTCATTTTCGGCGACGGCACGCAGTCGCGCGATTTCACCTACGTTGCAAACGCGGTGCAGGCCAACTTGCTCGCTTGTGAAGCCCCTCGCGCTTCCGGAAGAGTCTTCAACATCGGCACAGGCATGCGCATCAACTTGAATGAAATCGTTCAAGCCTTGGGCCAAATTTCCGGCCACCCTCTCGTAGCGCGCCACGACCCGCCACGCGACGGCGACATTCGCGACTCCCAGGCCGATATCTCCCACGCCCGCGCCGTCCTCGGCTACGAACCCACCGTCTCCCTCGAAGAAGGCCTGCTGCGCACCTTCGACTGGTACCGCGCCACCCAGGCCGCAAAATCCGCAGCCAAATCCTGAAATTTCTACATCTAATTGTTGGACGGATCGAACGTATTACTCGGGTGGGCGACCTTCTTCGATTTCTCGCACGATCTCGCGCGCCCGTAATTGATCCTCCGGCTGAACGAAAATCTGCTTCGAGCCGTTTGACGAAGAGCGCTCCCGGCATCGAATAAAGTTTTCGCGCAAGCTGGAAACGATCATCGAACTCCGCCCTACGTTGGGGGTCGACGATACTTCAACGGTAGCGTCCTCCGGATACCAATCCGCGGAATATCGTCCCTCGTCGGGCGCTGCGTGGGTCGAGGCAATAATACCATCGTCCGGCAATTCCATAATTGCTTGATCCTCGGGATCATCACTAAAATCTACGGTATCTCTGCCGGCTAGTTCTTTAGCTTGCTTATAAAAGCTCGAGGGCACAGCAATCTTGTAATGTCTTTCATCCCCCTTAAGGAACTGCGTCTTACGTTGGGCCACCTCGTACGGTATCCCCGCCTCCTTCAACGTCAGGCAAGCGGCCACGCAGCTTTGTTGATCATCGCCACTCCATACCCTCTGCAGATCCGAACGATCGCCTTGCAGATTCGAATGGTCGCCGGTCCCCGGTTTGCCCTCAGGCAGGTTTATCACCAGATCCACATCGCAGTCGGCGCAGCGCGTAAAGCCAGTCCGATATTCAGCTTTGCACTCCGGACAGAACATGGCCGGAGTGTACTACAGAAAAAACGACGAAGGTCCTATCCGCTGCCCTGGCGGTATACTCACCGTTGTGACCGAGCCTAAGATCGATTCAAATACGGAGCCACGAATTTATCTGGGCACCTCTGCATTTACCGCGGCCGGCTGGCAAGGCACTTTCTACCCGCCAGAAATAAAATCCAAGGATTTTCTCTCCTTCTACGCGCAGCATTTTGACACCGTAGAAGTGAACTCCACTCTCTACGGTTGCCCATCCCCGCGCACCGTGGAAAACTGGGCCGCCAAAACTCCCGCCAATTTTATTTTTTCCATCAAGACCCCTCGATCCATCACCCACGATAAAATTCTCGCGAACTGTGACGCCGAACTCGAAGAATTTCTCACCACCATGGAAATTCTCGGCCCCAAGCTGGGACCAATCTTGTTCCAGTTCCCGCAGTTCAGCCCCGGCGTCTTTGCCGACCGCCACGCCTTCACCGCCCGCCTCATCCCCTTCCTCAATAAATTGCCCGCCGGCCGCAAGTACGCCATCGAGATTCGCAATCCAGAATGGCTTGACGCCGAATTCGCCGATCTCCTCAAGCAACACCAAATCGTGCTGGCCCTGCCCGATCTCCCGTACATGCTGCGCCCACAAGAACTCGTCCAAAAATTTGATCCCATTACCGCCGGTTGGACCTACATCCGCTGGCTCGGCGATCGCAAAGGCATCGAGCTGCAAACGCTAACCTGGGACAAAATTATCGTGGACCGCACCGCGGAATTAACCAGCTGGGTCGATTTCTGCTACCAGATCAAAAGGCGCGGCATCACCGTCTACGCCTACGCAAATAATCATTACGCGGGCCACGGACCCGCAACCATCAGGCAATTCCGCGACTTGTGGCGCAAAAAAGGATTCCCGCCATTGCCCGAGCCACAGCCGTCAACACCACCGCCAAGTCCTGGGCCGCCGTCAAAACAGCAGCCTTCGCTGTTCGATTAGTGCACAGCTCCGCGTTGTTCTCTAGTTCAGTCCCGCGTGCTTCAGCGCCAGCTCGTACCGCGAATCCCCGTGCAGGTTTTCCCATTGGGCATCAACCTTCAGGTACTCTGCCCACAGATCGTGGTATTCCAACGCCCGCTCCAAAAACGAGAAGGCCCGGTCCTTATCTCCCAGCCTGGCGTACAGTGACGCAGTCTCTAAAGCGGCTTCGGGTTTGTCTTCCAGCTTTCCACCCATCTCCGCGATCCGGGACTTCCAATACCCCCGCACCCCTTCCGACTTATATCTCTGCCGAAGTGCGTTTGTGTGTTCAACGCTATTGCCAAACTGCGCTGCGATGATCGTTCTCTGCGCAATCACTTCGTCAAAACGTCCCGCCTGCTCCAGCGAATGTATTAAAAAAGTGCGCGCTACCGGAAACGCCGGATCTGTGGCCAACACTTTCTGGTACTCCGCGATGGACTCGTCGTTTTTCCCCGCGAAGTAAAGCGCCTTCCCGATAAAAGTAGCGATGATCGGAGACAACGGATCAAGCTCCTGTGCTTTCTTCATTTCCGCCATGGCCTCATCGTGCCTCCCCATCGCCATCAGGAACGTCGCGTAGTAATGATGCCCTGTGGAGTAGTTAGCGTTTAACGCTATGGCTCGCTTATATTCCGATTCCGCCAGCACCCAGTTTCTTTCATACGTCGAACTGATTTGCGCCAGCGAAGTGTGCGCTTCGGCCAGCGAGTCATCCAGCTCCAACGCCTTCAACGCCGCGGCCTTCGCTTTGAACATTCCTTCGTTCATCGAAACATTCCCCGATACGGCTCTCACAAAGTACGAATCGGCCAGCCCTGCATAAGCCAGCGCATTTCCAGGATCGGCGTCGATCGCTTGTTCAAAGTAAGTGATGCCTCGTTTCAGGTCCTCCGGGAAACGTCTATTCCAGTAATATCTGCCGCGCAGGTAGGTCTGCCAAGCTTCAAAATTCTCGGTATAGCGCTTGCGCAATAGCACTTGCTGCTGGCTATTGAGTCGCCTCTCCAGTCGGACTGCTATCTCACGCGCGATCTCTTCCTGCACGCTAGGGATGTCGGAGACTTGGCGGTCGTACTGCCCGCCCCAGATGTGCGTTCCATCGGCAGTGTCCACCAATTCTGCAATTACGCGCATGCAGTCGCCCCGAAAATCAATTCTGCCGGTCATAACGCTGCGCACGCCGAGCTCCCTGCCAACTTGCCGAGGATCCAATTGCCGTCCTCGATACGGTAAAACCGAACGCAGCGAAATCACTTTTAGATCGCCCAGTGCCGACAAATGATCGATGGCGCTTTCCGTAATGCCTTCCGCCAAATAGCCGGTTTCCGCAGCGCCCGAAATTTCCTCGAAGGGCAAAACCGCGATGGAATCTATGGTTCTTTTAGCGGGGCTGCTTGCAAAGGAATGTTCCCAGACATAGAAGGCGAGCACACAGGCTACAGCCGCTGCGGTGATTGTCGCGGCCCAAATCCTCGATTTTCTCGAGGTCCGCTCTTCTGGAATCGCCCGCGATTCGGGGATCGTCCGCGAACCGGGTGACGTCTCAGGCAGCCCAATCTGCGACGCAACGTCGGCAGACGCTACCTTTTCCACCGTGCCAATAAAGCGGTACCCCCGGCGCGCCACGGTATCGATGTACTTCGGTTTCTCGGCCGAGTCATACAGAGCTTCGCGAAGCCGGGCCACCGCACTGTTTAGTCCGTGATCAAAGTCTACAAAGGTGTCCGCTGGCCACAGCTGTTCGCGAAGTTCTTCCCGCGTGACTATCTCACCCGGCCGCTCCAACAGCATCGTCAACACCTTAAACGGCTGCTCCTGAAGCCTTAACCGGTGCCCCGCCTTATACAGTTCTGCCGCACGAAAATCCACGAAGTACGATCCGAATCGCACTTGGGGCCCGGATGATAACCGTGGCATGGGGGGGCAACTTTGAAGGAAGTCTATCACCAAAGCCCGATATCGCCGTCAACCCGTTTTTTCTTCTTCCTGCCAGTCTTCATTATTTTCATTGTTTCGAACGACTTTGCTCGTGTACTACTCGTGTTCGCCATTGCATTGCTTTGATTTGTGCCTTAGCGCACATTCGCGCCCACAAAGTGAAGGATGCGAGGTCCGGCGCGTTGCCCGGCGCCCTGATGTCCCTCATTTCCTAGGAGGAGTTAACGTGACGCGAAAATACAAAGCTGGAATTGTGTTCACAATTGCATTAGGAGTGGCCGGAGCCCTAATTTTCCATTCAGGCCGCAATGCACTTCAATTCGTTTCGTCCGTGCAAGCTGGCGGCGTTGCCCGGCCGGATTTCTCGATAGCGACCTGCACTTCGGAGACGCTGGAAGGGAGCTATGCCATCACCACCACCGGATCGATTGTTTCGCTCGGGCCGGTCGGGCTGGTCGCCGAAGTCGGAGTAATCAAGTTCGACGGCGATGTCGGCGTCGAGCAAACCACTACGGTTAGTCTGAACGGCACCATTATTCCGAACCGAACATCTCAAGGCACCTACGTCGTCAATCCCGATTGCACCGGAACGATAACGCTGACTTTGCCGCCACCCGCGGGCGCTTCTAATTTGCGTTTTGTCATTCTCGATCACGGAGACGAGTTGCGGATCATAAATACAGGCACCGGTCGCGTGTTGGTTTCGGATGCCAAGAGACAACACATCCGAAGATGGTAGTCGAGGCTGAATGGGAGACTCCTGGATCAGCCTCTCCCAAGAGGAAGGGTCTCTCATTCATTTCTGCATTATGAAAACGTAAACCACTGCAGACAAAATTACGGCTGCACCGTCGGTCCGTAACTCAAGGGCTCGCCTGTCTTCGGCACATCGTAATTATTCCAGAACCACAGCGGCTCCAGTTTTTTCTTGTCCGGCCACACCTGATCCAGCGTGTCGCCTTCGAATAATTCGCCATTCTTCATCACCCAGCGAATCGTATTTGTGTTGTGAATATCCTCGAGCGGATTCTTATCAAAAATCACCAGGTCCGCCAATTTCCCCGCCTCAATCGAACCCAGATCCTCCGGACGTCCCACAATTTTCGCTCCATTAGAAGTCGCGCAACGCAAAACTTCTATCGGCGTCATTCCACCGCTGGCCAGCATCCACATCTCCCAGTGGTAGCCCAAGCCTTGTAGCTGTCCATGACTTCCCACGCCTATCAACCCGCCGGCACGCTCAAGTTTCGCCACCTGCGCCGATAGTTTTGGAAACGCGTATTCGTCTTTGCGGAACCATCCCGGCCGTCTCTTCGTTTTCTCATCAATAATTCTGTGCGGCGTAAAGTGGTTCAACTTCGCGTTGTCGTGCACTTCCGTGCTTTCGTACCAATAATCCTCGCCAAACGGCCCGCCATAATTCACGATCAGCGTGGGCGTCTCCGCGATCCCCGACTGCGCGAACATCTGAATCACATCCTTATACAGCGGCGTGACCGGCAAAGTGTGCTCGTTGCCGTGGAAGCCGTCGATCACATGCGTCAGGTCCAGCTTTAGATCGATCCCGCCCTCCGTAGTCGGCATCATCTCCAGCTCTTTTGCGGCCTGCACCATGTACTGCCGCTGTCGGCGATTGCCCACGATGTAGCTCTTGATGTTGCGCGTGCCGTAATATTTTCTATATTTCGTCAGCACCCCCTTTACTTCTTCCATGGACTGAAAATTATTGTCGGAAAAAACCCCCGGCCCGGTAGAAAAAGCGCGCAACCCGATAATGTCCCCGCTGTCCGCCAAATCCTGATACGCAAACGTGTCGTTCGTGAACGTCTGCACGTCCAGCCCCGCAGTCACTCCGTATGCCAGGTTGGCCAGGAAAGCCCAGTTTTGCGTATCCAAAATGCCACGCCGAATTTCCGTCCAGTGCGCATGCGTATCGATAAATCCGGGCGAGATCGTCTTGCCCCGCACATCAAAAATCTTCGCCCCGGCCGGAGCACTGCCGCGCGCCCCCACACTCTTGACGCGATTGTCTTCGACCACAATGTCGGCATTCTTCAGAACTTCGTCGCCCTTCATGGTCACCACCGTGGCGCCGCGCAAAACGATGCTGCCCTTCGGCGTTTTCCTGGGAACTTCCAGCGTCACCGCGATTTCTTCGACGTCCTTCTCCTCTTCTTTTAATTTCTTGGGCTCTTTCTTCTCCTCTTTCTTGGCATCCTTTTTATCGTCTTTTTTCGCGGCCTCGCCTTGCTGCCCCACACCATCTTTCTTATCGCTCTCCTTTGCGTCCTTCGCGTCTCCGTCTTTCTTGTCCGCGTCCTTTTTATCTTCGTCTTTCTTTTCATCTTTCGGCGGTTCGAACGAAATCGCGCTCAATGGCTCGCGAAACAAACTCGCCCCCACCGCCCACGTAATAGTCTTCCCATCATCCGCCCACGCGAAATAATCCGCCCCAATATCCGTCAAGCGCTTCACCGGCACTGCCGGCGTACTCACGTTCACCGTCGGCGCTTCTCCTCCCACCGCCGGCATGGCGATCAAATAAAGCTGATTCATCACGTGCGCCAGCACCCATTGCCCATCGGGACTAGCCTGCACATTCTCAGCCGGAATCGGCTCTTCAAAAAAATACAGCCCTTGCCCCTTCACCTGCAGGTGCGTCCGGCGATCCGTTCCGTCGTACCGCAGCGACATCAGCCCCTGCGGCGTGTACACGTAAATGCGATCCTTCTCATGCGTAAAATGCGGCCCACCCGCTCCGCGCGCCGGCAAAATTAAATTCGCTTCCCCGCCTTCTGAGGGAATCCACACCAGATCGGCGTTGCCCGTTTGACCGCCATCAAACTCGCTATTCTCGCGGTCATACGCATTTCCGCGCAGCGCCACAATTTTCGACCCATCCGGCGACCATGCCGGATTGCTGTACACCGCCAGCGACTTTGACAATTGCACCGCCGTGCCGCCACTCGCCGGCACCTTCCACAATTGCCCGCCTTCGCTCGACCACGTCACATAAGCAATGAATTTTCCATCCGGCGACCATGCCGGTTGAAATTCATGCCCATTGCCGCTGGTCAATCGCTGCGGTTGCCCGTGCGGCAAATCCATGGTGTACAGGTGCGTCATCGCTGAAAACGCCAGCCTCTTGCTGTCCGGCGACTCCACCGGATCCATGATCAAGCGCACCTTCACTGCCCCTTGCTCCACTCGCTGCGGAAAATCCAGCTTCGGTCCAACGTCCTGCGAAACCTGGGCTGTGAACGGAATTATTTTTTCGTTGCCGCTCGCCAAATCGAGCCGCCGGATTTTTCCGTCCTGGTTGTAGACAATTTCTTTTCCGCCCGGCAGAAAGGCAAATCCGGGAAATACGTCACGCGTAAATCGCGATTCCTGCTCGTCGCGCGTCACCGGATATTTCACCCAGTGATCTTCGCCCGTTTCCAGATTGCGCAGCCGCAAACCTGTTTCCGTTTCGTAACGCGTCACGTACACCAGCTGCTTTCCGTCCGGCGACAATGTCGGCCGAAACGCGCTTTCCGGTTGCGAGATGATCTCGTCTTCATCGCCGGTCTTCCGGTCTCGCCGCACGATCTTCCATAGCGGTAGCTGCGCGTTATAACTGAACGGCCCCTGCCGCACCGCGTAATACAAATATTTTCCGTCCGGCGAAGCTGCCACGCCCATCGCGTTATGCCGTTCTTTGCGCGGTGTCGTGGGCGTCGGCTTGGACTTGGTGATTTGCACCCCTGTCCCGCCCTCCATGTGAAACATCCACAGCTCGTTCGCTCCGATACCGAACGGCATCTTCGACGCCACAATGTATTTCCCGTCAGGCGTCCATGCCGGCGACGTGAAATCGTCGGCCGTGTTTTTGGAAACCTGCTTCACCCCACTGCCATCCGGATGAATGATCCAGATGTTTTCGCTGCCTTCGCGGTCGGAAATAAATGTAATCCACTGCCCATCCGGAGAAAATCTCGGCTGGCTGTCGAATGCCATCCCGCCGGAAATCAACTTGGCCTGCCCGCCCTCAATCGGCAAAGTGTAGAGGTCGCCCATCAACTCAAACACAATAGTTTTTCCATCCCGCGAAACATCCAGCGATAACCACGTTCCCTCGTCGGTCGTAAACGTGATTTTCCGGTCCGGCTTCAGTGGCAATCCCTTCTTCTCGTCTTTCTTGTCATCCTTCTTTTCGTCTTTCTTCTCATCTTTCTTATCTTTGTCTTGCCCTTGATCCTGCTTCGTGTCCCCATCCGCCAGTTGCCCATAGCCCGTCGGAACACCCCTCCGCGAAGCTTCTGCGCCAACTCCCGGCGCGCACACCCCAATGACCAGACCCGCAATCCCCAGCCAAATCGCAAACGCACACACCCCCGATTGCTTGGCAATCATCCTTGGTATTCCTCCATTGCTGATTTGACGTGTGAAACTCGATTCGCGCTTTATCTAGCGGCTATTCAGTGCCGCCGCGCAATTTCGCGCCCGAAACCACAAAGCCCGGCATCATAACTCGCCACCCCACTCTTTGGGAATCCCATCATCTCTTATGTCTTCGTGGTTCCTCCCACACTCAGTACAATTAATCAGCTCCAGTTATTTCGACGCCAAGCCGGGGAGGACCAAAACTGCACATGCACACCTTGGAAGTAGCGGCCGCCGGCCCTCTAACCATTGCTCCGCAGGAATCCCCCGATCTTTTGGATCTGTCGCTCGTTCTTCCCACCTATAACGAAAGCGCGCACGTCGACGCGATCGTCGAGCAACTCATCGCCGTGCTGGATGGCATCTCCGCACTCAGGTACGAAATTATTATCGTCGACGACGACAGTCCCGATCGCACCTGGCAAAAAGCCCTGCAGTTGTCTTACAAGTTTCCGCAGGTGCGCGCCATTCGCCGCCAGGGCCAGCGCGATTTGTCTACCGCGGTTTTGTGTGGATGGCAGATCGCTCGGGGCGAGGTTTTTGCCGTGATGGACGCGGACCTGCAACATCCCCCGGAAACCATCCCCGCATTGTGGCGTGCCATGAAACGTGGCGCGGACCTCGCCGTCGCCAGCAGAAACATTGAAGGCGGTGGCGTCAGCGATTGGACCATTCCGCGCCGCATCGTTTCGCGTTGTGCCCAATTGCTGGGCCTGGTCGTGCTCCCCGAGGTCACTGGAAAAGTCAGCGACCCCCTGAGCGGTTATTTCATGGTGCGGCGTTCTTCATTGGAGGGCCGCGAGCTGCATCCGCTGGGATACAAAATCCTCGTGGAAGTGCTGGCCCGCGGGGAAATACAAAAAATCTCGGAGGTGCCTTATGTCTTCCGTGAAACCCCCGAGCGCGGCAGCAAGCATTCGCCCGCGGTTTTGGCCCAATACCTCCAGCACCTCAGCCGTATTCGCATTCATCTGCTGAAGACTTCTCCCTTCGTGCGCTTTTGCATCGTGGGCGCCAGCGGAACCTTGATCGACACCACCATGCTCTTTCTTTTAAGCGATCCACGCACCCTCAACTGGGGCCTGACCAGAAGCAAAATAATTGCCGCTGAACTGGCCCTCGCGAATAATTTCATCTGGAACGATTTATGGACCTTCGGCAAATTCTCGATCCACCAGAACAGCCTTCGTCAGCGTGCCCGCCGTTTCCTCAAATTCAATCTGCTATGCTCGGTGGGCATCATTTTAAATCTCATTATCTTGAATATCGGCTTCAACGTATTCCATATGAACCGTTACATCGCCAATTTGTCTGCGATTTTCGTGGTCACTTTTTGGAACTATAATACCAACCGCAAACTTAGCTGGCGCACCACCGCAAAAGACTAGAAAATCATTTCCATGACAAATTTGACGAAAAGCATTTGCAAGTTCGCTGTGCTGGTGTGCCTGGCGATAATCGCTGTGGCAGCAATCGACCTATCCGCTTTAGCCCAGTCCCAGGCTGGCGCCCCCACGCCACCAGCCGTCAATCAACTCGCCCACGACATTTTCCAGCAACTGGTGGAGATCAATACTACCGATTCCGTCGGTAACGTGACCACCGCCGCGGAGGCCATGGCCAAACGGTTACTCGACGCAGGATTCACCGACCAAGACGTCATCGTTGCCGGCCCCAACGAAAAAAAGAAAAATGTTGTCGTGCGCTTTCGCGGCACCGGCAAGCGTAAGCCCATTTTATTTATTGGCCACCTCGATGTTGTGGAAGCCCGTCGCGAAGACTGGACCACCGACCCGTTCCAGTTCGTCGAAAAAGATGGATTTTTCTATGGACGCGGCACCAACGATATGAAAGCCGGCGACGCCCTGCTGGTCTCCACTTTCATTCGCCTCAAAAAGGAAGCCTACGTCCCCGATCGCGATTTAATTCTGGCCCTCACGGCCGACGAGGAAGGCGGCCATTTCAATGGCGTGGAATGGCTCCTCAAGGAACATCGCGACTGGGTCGTCGCCGAATATTGCATCAACCTCGATGGCGGAGAATTCGAAAAGCAAAATGGCAAACGTTTACTGGCCGCCATGCAGGGTAGCGAGAAAGTCTACGCTGATTTCCAATTCGAATCTGTAAATCCCGGCGGTCACAGCTCCGAACCGGTCCGCGATAACGCCATTTACCATCTCGCTGGCGCATTGACGCGCTTGCGCGATTACGATTTTCCGGTCAAGGTCAACGAAATCACCGAAAATTATTTCGCGCGCACTGCCGAAATTTCTCCCGGCGAGTCCGCTGCGGATCTAAAAGCCGTGGCTAAAGATCCGCCCGACCAGGCCGCCGCCGCCCGTCTATCGCGAGAGCCTTATTTCAACACCCTGCTGCGCACCACTTGCGTGGCCACCATGCTGTCCGGTGGACACGCTCCCAACGCCTTGCCCCAAACCGCGCGCGCCAATGTGAATTGCAGAATTTTCCCTGGTGAAGATCCCCAGGACGTGCGCAACACTCTTGAGCGCGTGGCCGCCGATTCCAAAGTAAGTGTCACCTTGGTCCAGCAACTCGGCGTCGACGGCAAGCCTGTTCCCACCGCCACCGTGCCGCCTTCCGCGCTCCTTCCCGAAGTGGTCAAGGCCATGGAACAAACCCTAAATGAAACCTATCCCGGCGTCCCCCTGGTCCCCACCATGTCCGCGGGCGCCAGCGACGGCAAATTCACCCGCACCGCCGGAATCCCCACCTTCGGAATCGCGTGCATGTTCTTTGAGCTCGGCGACAACCGCGCCCACGGAAAAGATGAACGCATCGCTGCTCAGGACTTCTACGACGGCGTCAACTTCACCTACAAATTAACCCGCGCCCTATCCGCATCAAATTAACCCCGCACTCGCCCGCACGGGAACGCCAAGAGCGGATCACTCTCGGGATCCAACATGGCGATTCGGTCGAATGAGTTGTAAAGTTTCCCGCGGGTTAAACGATTTCGCTGATCTTTTTATCCAGGTGGGCGAGGGCGGCTTCGAGGGATTTGCGGTGTTGCGGGTGGGTAGCCGATTCGAGGTCGTTAACAATCCTGATCCGGGAGAGCTGCAGATCCTTACGCTCCTGATCCCGTCTCAACTGCTCGGCGGTTTTAGCCGCCGAAGTGGTTTTCTCTTGCTTGGCTTCCAGCAACTCAACCTGTGATTCTACGCCCTTGCTTTCCCATCCTCTGGCCATAACGATATTTTGACATAATTCGCGCGTTCTGTGGATATTTTCCGCGAAAAAGTGTCAGGCGCTGGCCGCCCTCCGCCGCGGCAACATGGGCGTCGCAGGACGCATCACGCTTTGCACTGTGCTCTCCGCCGCACGCGCAAGATGTTCGCCAAAAACGCCCGAATAGGAAAAGATCGCGCCGCGGTCCGCCCAGCGAAGCCGCAAGCTCCATCTACCATTCAGTTCCTCGGCGCGCGCCGAAATCAATTCAGCCACGGGGATCACCAACAGCGGATGAAAATCCGCTTCCAAGGCCCACAATTTTTGTGAGCCGACAAAAAGCTGCACTGGAACGGCAAAAGTTCCAGACCGGAATGTGCCGCCGTCAACCACCACTAAAGCACCCAGCTCCCGGGCAATGTCATCGGTACCCGACGTGGCTTTGGGAGGCGGCAGCAGAATGGCCACAATAAACGCGGCTAGCCCGGCAAGCGCCAAAAAATAGCTGCCAAAAAACCCAATAGGTAACACCACCAGCGCGGCGCCAAATATGCCCAGCACCAGGCGAAAAATAATCCATGACCGCTCGTCTCGGCGAAGACTCAGCAGCTTAGGCACCAGCAGAACCACCGCGAATCCAGCGTCAATCGCTGTCTTCCGTAATTTGGCGCTCAAGCCATCGGCTAGTGCGCTTTCACCAGTGGTTGCAGTACTCATGGCTCTCATCTCGGACACGCCGCAATGGTGCTACCTGTCCCTAAGGACAGGTCCAAGATAATACGCGATTTCGCCGTCTCTGTGTAGTGAGGAATTGCACCATTTTGAGGCGGGAGGTTATTGTGAAATGCCGCCAGGTGCCGACTTCAACTTGGGGTCATCGCCCTTCATCGCCGCTTCGGAGAGCAGCACGCGGCCCGGTTTAGCTCCAGTGGCTTTGCCGTCGTCCCAAACCAGCGTGCCATTCACAAAAACTTTCTCAATTCCGGCCGAAAGCTCAAACGGTTTGGCGAAAGTGGCGTGATCGATCACCGTGTCGGGATTAAAAAGCACCAAGTCCGCAAACGCGCCTTCGTGCAGCGTGCCGCGCTCTTTCCAGCCCAGGCGTTGCGCAGGCAGCCCCGTCATTTTGTGAATAGCCTCCGGCAAAGTAATCCAATGTTTTTCGCGCACATACACACCCAATACTCGCGGAAACGTTCCCGCGCCGCGCGGATGTTGCGAGCCAATCCCGCCATCGCTCGCGACCATCACCCAGGGCTGCTGATAAAAAGCCTGAATATCCCGTTCGATCATCGATTTGCCGATGATGTTCGCTTCAGTGTTGGCGGCGTCGCCTTCACGAATAATCTGAATGTACATTTCGGTCGGCGAAATTTTGCGCGCATTCGCCAGCTCCGCGAGGTTGTGGCCCACGTATTCTGGATGCGACGCGAATTCCGTAATGGTTACCGTGTCCGGTCCTCCATTATCGGTCAGCGCTTTTTCAACACTTTGCGGATTTGTATATTGCTTGTCCGGCATCAGCACCTTGATGTTGGAATGCCAGGCGTCATACGGATAACAGTCCGCCAGGAAATCCAGGCCCCGTTTGCGCGCCGCCTCGATCACGTTAATGAACTCGGGAGCTTTTCCCCACACCGCCACGGTGCTCACCTTGATGTGCGAATGCTCGATGGGCAGGTGTGCGCGCTGTCCGATAGCAATTTCTTCTTCCAGCGCGGAAAAGCTCTTGTTGCCTTCATCGCGCACGTGCGTCTCGTAAAAGCCGCCATGCTTCGCCGCCACTTCCGCCACTGCCACAACCTCGGCAGTCGAGCTATAGCTGGCCACATCGTATTCAAGGCCGGTGGACACGCCCAGCGCACCTTCATTCATGGCGTCTTCCGCGAGCGCCACCATTTTCTGAATTTCCTCGGGATTCGCTTCGCGCCGAAAATCTTTTCCCAGTACCTGGGACCGCACCGTCGCATGTCCAAAAAGTGTGGCGACGTTCAGCGCAGCCGGCGCTTTGCGCCGCGTGTCCAGCCATGCGCCAATTGGCCACGGCGAAAAGCCGTCAGGACCGAGTACCACCGTGGTAATGCCCTGCGAAATTTGCGTCTCGGCCAGCGGATCTTTGTCCAGCCCTTCCGCCGAATGGTTATGAATGTCAATGAATCCCGGCGCCAGAACCAGCCCTTGCGCGTCAATAACTTGTTCCCCGCGCACCGGCTTGAACACCCCGATCTTGGTGACCCGATCGCCCGCAATCCGCACGCTGACTTTTTTCAGCGGCCCGTCACTCCCATCAGACACTTGCCCATTGACGATCACCATCGACGCAACCTGCTCCTGTTTTTCTTGCGCCGGAATCAGGCCGGACGTAACCGCAGCCGCCAGCAGCAACACCAAGCCAACCTTAAAAACAAATAATTTCATGCCGACCCTCAGATCGCAGCAGTATGACAAAAATCACGTCTCATGGAACCACAGGTTTTAGAAAGGTCACCATGTCATTCGCAGACGCAAAAACAGTTGGAACGTTACGAATCCTGCTTCGTTGACTCGTTTCCCGCCACCACCTAATATGAGCGGCGAATGGCAGATTCCTCCTCTCTCATCGGACAAGCCATTTCCCATTACCGCATCCTCGAGAAGCTCGGGGGCGGAGGCATGGGCGTGGTTTACAAGGCTCAGGACACGCGCCTGGACCGCTTTGTCGCGCTTAAATTTCTGCCCGACAATGTCGCCAAAGACCCGCAGACGCTGAGTCGCTTCCGACGCGAAGCCAAGGCCGCTTCCGCCCTGAATCATCCCAACATTTGCACCATCTACGACATTGGCGAAGAAAACTCTCGGGCGTTCATCGCCATGGAATATCTGGAAGGCACAACACTACGGCACCGCATCGGCTAC
Organism: Candidatus Acidiferrales bacterium; assembly: GCA_035603415.1. Lineage (GTDB taxonomy): Bacteria > Acidobacteriota > Terriglobia > Acidiferrales > UBA7541 > Acidiferrum. The sequence continues at coordinate 40,275 of DATNKL010000010.1, forward strand.
AAACCGATGGAACTCGAAACGTTGCTGTCGCTCAGTCTCGAAATCACCGAAGCCCTGGACGCCGCCCATGCCAAAGGAATCGTCCACCGTGACATCAAGCCCGCGAATATTTTCGTCACCGAACGTGGTCACGCCAAAATTCTCGATTTCGGTTTAGCCAAGCAGGCCACCATCGGCGAAGGCATGTCCGCGCTACCCACTGCCGCATCGGAAGAAATGCTAACCAGCCCAGGCACCGCGCTCGGCACCGTGGCGTATATGTCTCCGGAACAAGTGCGCGGCAAGGAACTGGACGCTCGCACCGACCTCTTTTCTTTTGGCGTGGTGCTCTACGAGATGGCTACAGGCGCCCCGCCATTTCGCGGCGATACCACCGGCATCATCTTTGACGGCATCTTGAATCGCGACCCCGTCGCGCCCGTTCGGCTCAATCCCGATCTACCTCCGAAGCTCGAAGAAATCATTAATCGCGCGCTGGAGAAAGATCGCAACCTGCGCTTCCAGCACGCCTCCGATCTGCACGCCGAGTTACAAAGAGTCAGACGCGATAGCAGCTCCGGGCGCCTCCCGGTATCCGCTGCTCACCAAACGGAACGAGAAAAAATTGAAGCGCAACCGCCTTCCGAGAAAGTAGCCACTAAATCTTTTCTACGTTCCGGCCACTACGTTGCGGCGTCGCTCCTCGTTTTAGCCGCTGTAATTACCTACCTGGCATACCGCTCGTCGCACGGCGCTCCGGCAGTCAGCAAAGAGTGGGAGCAGCTCACCTTTTTTACCGACTCCGCAGTGTACCCAACTCTGTCCCAGGATGGGCGCATGCTTTCCTTCGTTCGTGGCAACGAGTCTTTCATCGGCCTGGGGGAAATTTACGTCAAGTTTTTGCCCGATGGCCAGCCCGTGCAACTCACTCACGAGGGAATCCCAAAATTCAGCCCAGCTTTCTCACCCGACGGTTCGGTCATTGCCTACTCAGGAGTCGATCCATGGAACACCTGGGAGGTCTCGGTCCTCGGCGGCGAGCCCCGCTTGCTGTTGCCTAACGCCTCGTCTTTGACATGGATCGAAGGCGGGAAGCGTCTGCTCTATTCTGAAATAAAAGAAGGCTTGCACATGGCGTTGGTGACCTCCGACGAGGGCCGAGGAAACAGCCGTGAAGTCTATGTGCCTGCTGGCGACCGCAGCATGGCTCACCATTCCTATCCATCGCCGGACGGGCGATGGCTGCTAGTCGTGGAAATGGATAGTCGCGGCAGCATATTGCCCTGCCGGGTTGTTCCATTTCACGGAACCGGCGACGCCCGTGTTGTGGGTCCGCCGAATAATCCGTGTTTCGCGGGCGCCTGGTCTGCCGATGGAAAGTGGATTTATCTGGCCGTGACTACCGGCGAATCTCATATTTGGCGGCAGGGTTTTCCTTCCGGAGAACTTCAGCAGCTCACCTTCGGTCCCACCTCTCAAGAAGGCATTGCCATGGCTCCGGACGGTAAATCATTCATAACCTCGGTCGGCTCGCAGGACACTACCGTCTGGCTCCATGACAAGAACGGAGACCACCAAATCTCCTCCGAAGGAAACGCTAGCGCGCCATCGTTTTCTTCGGACGGAAATAGCCTTTATTTTTTGATGATCAACGGGCAGTCGCACCTTTCTGAACTGTGGATGAAGGATTTAAGCAGCGGAAAAATGGATCGGGTCCTGCCTGGATACTCTATTAATACTTATTCGGTTTCCCGCGATGGTAAACAAGTTGCCTTTACGGCAAACGACGCGGCTGGCCACCCCACCATATGGGTTGCTCCTATGAACCGGCGTTCATCCCCGGTGCGCATTTCCTCGACAGAAGTCGAAGATTCGCCTCAGTTCTTGCCGGATGGTGATCTCGTTTTTCGCGTAGTCGAGGGCGGCTCCAATTTTCTCTACCGCATGAAACCTGACGGAAGCGGACGCAGCAAGATAAAGGCCCAACGAATTTTGGACCTTTTTTCCGTGTCTCCAGATGGGCGGTGGGTAATTGTGGCCACCCCGAACCCGAACCAGGAGCACACCGCTGCGACCGCGGCATTTCGTCAAGAAGGAAACGAGGAAGTGCTCGTATGTCCAGGCTTTTGCCTGATCGATTGGGATACCTCCGGAAAATTCGTGTTTTTCACTTTCCAGAAGGGCAATACCTACGCGCTTCCTTTGACGCAGCAGTCCGGATTGCCGAAGTTACCTCCAGATGGAGTTTCGCGACTGGAAGATTTCCCTGCCGCGAAATCAGCCATAGCCATTCCGAATTTTGTCGATTCGGCCATCAGTCCCTCGTTCTACGCGTACACCCGCCGAAATACGCGACGCAACCTGTACAGGATTCAGTTGCAGTAGCTCGCTGATGCACAGCTAATTTGTTTGGAAAATCCGCAATACAAAAACGGTGAGTCTGTTATCCACGGGGCAAAAATAAAAACCGCATCCTTCGCGAATGCTGCCAAGGATGCGGTCCGGTAATGAGTCAGCCGATTTTAATTTTAATTATTTCACGGGAACGAGGTCGAATTTATCCGGGCCGTCCTGATAAAACAGCGCGCCTTCTGTTTTGTCACCACCGCTCCAGTGCTTGTGACCTCCGGGAACTGATAGGAATTCTCCCGGGCCTACGCGCTTTTCGCCGTCCTCATCCTTGTACAGGTAAGCTCCTTTGATGACTACAATCCGCACGTCGTTGGTGTGGTAGTGCGTTCCGGCGTCGTAGCCCGGCTTGAACTTCGTGAACGTTGCATGAGCGCCTTTGTCCGGGTCGCCATACAGCACGGCGCTGGATACACCACCCCCACTCCTCTCCATGGGTTTAAATGTCGCCTTACTCGCAGACACGTGGGTGACGTGATCCTTGCTGAGTTCTTTTTGGGCCCGCGCAACAGCCAGCGACGCTACGATAAGCAAAACCATCACGGCCGCAATGCTCAATGATTTTTTCATAATTTTCCTCCATATATTTCTTGGGCTTTATTTTTGAATTGGGACGCCCGGTTGCAGAAATGTATACACCAATTTGCGAAGAGGCGGTAGATATTCCGCCGCAGGTCCGGCATCAGCAATTGTAAAAAGCGCGAATTTAAAATTCGCGCGTGTTAAGAACTTTTTCGGCGAAGTCCTTCGCTCCCGGTTTCCCGGCGAGAATCATTTCCGCCCATTCGGACCCGCCTTGCGAGAACCGAATGGCCTCGCTGGTCAACGATTCCGGTCCGCCGGAGTCGTTGTTGCTGAAGTAAATGCGCTCCATGGCATGCGCGGCGGCGATCCGATTTTTCGTGTATTGCCCCGGCGTTGCCATGAACATCGGATGCCCGCGGCGGTAAATTCGCAATTCGACCGGATCGACGTTGAATTCTGGCAGCAGTTTCTGGAAATCTGCCAACACCCGTGCGGCCAGTGATTTGCAACTATCTTCTTCGAGTAGCGTGGATCGCTGAGTTTCGCGCAGCGGCGTGTAGAACGAAAGAATGTTGTGCTTCTGGTGATAGCCGGGATTGTTGCGGATGGTCCAGTCCGCCACAATAAAATCCGTGAAGGAATTTCCCGGGCACCACGTGTCGTAACCGCGATTGTAAACCGGCTTGTCGAAAATCGCGTTCACCACCGGGTAAGGTGCATAACGCGTTCGACGCATCGCTGTTTTCTGATCGTAAGGAATGCCCATGACCAGCCGCGAGGTGATGTGTTTCTGTATGCACATGATCACCGCTTTCGCAGATACGGTAGTCAGCTGCCCGCCATGAAAATAAGTTACGCGCACGTTGTCGTCACCGGGAACGACGGCCACCACGGTCGCTTCGCCAACCATGCGCTCCTTATATTTTGGTTGCAACACTTCTACCAGCTTGTGCGTGATGCATCCCAGCCCGCCTGGCAAAATCACGCGCTTGCTGTCTTCTCCGGTGACCAACCCTTGCAGCGAGGCGAGCGCCACAAACGCCGACGTGTCTTCGCTCGTGGCGCCCCAGTTCGATGGCCCGTACCCGTCCCACCATTGCTGAATTTCCGGCGCATAGCCTCCCGTAAAATCGGTGAGCGGTTGCGCATCCAGTTCGTCCATGCGCTTCAACACGTCAATCTTCATCATGTCGTCGCGAAATTTTTTGAAGCTGGCGCGCACGTCCTGCGGATATGGCAAATGATCCAGCCCGGCGTTCCAGGTATCCGCGACAAAAGTTTTATTCACAATGGTCGGATCGGGATTATTTACCGGCAGGAGTTTTAAACCCATTTCAGCAGCCAACTGATCCCCGTGATCGCCTTTGAAGGCGTAAGCCGAGCCGGTGGCGAACGCCGCGCCGTCGTATTCCTCCTGGTAAGCGTTGCCGCCGAAGTGATCTTCTTTTTCGAGCAGCAGCCAGTCCTTGCCGCGCAGGAAATACCCGGCGGAGAGTCCCGCGACGCCGCCGCCGACAATCACCACGTCAGCCTTGCGGGTTGCCTCGGGACGCTGGAATTGGTGGCCATCGCGCACCTGATGGCAAATTTCGAAGTGTTCGCCTTCCACCCGCGGTGTCGCGGAAGATTTCTCGTCCGGCACGGCCAGCAGGCTCGCGTCAATCGGACAGCCAGCAGCCACCGATCCTGCCACTACGTATTTGATGAAGTTGCGGCGTGAGTGCGACATGAGTCTCCCTTGTTCAAAAGCTTTTGCGTTGCGCGCGAGTGCGCAACTGAAACCAGATCACGATCAAAATCACCGAAGCGGTAAAAATCAGCGTGGAGATGGCGTTGATTTCCGGCGTGATTCCGCGCCGCAAGCGGCCCCAGATTTCCAGCGGCAAAGTATTGTCGCGGCCGATCAAAAAAAACGTGACCGCGATTTCGTCCATGGAAAGAGTGAAAATCAGCAAGCCGGCCGCAATCAGAGAAAGTTTTAAGTTTGGCAAGGTCACGCGCCAGAAAGTTTGCAACGGCGTCGCGCCCAGATCGAGCGAAGCTTCTTCCTGCGCGCGGTCCATTTTTTGCAATCCGGCGAAGAGTTCCGTGGTGGCCACGGAGATCAATGCGGTGCCATGACCGAGAAACACGGTGATCAGGCTCAAGTGCGCGCCCGCGTACACCGCAAACATCAGCAGCGAAAGACCAGTGATGATCCCCGGCAAAATCAGCGGCAGCAAAACCAAGCGGCGGAAAAGCGATTTGCCCGGGAAGCTGGCGCGATCGAGGGCTAGCGCGGCAAGCAAGCCCAGCGTGAGTGAAAGCGCGACGCTGCCAGCGGCGACGATCAGGCTATTCAGCACCGAGGTCCAGATGGCGCCGTCGCCAAAAAGTTGGCGGTACCAATCCAGCGTGAGATGGCGTGGCGGAAAGCCGCCCACGCCGTCCCGATTAAAGGAATACACGATGAGCACGGCGATCGGTAAATAGATGAACGCGAACACCAGCGCCGAATAGGCTGCAAGCAGTGGCGCGCGACGCGTTGCCGAGGAGGTGGAACGCATAACAGTTGTGGGCGCGCTACTCATCAGAAAGACCAGCGCTTCTCGAGGCGTTCAGTTAAAAATAGCAGGGTCACGGTGATCAACAGGATGCACACGGAAATGGCTGCGCCTAGCGGACAGTCATAGGCCGCGCCGAAAAGGCTTTGCACGATGTTGGCGATCATCGTGCCCGAAGCGCCGCCAACCAGCAGTGGCGCGAGAAAATCGCCCAGCGAAAGAACGAACGCGAACGTCGCTCCCGCCAGCAATCCGGGGAGCGAAAGCGGGAGGATGACGCGAAGGAATGTTTTGCGCGGACTGGCGCCGAGGTCTTGTGAAGCTTCAACCACCGGACGAGGAATATGTTCCAGCGCAGCGTAAATCGGCAGAAAAACAAATGGCGTGTAAATGTGTGTGAGCATCAGAATCACGGCGAAGGGGCTGTAAAGAAGGAAACCCACCGGAGCATTTGTGAGATGCAGATATTGCAGGAGGCCGTTCAAAACTCCATCGCTGCCGAGAATCGTTTTCCATGCGTAGCCACGAACCAGATAGCTCACCCACAGCGGAACGATCACCAGTTGATAGAGAATTTCCCGGCGGGCGCCGGCATGGAAAGAAAGATAGTAAGCCAGCGGATATCCGAGTATCAGCGAACAAAACGTAACCGACGCAGCGATGCGCATGCTGCGCAAAAGCACTTCCGCGTAAACGGGATTAGTGGCCAGCGTGCGGTAATTTTGCAGATTCCATTGATGCACGATAAATCCATCGCTAACCATCCAGAAGCTGTGCGCCAGCATCAGCGCATAGGGCAGCAATAGAAATAGTCCGACCCACAACAGCGGCGGCAGGGAAACCAGCGATTTGTATGCGCGCGAATACATTTTTACAAAGTGAATCCCATTGCGTTAATACCTGAAACTTTATTCCGCGACTTTATTCTGAAACTCGCACCGCGTCCTCGGCGGAAAAACTGAAATCCTGTTTGCCCGATAACGGCCCGCGTGCGGGAATCTTCACGCGCAAGATCTGGCCGCCGCAATCTACTTCCAACAATTCGCTGGCGCCGCCATAAAGCTGTTGTTTGACCGTCGCCGAGAATCGCGCCTTCGCCGCCGGTTTATTTGCAGTGGAACTGGCGCCGGAATCTGCAGCCGTGTCCGCGAGTCGAATCGCTTCCGGACGCAATGAGAAAAGAGCGGCCCCATCGGGCGCGGATGTGGGCCAGCGCAATGCGCCGCAAATCGCGGCGCCGCCGCGAATGTCAGCGCGCAACAAATTTGTTTGCCCGATAAATTGAGCGGTATACGCCGTGGCAGGGTGCGAATAAATTTCGCGCGGTGAAGCGACTTGTTCGAGCGCGCCGCTGCGCAGCAACGCGATGCGATCGGAAAGCGCCATGGCCTCATCCTGATCGTGCGTGACAAACAGAAAAGTAATGCCCACTTCGCGCTGCAAAGATTTCAGTTCGCTTTGCATTTCTTTCCGTAAATTGGCATCCAGAGCAGACAAGGGTTCGTCCAGCAGCAGCAGTAACGGCCGATTCACCAGCGCGCGCGCCAGTGCAACTCGTTGCTGCTGGCCGCCGCTCAGCGTAGCGGGTCGCGCCCCAGCGAAACTCTCCATCTTCACCATGCGCAACGCATCGGCAACGCGCGCGTCAATTTCATTGGAAGGCGCGTTAGTCACACGCAAGCCGTAGGCCACGTTGTCGCGTACATTCAAATGCGGAAACAGCGCGTATTGCTGAAACACCGTGTTCACGCGGCGTTTGTAAGGTGGCAACGTATCGAGGCGCTCGCCATTCATCCAAATCTCGCCGGAGCTAGGCTGCTCAAATCCCGCAATCAATCGCAGCATGGTGGTCTTCCCGGAGCCGCTTTCCCCCAGCAAAGTGATGAACTCGCCGGCCGCCACAGTGATGGAAATTCCTTTCAACACTTCGTGCGCGCCGAAGCGTTTGGCCAACGCGCGAACTTCCAGCAAAGGCCCAGCCGCCCGCTCTTCTTCCAACGGCGGAATGGCGGGCGCCGGACTCACTGTGCGGCCTTCACCTCGTTCCAGATTTCGTTGTATTTGGGACGCCGCGGCACGTCGTGCCAGAAATAAATGCGCTGCATGTAGGCGTCCGGATCATCGAGATGCAGGATTTTCTTTTCGTCGGTGCTCAAAAACTGCGCCGCGCCGGGATTAGCGGGCGTGTAGTGCGTAACATCGCTCACTTTTTTCTGCGTCTGGGCTTCCACCATATACGCAAGAAAAGCCTGCGCTAGTTCTTTGTTGGTGCTGGCCGCGGTAATCATCAGGTGATCGATCCATCCGGTGGTGTTTTCCCGCGGGATCGTTTCGCCAATAGGAAAATTCAGTTTACGAAGATCGTTGGTCATCAGCGGCCAACCCATGGCGATCACCACTTCATGATTTTGGAAAAGATTGGTCAGCTCGCCGCCGGTTGCCCACATTTTGCGAATGTTAGGTTTGAGCTCGATGAGTTTTTCCTTCACCGTTTCCAGTTGCGCATCGCTCAAATTGTAGAGTTGGCTGGGATCGGGCTTGTCGTATCCGAGCACTTGCGCGGCCATGTAAACAGTGGAAAGCTCATCCCACACCGAGACTTTGCCGCGATATTTTGCGTCCCACAAAATCGACCAGGAATCTGGAGCTTTTGAAAACGCCGTCATATCGTAAAGCAGGGGGTTCGGTCCCCACACAAACGGCACGCCGTATACCTGGTTGTTGAGCTTGACGATGTTGGATTCACGCAGCTTCGCGGAAAGTTGCGAATACGCGGGAATCTTCGCAAGGTCAAGCGGCGCGGCAAGTCCAGCGCGTACGATGGATGCGGCGACGTCACTCGAAGGGGAGATCACGTCATAGTTGGAGGCGCTCCCGCCGCGCAACTTGGCAACCAGCTCATCGCTGGTGCCCATGTAGGAAGCGACCACTTTGCAGTGATGGCTTTCCTCGAACGCGCCGAGGAACGATGGATCGGCATATCCTTCCCACACCAGCAGCGTGAGGGTGGGCTGCTTGGGCTTACAAGCCGCGCAACCGAGCGCGAGCAGCAGCAAAGCCGCAACGGCACATCGCGCCGCAATTTGATTGCGAGCCCACAGCGAAAATTTCCTGTCGCGTGAAATTGTTCTGGAATTATTTGGCATCGGACCGGTAAACCACATGGCCGCCCACGATGGTGGTGCGAACTTTAGTTTCGGATATTTTATGCGCATCGATTTCAAAAATGTTCTGCGAAACGATGATCAGGTCCGCGAGCTTGCCTTTTTCCAACGAGCCTTCGGTTTTTTCGCGGCGGCCGGCAAATGCCGCGCCGAGCGTATATCCTTCGACCGCTTGCGCGACGGTCAGCCGCTGCGAAGGCACAAAACCCGCTTCGGGCGTGCCTTCCCGGGTCTGGCGCGTAACGGCAGTTTGCAAGCCGTACCACGGATTCAAAGTGACCACCGGCCAGTCGCTGCCGAATGCGTAGCGCCCGCCCGTATCTGCAATACTTTTCCACGACCATCCGCGTGAGGCGCGTTCCGGACCCACATTGCGCGCCCAAACATCCATGGTGTCCGCGTCGGGATAAGCATGCAGCGGCTGCATGCTGGCGATCACGCCGAGTTTGCCGAATCGTGGAATGTCCGCGGCAGTGACCGTCTCAATGTGCTCGATGCGTGGACGGCGATCGCTCGAATGATTCACTTCTTCCGCATGCTGGTAAGCGTCGAGCGCGGTACGCACCGCGAGATCCCCGATGGCGTGAGTGAACAGTTGCAGCCTGCGCTTGTCGAGTTCTGCCACTGCAGAATTATATTTGGCGGGATCCCAAAAAAGTTTGCCCTTCAATGCCGGATCGTCGCTGTACGGATCAATCATGGCGGCGGTGTGCGATTCGATCACCCCATCCACTCGTAGTTTTACGACTCCCGCCGAAATCCAATCGCCGCTATATTTTTTTCGCGCGTCCTCGATGGCTTCAAGGTCTTGCTGGCGCAACTCCGGCGGGTTGAGAAAATACGCGATATACATCCGTAGCGTAAGTTCTCCGTGCCGGCGAAGCTCGGCGTAAAGTTCCAGCTTGTCAAAATCGTTAGACTCAAAGTGGCCGCCCGCGGCATGAATGCGTGTTAAGCCGTTTTCATTGGCAAGCTTAATTCCGGCGCGAAGCGCGGCTAGTTTTTCCGCGCGGGACGCTTCCGGGCGGATGCGTTTTACCAGATCGATGGCATCGTCTTCCCGTAGCGCGCCGGTCGGTTCTCCAGTTTGGGGATCGCGTACGATCGAGCCGACCGCGGGCTCCGGCGTTTCTTTTGATATGTTGGCCGCCGCCAGCGCAGCGGAGTTCACCCACGCGGTATGCCCATCAAAGCCGTCCAGGAAAACTGGACGTTTTGGAAAAAGGTCGTCGAGATATTTTTTGTTGGGCATTTTTTCTTGACCGAACATGGCATAGTCCCACCCGGTGCCCACGATCCATCCGTCTCCCGGATGTGCCTTGGCGTAATCCGTCAATCGTGCGCGGATCTCCGCGAGATCCTTGGCGCCGTCCAGATGAACTCGATTGAGGAAGATCGATCCTTCAAAAAAATGGCTGTGACTGTCGACAAAGCCGGGTAGCACGAGCTGCCCCGCGGCATCGATTATTTTCGTCCGAGGAGCGCTAAATTTTTCTATCGTGGTGTCGTCGCCAACGGCGACGATTTTATCCCCGCGAATCGCCACTGCCTGGGCCCACGGCTGCTTGGAATCCAAGGTATAAATGCGGCCGTGAAGCACCACGGTGTCCGCGGCATTCTTCGCGTCTTTATGCTTGACGTCTTTGGAGTCCTGCGCGCTAACATACCCGACGGCGCAGAAAAAAACGTAAAGAATCAGAACCACGATTTGAGTCCGGCGTGCAGTCATCAACAGTTAAATCTCCCGAAATTAAAATGTTGGCGGCGTATTGATCCACAACAGCCACGTTTCGCTGCGTCCCGGATTTTTCCAGCGATGCGGCGTGGAGCTCTCAAAATAAAGACTGTCACCGGGCTTCAAGCGGTAATGTTCGCCGCTGTTCAGCCAGATTTCAAAATCCCCACGAAGCACGTGCAGAAATTCCTCGCCTTCGTGCGCGTAAGATTCGCCGCTGCCGCCACCAGGCCGCACGCGAAAGAGGTGTGGCTCCATGGCGGTGTGGCCCCACGCCAGCAATTCCATGCGCACGCCCGGAGTGGTCTCCAGAATTTTGCGCTGAGCGGGTCGCACCAGGCGCGGATTTTCTTCCGCTGCTTCGAAAAACGACAAAATATTGGTGCGGTAGAAACGGGCAATGCGCCGCAGCGTGGCGACGGACGAACGCATCTGCCCGCGTTCAAGCGCGCTAAGAAATCCCGCGGAGACGCCGGTAGCGCGCGCCACCTGCGCCAGCGAAAGACCGCGGCGCGTGCGTAATCGGCGGAAACGCTGGCCCGGGACACGCGGGACATCCGGCGGAGCGATGGCCACGCCCTGCCGCTTTAATACATGCACGATCGCCGCGGGATTCAATCCGCGCGCGCGGCGCAAAAAAATGGCCCGGCGCAGCGTGCGCACGTCCGATTCGCTGTATTCCCGATAGCGGCTTTCGCTGCGGCGCGGAACGATCAAGCCGAGCGCTTCCCACGAGCGCAGCGCCGAAGACGAAATTCCCACGCGCCGCGCCACCTCGCTGATACGCAGCGGACGCGCGACTTCCCGTTTTGGCGATTTGCCGGATAAATTATTTCTGCTTGACACCGGTCCCGACCTTCTCTAAGTTTGCAGGATTATAGTAAGGTTTCGGGAACGCAGCAACCTCGAAGAATTGGCAACCGAAGAGAAATCTTTTGCGTCCAGAAAAACAGGGGTGAGTCAATTATGTCCCACGCTTCAAATTCGGCTTTACGTTCAGCCTTCCGCTTAGGGTTACTTTTACTTTTGCTGGCCATGGCTTTCCAAGCGCCGTTCGCAGGCGCGCAAAGCACCGGTGGGCGTGTGCGCGGAACGGTCGTTGATCCCAGCGGAGGCGCGGTATCGGGCGCGAACCTGGCGCTGATTAACGAGGCCACCAATGTCACCGCCAACACCGTGAGCGGCAACAACGGAGAATATATTTTTCTTGAAGTTCCCGTCGGCACCTATGACATCGACGTCGCGCAGCAGGGCTTTAAGAGGTACAGCCGCAAAGGCATCGTTGTGAATTTGAACGAAGTAATCAGCTTGGATATCCCGCTTCAGGTTGGAGGGGCCTCTGAAACGGTGGAAGTGACGGGAACACCTCCCGTTGTGGACACCACCTCCACGCAACTCGGCGCGGTCGTGAACTCCACCTCTTCGACGCAATTGCCGCTGAACCAACGCGATGTGTATCAATTGCTGCAGTTGCAGCCTGGCGTGCAGTCGCAGATTGGAAACAGTCTATTCTATGGTTCGGACAAGGCCGGTGTCGTGACCGTGAACGGAGGCCGTGGCCGCTCCAACAACTACTCGGTGAACGGAGGCGACGGTAACGATCTTTTCGCCAATCTGCCCGCGGTGCAGCCGTCCCCCGATAGCGTTGAAGAATTCCGCGTGATTACCAATTCGTTCGACGCGGAATATGGCCGCAATTCCGGCGCGGTGGTGAACGTGGTCACCAAGTCCGGCACCAATGATTTCCATGGCAGCGCCTACGAGTTCTTCCGCAACGACATCCTGAACGCGCACGGATTCACCTTTCAGCCGACTCCCAAGCCGCCCTTCAAACAAAACCAATTCGGCGGGACATTCGGCGGGCCCATCAAGAAAGACAAGACCTTCATTTTTGGCTCCTACGAAGGACGCCGCATCGTCCGGGGAATCGTTTCGCAACAAGTGCCGGTGCCCACCGCCGGGGATTTGGCCGGGAATTTTGGCACGCCATTTCCCGGCACGCTGAACGACTCGACGGTTGCCAACATATTTGAAAACCGCCCGGGATGCCGATCAAGCCTGCCAGCCGGTCAGCAGGCTAGTCTGGATGCGGCGGCCGCTGGCACACCAACGCCGTACGATTCTATTTTTACCGGTGGAATAGTTCCTACCGGGTGCTTCGATCCGGTGGCGGTCAGCCTGGTGCATTTTTTGCCGGGAGCGGGCGGGGCGAGTTCGCAAGTCCAGGATGTGGTGAAATCTCGCGAGCGAGGCGATCAGTTCCAGATCCGCTTCGACCAAATCCTAACCCCGAAGCAAAAATTGTCGGTGTACTACTACTACGACAATGATAATTCGCTCGACCCGTTCGCCAACTTCCAACTGGCCGGCGGTTCACTGGGCAATTTCGGCGGTCGAATTATTTCTCACGTGCAACAAATAAATGCCAGCCACACCTGGACGATCGGTTCGACCTCCGTGAACGAATTTCGATTCACGTTGTTCAGAGAAGCCGAGCCACAGTTCTTCACGCCGACGGTAACCAACGCGGTTACCGCGTCGTGTGGCACGGACCCCGCGGCGGCGCCTTTCTGCTTCACAGGCACCACCGATACTCCGCTGGTGGCGGACGACGGCACGCTCCTGGGATCCACTCCTCCTTGCCCTGGATTTGGTTGCGGGATCCATCCGGGACTCGGGCCGAAGTTTGAAGGTGTGCCATTTGTCACCATCAACGGAACTCAGGGACTCTTCGGGAATAACTTCGAAGGCCAGTTGCCGCAGACGGGAAACACATTTCAGTTCGACGATAATTACAGCAAGATCGTGGGTAACCACAGCCTCAAATTCGGCGGAGATATTCGCTATCAAAAGTTCGACCAGACCGTTTTCTTCAACGTGAACGGCGAATACATTTTCGGACCCGGAGGCAATAACGATACGCAGCTCACCGATCCATATGGCAATTATTTGTTGGGCCTGCCGGTGGGTTATTCACAGGGCTCCGCCAATACTGAATTGGTGCGCAGCACTTCGGTTTATTTGTTTGCGCAGGACAGTTGGAAGATCCGGCCGAATGTTACTTTGAACTACGGTTTACGATGGGAAGTGAACACTCCGCTGACTGATAAAGGTCAGAAGGTGCAGCGATTTAATCCTGGCCAGGTTTCCACCATTTACCCCTGTCAACTAAGTGCGGCGAGCAATTTGTTCGGAGCCGGGAATACCTGCGACAACCAAGGTGTCACTCCCACGGGTCTCGTGGTTCCCGGCGATAAAGGCGTGCCCGGCGGCCTAATCAACACTTACTACAAAGCGTTTGCGCCGCGGCTAGGGCTGAATTGGAGCCCAAGCGCCAGCGACGGCATGCTGGCCAAATTAACCGGCGGACCCAACAAGATGACTATCAGCATGGGTTGGGGCCTGTTTTACAATCCGATTGAACAATTAGTTCTGGAACAGTTCGTGGCGGAGCCGCCATTCGGAATCAGTAACGGCGTGTCCGATCCGCTGTTTGGCTCGCCGTTTGTGACGCAAGGTGGCGCGACAAAGCCAAACGTTTCCGATGCCTTTCTGAATCCTCCGCGAGGGCAACCCGTGGATTGGTCGCTTTATCGTCCTATTTTGTTGTTCGGACAATTTCCGACGACGCTTAGAACGCAGTATTCCTCGCAGTACAATTTAACGATCAAGCGCGAGCTGCCGGGCAACATATTATTCCAGATCGGTTATGTTGGTACGCAAGGTCACCGGCTGCTAGCTATCCACGATCAAAACGCCTCGAATGCGCAGACCTGCCTTGATCTTGCAAACCTCGGTCAGGGATGCACACCATTTGGTGAGGACTCGCAATATTCCTTCACACTTCCCGAGGGCAGCGTGTTGCACCTGCCGTACATCGCTGGTGCCACGCCGGGAGGACCGAATGTTCCGTGTCCCATCAGTCGCGTAACCACCGCTTGCACCGTCACTGGCGGGGTAGGCGGTACTGCGATAAACCTGGTGGGTTTGCGGCCGTTTTCTTCGCCAAATTGCGATCCTGTCAGCGGCATTGGATGCCCGGCAGACGGCACGCCAATATTTACGAACATATTTGCCGAGGACAGCGTGGGGCACTCCAACTACAATTCTCTACAAATGCTGTTGGAGAAGCGCTACAGCCATGGATTGCAATTCCAGGCGTCCTATACTTACAGCAAGTCTCTTGACAATGCCTCGAGCTTCGAGGAACTTGTTGGCCCAACGAATTTTAATTCTACGTACGGCCCTTCGCTTTTCGATGCGCGGCACCGTTTTGTTTTCAACGCCGTTTGGCAACTGCCCATTCGGAAGATGGAGGGATTCGCCGGCAAGGCTTTGAACGGCTGGGAAGTGTCGGGGATCTACACCTATCAGACCGGCTTTCCTGTTCTCATCAGCAATTGCAACGACACGGAATTGCAAGGCACCACCTTGGGATTCGAGTGTCCGGGCAGACCGAACTTTACCGGGCCATTTAAGACTCACAATCCCAGGACGGACGGTTTCGTATTCGATCCGAACCTGTTCGATAGTTGCGACAATTCAACTTGCGTCGGGGATCCCACGGCGGTGGCCCTGGGCACCATCGGCAACGTGCCGCGCACACTATGCTGCAATCCCCCGATCAACAACATCGATGTGGGGCTCTTTAAGGACACCGCGATTAACGAGAAAATGCGCGTGGAATTCCGTACCGAGATATTCAATCTGTTTAATCACGCGCAGTTCTATGGCACGGACGGCAACTCCGCGAATACCACGTTTGGGCAACCGCAGAAGGTGCGTGATCCGCGACTGTTCCAGTTCGCCCTTAAGTTGATTTTTTAGCAGGCGGGCAAACAAACGTCAGGCGGCAAAGACGCCTCCCAACCTTTGTGGAAATGGGTGTAGAAATAAGATTGGTCCGTTCTGCCTGTGTGGAGGAATGGAAAACTGACTGCAGGGAAGAGACCTGTTGGCGGCAGCGATGCCGCCAGGCACGGAGAATGTATGTCGGAAAAAATGCACGAAGGACTGAAAAAGGAAATTGCCACCTACGAAAAGCGCACGCCTAAATCCGCGGAAGCCCACAAACGCGCTCTGCAACGCATCCCGCTTGGAGTCGCCAGCAATTATCGCGCCTACGATCCCTATCCCATTTTTGTGAAGAAAGGTGCAGGCAGTAAGTTGTGGGATATCGATGGCAATGAATACATCGATCACAATTTGTGCTTCGGCGCGTTAATGGCCGGGCATTGCCATCCGGCGGTGGTGAAGGCCATCGAGAGCGCGCTGCACATCGGCACGACCTTTGGGATGCCGCACGACATGGAGTGGGAGTTGGCTGAAGAAATTTGTGCTCGCTATCCCGTGGAGATGGTGCGCTTCGGCTCCAGCGGCACGGAAGTCACCATGCACGCTTGCCGCATGGCGCGCGCCGCCACCAAACGCGACAAGATTTTGAAATTTGAAGGCGCGTATCACGGTTTGCATGACACCGCGCTCGTCAGCGTAAAACCCAAAGCGGAAGAGTACGGCGATCCCAACGCTCCGACCTCCGTGCCCGGCGGCATGGGCGTTCCCAAAGCCTCCGTCGATAACGTGGTGATCGCGGCGTTCAATAATCTGGCCAGCGTGGAAAACCGCTTTAAACAATTTCCCGGCCAGATCGCGGCGATTATTCTCGAGCCCATTTTGATGAATGTGGGTTTGTGCATGCCGCAACCGGGATTTTTGCAGGGCCTGCGCGATATCGCCACGAAAAATGGCTCGCTGCTGATTTTTGACGAAGTAAAAACTGGCGCGAAATTGGCCTGGGGCGGGGCTTCGGAGTTTTTCGCCGTGAAGCCGGACATGATCTGCCTGGCAAAATCCATTGGCGGTGGCGCGCCGCTCGGCGCGTTCGGCGCCAGCCGCGCGGTGATGGACCTGATTTCACAGCACAAAGTTTTTCATGGCGGCACTTACAACACCAACCGCATCTCCATGGCGGCCGGGCTGGCTACTTTTCGCGAAGTTTTGACTCGCGAGAATTACGCGCACGTCGGCAAACTCAGTAAAAAACTTACCGAAGGCTATCGAAAGACGGTGGCAAAAGTAGGTTTACAGGCGTACGTCGTAAGCGCCGGTGTAAATGGCGCGCTGATGCTGTACCCACAGGAAATTCGCAACTACCGTGACTGGACGGCCATCGATGTCGATCTGTGGCGCCATTACTGGTTTGCGATGGTAAATCGCGGCGTGCTCGCGCAGCCTTATTGGTGGGACGAGCAGTGGACCATCTCGGTGCAACACACCGAGGCCGACATCGACAAGCATCTCGCGGTGTTTGAGGAAATTGCTCCCGCGCTGGCTCAGGCGCAGCAAGAGCGCGGTGTCGCCTTCGTCGGCGCAGCCGGGCATTAACGAGTATTAGGTAACTGGCATTAACTAACGAGCATTAACTAACTAAAGTTGCGAATGGTTCTGGCCACCGAGCGACTCGCAGGCACGCTGCCGCTTGGCTCACCATCATCAAACGCCGGGGAAAATATGTCGACGGAAGTCAGCGTGCCGCTTGTCAATGCGCGGGAAACTGCCGCGCCACATTTGCGGCGCGTTTTAGGCCGCTGGGACCTGGTTCTTCTTTTCATCGTCGCCGTTTTTAATCTGAACGTGGTTCCTTCCATCGCCGCCAACGGCGGAGTCACCGTGTGGTTGTGGCTGATTTCGCTGCTGCTTTTTTTCTGGCCGCAGGGCATCGCGGTGATTGAGCTGGCGCACCGCTTTCCCGGTGAAGGTGGCGTTTATTTATGGGCCAAGGAAGTTTTCGGCGACTTCCATGGATTTTTGTCCGGCTGGTGCTACTGGACCAACAACATGATGTACGTGCCCACGGTGATGCTGTATTTCGTCGGCGTTTCGGTGTACGCGCTGGGCGCGGGGCACGAGTCGCTGGCCGATAATAAAATTTTTGCGCTGAGCGCTTCGTTGCTACTGCTGATTATTCTGGTGGTGATGAATATCGTGGGGCTGGGTGTGGGAAAGTGGATCAATAACCTCGGTGCGATTGGCACCGGTATCGCCGCCGCGGTGTTAATAGGATTGGGCATTGTCGTTTGCCTGCGTTTTGGGACCGCGGTCACCTCCGCTGATTTTGCGATTCCCGCGAACCCGCGATTCGTGCTCAATTCGTTTGGAGTAATTTGCTTTGGACTGGTGGGACTCGAACTGGCTTCCGTGATGGGCGACGAAATTGAGAATCCGCAAAAGACTTTGCCCGGCGCGGTCGCCTTGGGCGGAATTCTTTCCGGCCTTCTCTACATTGGTGCGACGCTGACGCTGCTGATTGCCGTGAGCAAAGACAACATCAGTGTGTTGCAAGGAATTGTGCAGGCTGTAAGGCACATGGCCGGCCGTGTCGGCGTGGCCTGGATCGTCACACCGTTCGCGTTTTTGCTGAGCATTTCCATTGCTGGCATTGGGTCGGCGTGGCTGGGCGGCTCCGCCAGAATTCCTTTTGTGGCCGGGCTGGATTCTTACATGCCCGCGTGGCTGGGCAAAATTCATCCTAAGTATGCGACGCCTTACGCCGCGCTGATCGTGCATGCCTCGGTGTCGATGATTTTGGTGATTCTTAATTTCAGTTTCACCGGCGCGGGCGTGCAGGAAACGTTTCAAAAACTCTTGTCGCTCGCGGTAGTGCTGCAACTCGTGCCTTTCCTTTATATGTTTGCCGCGCTGTTGAAAATGGCGCTGCAAACACCGTTCGTGCGTGGACGCTATAGCCGGACGACGCTCCTGCTCGCGGGAGCCAGCGGATTGCTCACCACCGTTCTTGGTATCGCGCTGGCTTTTTTCCCGGCGCAGCAGATTACCTCGTTGCGTTCCTACGAACTGTGGATGTTTGGCGGAACGCTATTTTTTATCGGCCTCGCGGCGTTTTTCTTTTTTGTGTACGGCCGGCGTAAGATGGCGCGGAAACTTGCGGCCATGGCGCCGAGTATTTAACGGCGTCCATGTGTGCTTGAGGCAGGCGCATTTTGGTTTGATAATTTAAATTAGTGAATTGTAGATGACTGCACGCGAATTTTGGAGGCGGTTATGCAAGGCACGGTGAAGGCTGAGATCCGAACGTATAAGAATTTCGTCAACGGAGAATGGGTGGCCAGCGCTTCCGGCGAAACTTTTGCGGTTTACGATCCTTCCACGGAAGAAGTCATCGCGCAGGTGCCCTCCTCGAACGCTGCCGATGTGGATCGCGCGGTAAAAGCCGCGCGCGCCGCGTTTGATTCCGGTCCGTGGGGGCAGACCAACGCCGCCGAGCGCGGCCGCATTTTATTCAAGCTCGCCGAAAAAATTCGCCAGAACACCGCCATGCTTGCGGAACTGGAATCGCGCAACTCCGGGAAGCCCATCGTCGAAGCCGAATTCGACATCGCGGATGTCGCCACTTGCTTTGAATATTACGGCGGCTTGGCCAACAAAGTTTTGGGCCACGTAAATCCCGTGCCTGCCAATGCGCTCAGCTTTACCTTGCGCGAGCCCGTCGGCGTCGCGGCGCAAATCATTCCCTGGAATTATCCGTTGTTGATGGCCGCGTGGAAGCTGGCGCCGGCGCTCGCGGCGGGTTGCACCTGCGTGCTCAAGCCCGCGGAGCAAACTCCGCTGACGGCGCTTGAATTTGCCACCTGGTTCGAAGACGTGGGCTTGCCGCCCGGCGTTGTAAATATCGTGAATGGTTTCGGCGAGACCTGCGGCGCTGCGCTGGTCGCGCACCCCGGCGTGGATAAGATCGCGTTCACAGGCAGCGCGGCCGTCGGCAAAATAATCGTGAAAAGTGCGGCGGACACCTTAAAGCGCGTGACTCTTGAGCTAGGCGGCAAATCGCCGAATATTTTCTTCGATGGCGCGGATTGGGAAGCCGCCGTGGACGGCGCGCTCTTCGGCGTGTTCATCAATCAAGGCGAAGTATGTTCGGCGGGCAGCCGCATTCTGGTGGAAAAGAAAATTTATTCAAAGTTTGTGGAAGCCATGACGGAAAAAGCCAAGCGCATTCAGTTGGGTGCGCCGCTCGAGCGCGGCACAAAAATGGGTCCGTTGGTCAGCAAGGAACAATACGATCGCGTCAGCGCTTATCTGGAAATCGGAAAGAAAGAAGCCAAGGTGGCCATCGGCGGCGGCCGGCCAAAGCAATTTGGCAAAGGTTACTACCTCGAGCCCACGATTTTTTACGACGTCGACAATAATGCGCGAATTTCGCGCGAAGAGATTTTTGGCCCGGTGGCTTCGGTAATTCCTTTCGATGATGAAGCCGGAGCGATCCGCATCGCCAACGATACCCCTTACGGATTGGCTGCCGCGGTGTGGACCCGCGATATTTACAAGGCCTTTCGCGTGGTGAAAGCGGTGCGCGCCGGCATTGTCTGGGTGAATCACATGCAGCCCACTTATGTGGAAGCCCCCTGGGGCGGCTACAAACAATCCGGATTCGGGCGCGAGTTGGGGCCGTGGGGTCTGGAAGAATATCTCGAAACCAAGCAGGTGTTCGTCAATCTCGATGAAACGCCCATCGCCTGGTATTAGCTTCAAAGGAAAAAGAACATGAGCTCCATTCAGCTTCGAACGGAAATTCCCGGGCCTCGTTCACGCGCGTTGATGGCGCGGCGTGAAGCGGCGATACCGCGCGGGCCGTATCATTCCACGCCCATTTTTGCGGCCAAAGCCGAGGGCGCCATTCTGGAAGACGTGGACGGCAACCGCTTCATCGACTTCGCCGGAGGCATCGGTTGCGCAAACATGGGACATCGCAGCGCTCCGGTCATGGCCGCGATTCGCGAGCAGATCGAAAAATATTTGCATTTATGCTTTAGCGTGACGCCTTATGAACCTTACGTTGCGGTAGCGGAAAAGCTGAACGCGTTGGCGCCCGGAAAATTCGCGAAGAAAACCTT
The DNA here is from genome assembly GCA_035603415.1 of Candidatus Acidiferrales bacterium. Taxonomy (GTDB): domain Bacteria; phylum Acidobacteriota; class Terriglobia; order Acidiferrales; family UBA7541; genus Acidiferrum. The sequence continues at coordinate 60,541 of DATNKL010000010.1, forward strand.
TATCGTGAACACCGGCGCGGAAGCGGTGGAAAATTCCATCAAGATTGCGCGCGCTTATACCAAGCGTCCCGCGGTGATCTGTTTCAATGACGCGTTTCACGGGCGCACGCTGCTGGCCATGTCGCTGACCAGCAAAACGAATCCGTACAAAGAAGGATTCGCGCCTTTCGTGAACGATATCTACCGCATCCCTTACGCCTACTGCTACCGCTGTTCCTATAATCTGACTTATCCGTCGTGCAAAATGACCTGCGCGCATGCGCTTGAAGACGCCTTCAAACGGCTGGTGCCCGCGGACTCCGTGGCAGCCGTGCTTGTTGAACCAATTCTTGGCGAAGGCGGCTTCGTCACTCCGCCCAAAGAATTTTTCGGCATCATTCAGGAAATCTGCCGCAAGCACGGCATTGTTTTCATCGCCGATGAAGTGCAATCGGGCATCGGTCGCACTGGAAAGTTTTTTGCCATTGAACATTATGGCGTGGAGCCCGACCTGATCGTCACCGCGAAATCGCTGGGTGGAGGCTTGCCCATCGCGGCAGTTACCGGACGCGCGGAAATTATGGATGCACCGGGGGTAGGCGGGCTGGGCAGCACCTTCGCAGGCAATCCCGCATCGTGTGCCGCTGCGCTGGCGGCCATTGAAATGATGCAAAGCGACGAGTTGTTGCAGCGTTCTACCGCGATCGGCAAAGTATTTGAGGCGCGCGCACGCGAGTGGCAAAAAAAATGGCCGCTCGTTGGAGAAATTCGCGGCATCGGCGGAATGTGCGCGATGGAGCTGGTGCGCAATCGTGAAACGCGCGAACCCGCGGATGCCGAGACCAAAGAGATCGCGCATTATTGCTACGAGCACGGCCTCATTACCATTACCGCGGGCACCTACAACAACGTGATGCGCATTTTAGTGCCGTTGGCCATCACCGACGAGCAGCTCGATGAAGGTCTGCGGGTGATGGAAGCGGCTTTGGCCACTGTGTCGGATCGCACTCCTGCGATGTCACACGCTTAGCACCGCGTCAAAAGTCTTCACGCGATTCACGCCGCACGCGCGGCTGACGACTTATTTGTTGATGTCGTCTTTGGCTTCCAGGCGCTTCAGCATCGGTTGCAGAAATGTCTTTTGTTGATCAGGCGCGGCCGCAATGGACAGCTTCATTTCCTTCACCGCTACCTCGAAGTTTCCGGAACCGGATGCGACGCGCGCCGTGCCGAGGTGCGTGATCCAATGATCGGGAAACTGCTTGGCATCCCGGCGATAAAGTTCGAACGCCTTATCCTGTTGTTTCTGCCGCTGCAGTCCCCTCGCGTAGACGTATAACTGGATAGCGTTCGCTTTATCGAGCGCCAGCGTGAGCGTCGCGGCGGCTTCCTGCTTTTTATCCATGGCGTCGAGGATGCGCGATTTCGTCTCCAGATTTTCGAAGCGTTCTTCATTTTGCAGAGAAGTGTCTTCCCACTTCAGCGCTTCGTCCAGTTTGTAGTTGTTGTCCAGGTTCCAATTCGCGGCTTCGTCGTAACCGGCCCAGCTAAATCCGCCAACATTGCGCAACTGGTTGGCGATGCTGCGGTCGGTGATGGCGTTGGTGTCCACTTTAATGTGAAACGGGACGGCAGTTTTGCCCCACCGCAGCGTCACCGCTGTGGAATCAGGCTTCATGTCATCGAAGGTGTAGGCCAGCGCATCGCGATTTTCTACCGCAGCGGGTTTTACATTGACGCGCAAAGCGTCTTCTTTTTCGTCATAACTGAAGCTGCCCCATGAAGTGGAATTCTTAGAAAATACGATGGTCCACTGATCGGCGTTGGGGATCATGTGCAACCCGTAGGTGCCTGCGGCAAGCGGATGGCCTTCGACACTAGCGTCGTCAGTCAGGGAAATAGTGGTATTTTCGTTCGCGCCGGCGCGCCACACCTGTCCGTAAGGAACGGTTTTCCCGAAGAGCTCGCGTCCACCAGCCAATGGCGCGTGATAAATGATGGTGATATCAGTGAGGCCGACGCGTTGCGTGATCTGCGCTCGTTGGCTGAGCCTGGGAAGATTTAACTCCGTAGCCTGGCTGCCATTTTTAAATTGCGCGCGCGCCGGTCGCGCTCCGGCCAACACGGTAAGCGAAACAGCAACGATCAGCCCGCAGAAATTACGCATAGGAGGCTCCTTTGTGGTGTCGACAAATTCCTACCCAGCATTTGTGCTGCTCGGTCCAAGGCTCGAGAGGACGCGCAGAAATGCCGCTGTCCACTTGATCGGCATAGACGCGCGGAAAGCAAAACCGTGAGCAGATAGCCGGGATTCTAAGTAATTTGGCCTGATGCAAACACGTTTCGTTCGCAAGAGGCTCCCAATATTGCGATTGGCGCCGGGAACTTTCGCCGATTTATGAATTGATTAGAATTGGTAGATGAAAATGAACTGAATGCTATGCTGAAGCGAGGTTGCTATTTAATCCACACCGTTTTTATATTTGTAAACTCGCGAATGCCGTTGACGCTCAATTCACGGCCATGGCCCGAACGCTTCACTCCGCCGAACGGCACGCGCGGATCGGATGCCACCATCTGGTTGATAAAAACCATACCGGCTTCCAGCTCCTTGATGAACAAATCGCGCTCGCGATCATCATTGGTCCAGGCGCTGGCTCCCAGGCCGTAACGATGGTCGTTGGCGACGCGCACGGCGTCCTGGGCATTTTTCACTCGAAATAGCGAAGCAACCGGCCCAAACAATTCTTCGCTGCCCGCTGGCGAATTCTTGGGTATGTTGGTGAGCACCGTCGGCGGATAAAAATAGCCGGGCCCTCCATTTGGCTTTCCGCCGGTTAAAACTTTTGCGCCCGCGTCGATGGACTTTTGTACATCGGCTTGCAGCGATTCCACCGCGCCTGCTGTAGCCAGCGGGCCCACATCAGTTTTTGCGTCCATCGGATCGCCAACTTTCAGCGATTCCATTTTGCTGACGAAGGCGCGCTCAAACTTTTCGGCAATTTCTTCGGCGATGATGAAACGCTTCGCGGCGATACAGGACTGTCCGTTATTTCCCACCCGCGCTTTCACCGCGGTAGCCACCGCGTCGTCCAGATTCGCGCTGGGCATTACGATGAATGGATCGCTGCCGCCCAGTTCCAGCACAACTTTTTTAATGCGCTTGGCGGCGGACATCCCCACTTGCTTGCCGGCTTCTTCGCTGCCCGTCAGAGTGGCGGCCTGGATGCGCGGATCGTTCAAAATTCCATCCACTTCCTTGACCCCGATCAGCAAGGTTTGAAAAGCGCCCTCGGGAAATCCGGCGCGCAGCATAATCTCTTCAATTTTCAGCGCGCACTGCGGAACGTTGGAGGCATGCTTGAGCACGCCAACATTTCCGGCCATCAAGCCCGGCGCGATAAAACGAAAAACCTGCCAGAAAGGATAATTCCAGGGCATCACTACCAAGATGGGACCGAGAGGTTGGTAATGCACGTAGCTGCGGCTGGCGGTGGTCTCGATCACTTCATCCGCCATGAACCGTTCCGCGTTTTCCGCGTAATAGCGACAGCCCCACGCGGATTTCACCGCTTCATCCACCGCGGACCGATAAGTCTTGCCCATTTCCAGGGTCATCAATTTGCCGAGCGATTCCTTTTCGCTCTCCAGAATGTCCGCGACCTTATTCATCATCCGTGCGCGTTCTGCAAAGCTGGTCTTGCGAAATGTTTCAAAGGTCTTCGCTGCCAGGCTCAGTTTCGCTTCGATCTGCGCAGCGGTGAGCGGCTCAAACGTTTTCAGAACTTCTCCCGTCGCGGGATTAATCGAAGCGATTGCCATGTTGACTGGGCCTCCGGAGGCGCAATAGTGTGAGCTCTTGCTTGGGTTCGTTGTATGTCGTGCTTATAAATTATATGTGTTCTACAAGAAAAATGTTGGCGCCGGGCTTCCAGTCGGAAGACTTCCCGGAGGGGCATCTGGCTACAATGAAAGTGCGCCGCGATCTTCGCGAGCTTCGGCCTCGCGACTTGGTTAATATTCAATTTTCCTATGGGTGCAGGGTTCCGACGAGCATCCCGGTTAAACACTCGGAACAATCCACGTATTTGTTCGGCGCACTTCAGGGATTGGTATGTGTAAGGACCAGGGTTATCTCAGATGCTCCTTGCGAATGCTTTCAAAGGTGTGAAGGATCAAGTAGGCCACTTCGGCTTGAATGCGTTGATCCAGATTTGAACCTTGCACGTAATGCAAACTTTCGTTGACCTCCGTTTGTTCCAGAAGGCCCAAAGATTGCCCGCAATACCAGGGACGAAAAACGCGCGAGCTCCACATATAGCCAGCTTCAGCTGTACTTTCGTTCACGTGCGCGCCGTTCACGTACAGCACCAGATCGTACGGCGCTTTGTCCACCAACTGAACATCTTGCACCGCTCTTAGATTCTTCGCATAGGTGGCTACCACAGCTTCAGGAGTGTCTTTCTCCGTCCACAGATAAATGCGGATCTTGCCATTCCTCGGACCCAGGTTGACGCACGGAGGCTGGCCCGCTTTTGGCAACGACGAAGCCAGCGCAGGCGGCAGACTTGGCGGGCTGGTCACGGAATTAGGCGGCCCTGAGTTGGAATTGTTCGCGTTGTCGCCCTTGCCCTGAGCGTTGCCGTCCTGTTCACTGCGAATCTCATTGCGCGTAGCGTTGCCCGCTTCGCCGGCGCCGCCGATATTATCCGCGGCCCGGTTTTGCGCATCCTCCGCTGCCGCATTTGGCGATTGGCCCGCTTTTGAAACGTTGACTGACGTGGCCTTGCGCCACGGCAAGCGATGAGCGGCCACGCCAATCGCCAACAGCACCGCCAGACCCGCCACCGTGCCCACCGCAACCCACCGCCAGTATCCCCACGTGGAGAAAAACTCGGTGTCTAGATTCCAACCCGAGCTGTGCTCTTTCCAAGCGGCAATTACGTCAGCGTATTTGTTCTCCTGCTTTTTCGCCTTGGATGATTTAAACGAGTCGATCAAATTCTGGACCAGCTGTTCGTCTTTTGGTTTGCCGGGCGTTTCAAGATCAGGCTTGCTCACCGTGCCAGACTGAGTTTCGCTTGGCGGCTCGACGGCTGGTTTGGCCGCAGCCGCAGCACCTTCGGCCGTGTCCAATATCATTGCCGGTTGTGCTGCTTCAGGCGAAGCAGCTTTCATCGCCAGCCATTCCCTGATCTGGCCACGCGCCGTCTCAGGAAGGTCTACGAAGCTCACGCCGACTTTTTTGGCGGAGTCGTCTCGCCACGTGACACGCCCTTTAGCTTCAAAGTGGCGCCCAAGCTCGGGCATTTCAAAATCGACGTCTACATACTCGCCGGGGGGCTCAGACCCGAAAAGATCCAGCGCGATGCCGCCTTCGCTAAGGTCGTTCAATATCCCGTCGCCGCCGGACCCGGCCAGCAGCACATAGAGACGCGGCGTAATGGCCCGCCGCTGGTGCACACGACGATCCGCGCCGTTAGCTCCAGGCGGGTGCTCGCCATCAGGAGACAAATTAGTCATTACTCCGATGTTACGTGATGGTTACAAGTCAATCAACGCCCGTCATCGCGGCAGGCACCCCCCCGGTCTGAGCCATCCCCGGGTCTGCACTCGCTGCATGTACCACGCCGAGGACCCCCAGGCTTGACCGCTGGATGTGGGCAGAATACTATCCCCCAGACATGAACGGTTCCGACTCCCGCATTGGGCAAACCATTTCGCATTATAAAGTCACACGAACGCTAGGCAGTGGTGGGATGGGTGTGGTGTACGAGGCCGAGGATGCCTTGCTCGGCCGGCGTGTGGCCGTGAAATTCCTGCCGGAAGCTATGGCGCAGGACAGTCAGCTGATTGAGCGCTTTCAGAGAGAAGCGCGCGCGGCATCGGCGCTGAATCATCCGAATATCTGCACCATCCACGCCATTGAACAGCATGGCGGGCAGCACTTCATCGTCATGGAGTTGCTGGAAGGGCAGACGCTGGGGCAGGTGATGACGCGCCAGCCTTTTGCCATCGACAAACTGCTGCCGATGGCCATTCAGATTGCCGATGCGCTGGAGTCGGCCCACGCGAAAGGAATTGTGCACCGCGACATTAAGCCGGCGAACCTCTTTGTGACCGGCCGCGGACAGGTGAAGGTGCTGGACTTTGGCCTGGCGCAGATTGGCTCCACGGAGATTTTGCCGCTGGGCGCGACGCCTTCGAAGATGGATACGATGGCGGGTAACGGGCTGACATCGCCGGGCTCGGCGGTGGGCACTGTTTTATACATGTCACCGGAACAGGCTCGCGGACAGTTGGTGGACGCGCGGACCGATCTGTTTTCGCTAGGGACGGTGCTGTACCAGATGGCCAGCGGGAAAACGCCTTTTCAGGGCGACACTTCGGCAGTCATTTTTGATGCCATCCTGAATCGCGAGCCGGTGCCCATTGCGGTGGAGAATCCCGCGGTGCCTGCGCAGCTGGGACAGATTTTAGCCAAGCTTCTGGAGAAAGACCGCACGCTGCGATGTCAGTCAGCGACGGAGTTGAAGACCGACCTGAACCGGCTCAAGCGGGACCTGGAATCGGGAAACAAACAAGCCGCCAACCTGAGCGACAGCAAAAGCGGGACGGCCAAGTTGAGTCCCAGCACGAAATCGGTGGCGGTACTTTATTTTGAAAACTTGAGCGGCGTGAGAGAAGACGAGTACCTGCGCGATGGAATTACCGAAGACATCATCACGGAATTATCGAAGATTCGCGGGATAAATACGTATTCGCGGCCGACCGTGCTGGCATATCGCGACAAGCAAGTGACGCCGGGTCAGGTCGGCCAGCAACTTAAAGCGGCTTATGTCTTGACCGGAAGTTTGCGGCGTGCGGGAACCCGCTTGAGGATTACTACGCAACTGGTGGACACCAATACGGATTTTCCGCTATGGAGCGAGCGCTACGATCGCGAGATGAAGGATGTGTTCGAGGTACAGGACGAAATTGCGCGGAAGATCGCGGAAGCGCTGCGCGTGACGCTGTCGCCGCAGGAGCTGGAAGCGCTGGCCATCAAGCCCACCGAGAATCTGCAGGCCTACGACTTGTATTTGCGCGGGAAGCGCTACGCGCGGCGGCAAACGCGCCAGGACCTGGAATTTGCGCTGCAGATGTTTGAAAACGCGGTAAGCATTGATCCAAGTTTTGCGCTGGCATATGCGGCCTGCGCGAACGCTTGCGCGATGTTCTATTGCAATTACAGCCGCGATCCCATTTGGGTGGAGCGCGCGAGAGATGCCTCGGGCAAAGCTGTGGCTTTGCGCTGGGACCTGCCGGAGGTGCAGGTCAGCCAGGCCTGGGTGCTTTACGCAACCGATTTGCACGCGGAAGCCGTGCGCATGGTGCAGAAGGCCATCGAACGGAAGAGAGATTGCGAGGGCGCCTATTATCTTTTATGCCGCGCGCTGTTTTCCGCCGGGCGCTACCGGGAAGTGGCCGACGCCGCCGAGATAGCGCTGGAAGCTAGCGGGGAAGATTACAACGTGTATGTACCAATCTTGAATGCGCTCGGAGCGCTGGGCAAACAAGAGATCAGGAATAATATCCAGCTGCGCGCGGTGGCCGCATTTGAAAACCACCTGAAGCAAGTTCCGGAAGATGCGCGGGCGCGCATTTTGGTGGCTGGATATTATGCCGAAGTTGGTCGCGTGGACGATGCCATGCGTGAAACAACTATGGCCATGACTTTGCGCGCCAATGAGGCTTCGATTCTTTACAATGCAGCCTGCGTTTTTTGTTTGCTCAAGAAGAAGCTTGAAGCCCTTGATGCCCTGCGCAAAGCGTTTGATGCAGGATTCAAAGATCCGAACTGGGCGCGCCGCGACCCGGATATGGCGCTGCTCCGCGGCGACCCTGAATTTGAACGCATGTACCCCGCGTCGGAAACGACAAATTAGCCATAACTCCTCGCGCCCGAGGCTCCCAGCGGCCGCTAGCGCAAGTATCCCCAGGTGTGCAGACGATCGGTGTCTTCGACCCAGCGGTCGCCGATATCAGTGCGGTAATACATGTTGGGAATGAGTACGTTTTTGATTCGAGAATAAACTTGCGACTGAGCCTGCCGCATGGTCGGCCCCATGCCGATGACGATCAAGATCACCCCTGAAGTTCCCGCGACGAGCCATTGGCCGTTCACTTGTTTTACATCCTCGATGTGAATTTCATCCTGCGGGGGTTTTTTGAAGACGATCACGGAATTTTTAGAGAAAGAGTCGAACGTTTCATCGTCGTCAAACGGAAATGGAGGCACTACAATGCGCACGCCAATTTGAAACCCGCTGCGCGTTTTTAGCTTGGGATCGTTGCCATCCGCCAGATCCAAAAAGAATTGTCCAATGGGTGTGAGCATGCCCGCCTGCTGGATGCTGATCGTGGGATATCCAAAACGCGAAGTGAACTCCAGCGGATAGATGCCGTGATTGTTCACGATGCAATTTACGTCGATGTATCCGACGTAGCCTTCCGAGGCCAGCACCTGCTCCATTTTCAACAGCGTTTGATTGAATAGTTGGTTGGGGCCGGTCCAGAACATCGACGTCCCCATTTCGCCGGTAGATGGCCCGATATCGCCGGGAAACAGTTTCTTGTGTTCGAAGTTAACGTTGATGGGATAAATGAAATTTTTACCGTTGAAAAAGCCGCCCACCGCTACTTCGACGCCCGAGACGCGCCGCTGCAACTGAAATACTTTGATCTCGTCGGATAAGGCCTTTTTGTACGCTTCCAACATACGAATTACATCCTGGCCATCATCTTCTTCGCCCACGAACAGCCGGCGTTTGACGTTTTGCGCTTCTCCGCTAGGTTTAATTACGTAGCGGCCGGGATTTTGCGTCACGTGGTCCACGGCATCATCAAAGGATACGAATTCGCCATAAGGAATAATGTTCACACCGGCCTTTTTGAGTTCTTCCTGTCCGAAGGAGCGGTCGTCCTCCAGACGATCCGAATAAGGCGTTCCGCCGATTACTTTCTTACCTTGTTGGCGAAGGGCTTGTGCTTTTTCGCCCTGGCCCAGGGTGTCGTCGAAGATCAGGATGTCGGCCCAGTCGACATCTTTCTCCCAGTCTTTGGACTTGGCGACAAAGCCGTCGCCAATGTCCCGCTCTTTTTTATCGCCGATGAAGTAGCGAACTTCATGACCTTCTTTGGAGACTTGCCAGGCAATGTCGCTGATGAGTCCCGTCAGCGACACGAACAGAAAGTTTTTCTTTTCCATTAGCTCCCCGAGATTTTATTAAGACCCGAAATCTTATAAAGGCCCGAAAATTCTATAAAGATAAGCTCAAAATTCTATACGACTCGCGTGGTGCGAAATGTTAATGATGTATGACTTCGGGCTAGTGTTGGTTATCCACAGGTGGCCTCGTTTTACCCCGGAACAATGGTAAAACTCCGGGTTTTTTAGTATGGTTTTACTCCCTCAAGAGCCCAGGCCAGAGATCAGGAGTGAAACACTATGCCGAATCCCGAATTAGAGAATGGCGCGCTGATTACCCGAGACGCCCACGTGGCGCTCGCCGAACTGAAGATACTTGTAGATCGCACTGCAGAAAAACTTCGCATCGCCGAACGCGAAACTGTCGGCGTGGCCATCGGACGTGGCCAGGAGGAGAATCCGCTGCGTACACTGCAAGATGCGGCCGAAACTCTGCAATCACCAAGCTTCGAAGCTGCCGTGTCGCTCGCAAAAGAAAAGATGCAGAGCGCGCTCAACTGGCATCTGCGACTGTAGCGAGCATAAAACTGCTGGTCGTGCCGAAAGAATCGGAAAGCAGACACCCGCCTGGGGAAGGTGTGGTCGTTTTCCTATTCTGAGGTGCGCAGAATGCAGTTATCACCTATTCGTTGCCATCAAAAAAGCTTCTTGAAGGCGAAAAACAAAAATCCTGACAACATCATGGCCATGGGCAACGTCAGCATCCATGCGAGTAACAAATTCCGCACCGTGCTCCACTGCAAGCCGGAGTGATTCGCCAGCATGGTTCCGGCCACGCCTGATGACAATACGTGGGTGGTACTGACAGGTAATCCGAGCCCATCGGCAGCGCCGATGGTGGCCATCGCGGTTATTTCCGCGGCGGCGCCTTGTGCGTAGGTCAGGTGATTTTTTCCGATTTTTTCGCCTACTGTGACCACAATGCGCTTCCATCCGACCATGGTGCCCAACCCCAGCGCCAAAGCCACCGCAACTTTTACCCATAGTGGAATGAAGCGCGTGGCTTTATCGATGTGGCCTTTGTAGTTCTTGAGGACGGCGACATCCGTGGCGCTCATTTCCGGCTTTTTAGATTTTTGCATCAAGCGAATGCCCTCGCTCATCAGGTACATGTCGTTGCGGAAGTTGCGCACTTGATCGTGCGGCACCGCGGACAATTGTTTGAAGATAGCCATTTCTGTGCCGATGCCATTGGCCAACTGGCGCATCGCCAGCATAGTGTTAGGCTTGAATTCTTTGGTGCGGATGTAGTCCGTGACATCCTCGCGGGGATCGCCGATGGAGCCGCTGTTTTGCACATATTTGCCCAAAGTGTCGGCCGCCTGTGTTGACACCGCGATGAAGTCTTGGGATTGTTGCGCGGTTACCGCGTGGTTCAACGCGTACGTGGTGGGGACAGTGCCGATGAGAATCAGCATGATCAAGCCCATGCCTTTTTGCCCATCGTTTGAACCATGAAAAAAGCTTACGCCAGTGCACGTCAAAATAAGTAATCCCCGAATCCAGAAAGGTGGCGGCTCTGTTCCTTGCGGCGCTTCATAAAGCCGCTTGTCCCTGATGACCGCCTTCATCACCAACAGCAGTGCCGCAGCCAAAGCAAATCCAAAAAGCGGGGAAAGCAACAACGATTTTCCGATGTTGGCCGCCTGTCCCCAATCCACGCCGCTGGTCCCCGAGCGCGCCGACATCAATTGGTTCGCGATTCCGACGCCGATAATCGAACCGATCAAGGTGTGCGAACTTGACGCCGGTAATCCCAGCCACCAGGTTCCAAGATTCCAGATGATGGCGGCAGTCAATAGCGCAAAAACCATGGCGAATCCCGCGCTGCTGCCAACCTGCAGAATGAGTTCGACGGGGAGCAATGACACGATTCCAAAGGCCACAATCCCAGAGGAAGCGACGACGCCGAAGAAATTCCAAAACCCGCTCCAGACCACCGCGACGTGCGGCTCCAAAGAATGGGTATAGATCACCGTCGCAACTGCATTGGCGGTGTCGTGAAAGCCGTTTACGAATTCAAATCCGAGTGCTACCAACAGAGCGACTCCCAGCAGGACGTAAGGCCACGCTGAACTCAGTCGTACGCCGGAAAGATCGCGCGCCATACTGGTTCCGATGTAAATCAACCCGGCGATCAGCACGCCGCCAAAAATCAGCATGCCAATCTTGCCGGGGCCTTTGGACATTTTTTCGTGCAGGGTGTGCCGCTCAGAAGCTGCCCCAACCACAACAGAAGGCCTGGCGTGTGCCGTCGCTGCGGACATATAGACCCTGCTTTCTATTGCCAGCTTCGAAGGAAAAACAAGGCGCTGGCACTCGAAGCGAGGGTTATATGGCAAGTTATATTACGGGCAGATGAACGCTGCATTAGCATTCGTAATTGCCGCTTCGCAAGTTGATCGCGGAAGAAGAAAGACGCAGGCAACTTACCGTCTAGTCATAGAAGTTCACACATCAGAAGTGGCACCATCAACACCAGATTCCTGCTGGGGATGATCCGATGCGGTCATCCCTGGGGTTGTCTCGGCGTCTTCCGGGACCCGCGCCGCATGTGCTCGATGGGCGCCATCTGCGCTTTCCGCAACTCGCAATAATTGCTCCTGAGCGTTAATGGATAATCCAGGTCGATTGGCGCGTAAGTGCAGATATGTGCCATCGGATCGCAGTAACCGCGACTTACAATTGTCCGTCAAATAGATCCCCAGAATTTCCGTACACACCCGTTCGCGAATCGCAGAATCTTTCAGCGGAAACAATACTTCCACCCGCTCGTAAAGATTGCGCGGCATCCAATCGGCGCTTCCCAGATAAACGTCGGGCTTACCGCCGTTTTCAAAATAAAAAATTCGGCTGTGTTCGAGGAATCGGCCGACGATGCTACGAACACGGATGCGATTGCTCAGCCCGCGCAGCCCGGGTACCAGTGCGCACTGTCCCCGCACGATGAGATCGATCTCTACACCGGCGCGGGAAGCGCGGTAAAGCGCCTGGATGAGCGGAGGATCCACCACCGCATTGACCTTCACGATGATGCGTGCGGGCTTTCCACGACGAGCGTTGCGGGCCTCGCGGTCAATCAGCGCAATGCAGGATTTAGCCATGTCCACCGGAGCCAGCATCAGCGGCTTATAGTTGGGCTGTTCCGCATACGCCGTCAAATAATTAAAAGTGTTGTGCACTGCCGCGGTGATCGCCTCGTCGTGCGTTAGCAGGCTCAGATCGGTGTAGAACCGCGCAGTAGTGGGATTGTAATTACCAGTTCCCAGATGCGCATACCGCCGAATTTTTCCGTCGGGATCATTCCTTATTACCAGCGCAAGTTTCGCGTGAGTTTTTAGTCCCACCACTCCGTGAAATACCTGCACCCCGGCATCTTCCAGACTTCGAGCCCAGCGAATATTCGTCATTTCGTCGAAGCTGGCCTTTAGCTCCACCACCACGGTGACTTCCTTCTTACCTGCCGCCTCAATCAGCGCTCGTACGATCGGTGAATCCGAATTCGTTCGATAAAGAGTTTGCTTGATAGACAGGACACGCGGGTCGTTCGCAGCGGTGCGAATAAAATTCACCACCGTGTCGTACGATTCGTAAGGATGGTGCACCAGCACGTCCTGGCGGCGAATCGACTCGAAGGTACTGTCGGCGTCATGCCCTACCCGAATCTGTCGTGGAGAATAGGGAGGATATTTCAGGTCCGGCCGCCGTGTTTCGTCATAAAGATGAATCAGACGCTGTAGATTCACGGGTCCGCGCACGCGAAATACCAACGACTCATCCAACTCAAATGTGGAAACCAGCCGGTCCACAATATCTGTGTGTGCTCCGGCCTCGATCTCGAGCCGCACCGCCTCGCCCTTGCGGCGGTGCGCTACCTGTGAATCGACGACTTCCAACAGGTTGCGAGTTTCTTCTTCCTCTAGGTATAGATTGCTGTTACGCGTAACGCGGAACGACGCGTGCGCCAGAATGTCATACCCGCGGTAGAGTCTGGCCGCGTGGCTGGAAATCACATCTTGCAGAAAAACATACTGAATGGCGTCATCGTCAGATGGAATGCGCAACAGCCGCGGCAGCGCTCGCGGAAGCGTAACTACTCCGAAATACGGCTTTCCATTTCCAGCGCGGCGCCTCCGCAGGATAAAGGCCACGCATAACGCTTTGTTCATTACCCGCGGAAACGGATGCGACGGATCCACCGTTACCGGCGTCAGCATTGGCAATATGCGACGGTCGTAGAAGGTTTTCGCGGTCCGAGCTCCCTTGGCATCCAATTCGTGGAGCGATAAAACCCGGATCGATTGCTTGGCCAGAGCGGGAAGCAATTCTTCGTTCCAGCACTTGTACTGATCACGCACAAATACATGCATCGCCGCGGAGACTTTTTCGAGCTCTTCTTCGGCGGTCAGCCCATCGGCTCCGGTTGCGCGCGAGCCATGTTCGATGCGCTGGAGAAAACTGGAAACGCGAACTTCAACGAACTCATCCAGGTTGCTGGCGGTGATGGACAGAAATTTCACACGCTCGAGCAGCGGATTATTTTTATCGCGGACCTCTTCGAGGACGCGCCGGTTAAACTCCAGCCATTGCAGGTGCCGATTAAAATAGTAACGAGGATCTTCCAGCGCGATTCGTTTCATAGAGTTTCAGGGAGTGGATATTCATACTGCAGGCGTGTTACGGAAAGATGAACGAAACCGTTGCGAATGCTCCGCGGCCCTGTTGAGGTAGGCAGTGAACGTTCTATGCCCAATTGGAGTTTGCTGGCAATAGCAGCTATCGAAATGTTACCAACGGGAGGATTGCTGCATCATTTGTGTCGTGCAACTTAGAAGCGTACCATGCACAAACTAGGCCTTAGACCGGGGCTCAGGCGTAGCATGCTAGCGGCGATTTGCAAAATTGGAGCGATGTCTGAAAATATAGAGCCATCAATACCATGACAGCGGAGACAAACCATGTTGCGAATAAATGACGAAGCGCCTAATTTCACAGCCGAAACTTCGCAGGGCACCATCAATTTCCACGAATGGATCGGCAACGGCTGGGCCATCCTGTTCTCGCACCCCAAGGACTTCACACCGGTGTGCACCACGGAACTGGGTTACATGGCCGGGCTGCAGCCGGAATTTGAGAAACGTAATTGCAAGATCATCGGCTTGAGCGTGGACCCCGTCAGCAGCCACAGCAAATGGGCCGTGGACATTGAAGAAACTCAGGGCCACAAAGTGAACTACCCGATGATCGGTGATCCCGAACTAAAGATTGCCAAGCTTTACAACATGCTGCCGGCGGAGAGCGGAGACAGTTCCACGGGACGCACGGCCTCCGACAACGCCGCGGTGCGCACCGTCTTCATCGTGGGGCCGGACAAAAAGATCAAGCTGATGCTCAGCTATCCCATGACTACCGGCCGCAACTTCGATGAAGTGCTGCGCGTGCTGGATTCGATGCAACTCACTGCCAAGCATAAGGTGGCCACCCCGGTGAACTGGAAGCAGGGCGACGATGTGATCATCGTGACCTCCGTTTCCGACGATGAGGCCAAGCAGAAATACCCCGGCGGATGGAAGGCGCCTAGGCCTTATCTGCGGATTATTCCGCAACCGAAATAGGCGCCCGCAACATTCGCAAAAACGGCGCAAACAAGGCCCAAAAGAGGCCCAAAAGAGGATTGTGCAGCGTGCTCTTTAAGCAGTTTTATCTCTCGTGCCTGGCGCACGCTTCGTACATTATCGGTGACGAGACCACCGCGACGGCTGCCGTCATCGACCCCCAGCGCGATACCGACCAATACATTGCGTTTGCTGCTGAGCACGCTCTCAAGATCAAACACGTATTTCTGACCCATCTGCACGCCGATTTCATCGCCGGGCATCTGGAGCTGCGCGACCGCGTAGGCGCTACGATTTATCTTGGCGCGGCTGCTAAAGCCGAGTACGCGTTCACCCCTCTTCACGACGGCGACATTCTGGAATTCGGGCGCGTTCGCCTGAAAGTTCTGGAGACGCCCGGCCACACTCCCGAGTCGATCTCCATAGTAGTTTATGACCTGAATGCCAGCGATACGCAGCCGCATGCCGTACTCACCGGGGACACTTTATTTATTGGCGACGTGGGCCGGCCCGACTTGCGCGCGGCGCTGGGCTGGACGGCCACCGAACTGGGCGGTCTCTTGTTTGACTCGCTGCACAACAAACTCATGGCGTTGCCGGACGGAAGCCTGATCTATCCCGCTCACGGCGCAGGTTCGCTGTGCGGGAAGGCCATCGGCAAGGAAACGGTATCGACGCTGGGAGAACAGCGGCGCCTGAACTACGCGCTGCAGCCCATGACCAAGGAAGCGTTCATCCAGGTGGTCACGGCTGACCAGCCGGAAGCGCCGGCGTATTTCACCTATGACGCCGTGCTGAACAGCGAAGAGCGGCCCACGCTAGACGAAGCGCTGGCCCGCGGGATGAATCCGCTGACGCTCGACACCGTGCTGGCCATGCAAGCCGATGGCGCGCAAATCCTCGACACGCGTGACCCCGACGAATTTGCGGCTGCGCACTTGGCCGGCAGCATCAACATCGGCCTCAGCGGCCAGTACGCGACGTGGGTCGGAACGATGCTCGATCGAGCGCATCCGATCGTGATCATCGCCGACCCTGGTCGGGAGAACGAATCGGCCGTCCGGCTGGGTCGTATCGGCTTCGATCATGTAGCCGGATATTTGCAGAATGGGTTGCGCAGCCTCGAATCCAGACCGGACAAGGTCGCCTTCACCGAGCGCCTCAGCGCGGCCTTCGCCGCGGAACTTTTCTCATCGAGCCAGCCGCCGCTCGGCATCGACGTCCGCACCCCGCACGAGCGTGAACAGAAACACATCGCCGGCACCTTGAGCATCCCGCTCAATCGCCTGATGAAAAATCTGGCGACGCTGCCGAAAGACCGTCCGCTACTGGTTTACTGTGCGGGCGGCTACCGATCATCTATTGCCGCCAGCTTATTGCAATCCGGCGGCTTTCATCCCGTCACCGAACTCGCTGGCGGTATCGCCGCCTGGGAAGCAGCCAAATTACCCATTCAGAGCGCTCCAGCCTAGAAAGCCACGACCCCTACGAGCCTATCAACGTACGACCGCTGACAGCGCACTCACCGTATAACGGGGATCGACCCGGCAGTTCGCGAAATGCGCATAACCGGGGCAAGATAAAACTAGGGGAGAAAATCAGGCGGGATTCGCCGGTAGGTGGGCGCTAGCGCGCGCGGCAAATGTCGTATTGATGGACTCGACCAGATGAGCTATGCCGTCGGTCTTCGAGAGCACCAGGTCAACGCCCATGGAGGATATCGCGCTTTTGGGAATATTCTCGGAGTACATGGTGAACATGATGATGGTGACGCCAGGTATGGTCTTCTTCAGAATCGCGGCGGTCTGGACACCATTCATGTTGGGCATGGCCAAGTCCAGAAGAACGACGTCAGGTTTCAATTGCTTAGCCACTTCGATCGCTTCCACGCCGTTAATTGCTTCGCCGCAGATCTCGATTTCCGGGGCGTGTTTTAAGAACATGTGTATGAGGTCACGAACGTAAGTGTTGTCATCGACAATCAAAACCCGTTTCATCATGACACGACAACTATCTGCCTCTGTCGTTGGGAGGAGAATACAGGGAATTCTGTAGAGTCAAACATGACGGGTCTTCACCGGTTCGTCCCCCGGCACAGAACGGGGATCCGACGAGGGCAGCGGGGAGCACGAAGGACGCAGGCAAACTGCTCGACGCGAGGGTTGCGTCGCACGGGAAGGCCTTGTCTGACCAACCGGCCTTGAAGCCGTACTGGGGAAAACCCGCCGTACGGAATTTTAGGGAGGGCAATGGAAACGTCGGCATCATTCGAAGCCCGCTACACGCCATTGCTCTACCCGACGCAATCACGTGGAAAACTTGACCAAGGAAAGGGGCGCCGGAATCGAATGAGATGACGTACGCCGATTACTGCAGGACGCTGCAAAGACAGTTGGAGACTATCGCGGAGTCCCAATTACGCGAGATGAGTTACGCGGACTGCGAGAAAGCGCACGAGAAGAAATTATCGAGCCAGGCTATGTAGAATACAAAGGGGGTGCTATATGAGAGACGAGATAGCTAAAGAGATCGTCGACGAATTGCATTTGATTCGAGAAGAACTGCAGAATCTTACGATGGCCATTAGGGCTAAGGCTAGCAATTCTGAAAACTCCTACGCTGGCAAATCTCGCAAGTCCTATCAGCCCCGCGCTCCGTACCCGCCCGATCCCGGCCACTCGGGAGTGAAGCCACATAGGAACGTAAGCTCCGGAGAGCCACGACGTCAGTGGCATCAAAATTCTCCAAAGGACAAATGATAACCTTGACAGCCGGTTCGCCGGCTGCAAGCACACCATTGAATGGCCACGCTTACACTTTGCAGGTCACGAATCTGCATATTTTCATTTCGACGTGTGGTGCCCAAGCTGAGTAGCGAGACTTACGCTGGTCGAGTGTCATAAAAGATAAGCGTCAGGTCTGAACCGTGTAGACGAAGTGAGGGTAATTAAGGATGCTGCCGGATGTGGGCACATCGCTAAGTGTCCACGGTGCTCGAACGCATCGCCGATCATCCCATCAACCGCATCAAGGAACTTTTACCCTGGAACCTTGCCCCAGAACTCGCTAACGACTCGCTTCACGCTGCGTAGTCAACCAACGGCGTCAAGACGGCCTATAGTGTTGCAGCAACATGATTCTGTCACCAAGACCAGTGCGAGAACCTCTGGCGCTGAAACAGCAAGTGGCGGGATGATCGCGTGGTCTTCGACCATCCCGCTCAAAAACTTAGTCGCGAACTCCGTCAGCTTGGGGCCCGGACTTCCCGGGACTGCCCTTGCTTCGTAGCAGTCAAGCAACTCCCGGATTTCAGAAGGAACGTCCGCAAGAAACTTGCTCTTCCCGTTGGTGGCTGCGTTAGTCACAGTGTTCCAAAACACCGGTCGGAATCGTCAGAGGTTCCGCCTCGATCTGAACCAATGACGCTCCTGCGTTATGCAACGGTTGCCCGAGGTCTACATTCTTCCCCTTGGCATAGATTTCGTGGCGACCGTGCGTTCTGTGCCAGTCCGCCAACTTTATTGTTCGGCTCTGGTGCTCGACAACTTTTCGCCAACCACCGCCGTAGTAAGCACAAAAGCTGATTTCACCTTGGGTCGTTGCCACAGGAGTAGTGGAATTGCAGATTCCCGAGAAATCGTAATTGAAGGCATCCTGGAACCACACACCGTTAACGATCATGACTCTCCAGCGCCCGTCATACGAATAGGCCTTTTGAGACCAATGGTCGCTACTTCCCGCAACACGATAGAAAGAATCCACAAGCACGCGCCGAAGGTCGGCAGGCCCAAACCCCGAGGGTGCCTCCTGCTGATTGAAATTACGAAGTATCGAAAGCGAGACAAGCGCCTTAGTTGTCGCTGGTCCCCTTCCAGAGTCCGTGATTTCTACAACGTCCCGCATGAATTGTTCCAAGTCAAAGAAGACGGGAATCGGGATCGCCAGTTTCTGATGCGTGTCTACGAGCAACGGGCTGAAGATCCCACGGTTCGGATGGGTCTCCTGGAAGAGGCTTCCCAGATGCGCGTCAGGGTTAAGGACGTCGCATAAATGAGCGAATATTCCAAAGTCTGACACTGGGAACCAATCCCGCATTGGCTGCCAGCCAATCGAAGTCTGCTCATGCAGATCGAAAGCGAGCTGCGTGAGAGGATAGCGCCGGGCGTATCGCTCATCGGCGGACACGCGCTCGTCTCTGCCGGCAAACATGATGGGTTGAAAAACGACGCCGTGGATTTTGTCTATGTTCTGGATTGCAAAGCTAACAATGTCGCCGAGCCCATCGTTGTTGAGGCCGTTGGTTACAGTAACTTGGAGCGTTGTTCGCATTCCAGCCGCCGCGATGTTCTCCAATGCTCGTCGCTTCACTGCCATGGAGTTTCCTAATCCACGATGTCTGTTCTTTTCTTCGGAAACTCCGTCCAATTGCAGGTATATGGCGTGCAGGCCCGCTTCCTTTGCTTCAAACGCAAAATCTCTGCTCTGTGCAAAGCGCGCTCCGTTCGTCGCAACGTGAAGCCGGTGGAATCCCCTGCTCTTCGCGTGCTGAACGGCCTCTAAGAAAATCGGTGAAAGCGTGGGCTCTCCTCCTGAGAAGAGGATGTTAATCTCTCGCTGAGGCTTGAACGATAGTGCGTTGTTAAAGATGGCTTTTATGTCTTCCATATTCAATTCGTGAACGTAGCTGGCCGCGTTCGCATCCATGAAGCAAGGCGAGCACATCATGTTGCATCGGTTGGTCAGATCAACGATTAAGTAAGTCCCCCGACCGGACCTGATGCTATTTGCGCCATGACCGTGCACACCGCAATCGTCAATACATGCGAAGTCTCTGCCAAAAGTAAGACGTTCCATCTTTCGGAAGAAATCCGGGTGGTCGGAGAGTACGTCCTCGAACGGGCCATGCCGCTCGCAGGCCTTCCGCATGAGGATGCGCCCGCCTTCTTCGAGTATCTCCGCATCAATGATTCCAGGATTGTCCCCAAAATCCGCGACACGAATCTCACTTTTGAGGACTGCCTCCACTGCTTCACGGTTGCAGTCGGGGCATAGGGACAGGGTTTTCCTCGGAACGCCCGTGTCCATCCGCATACGGTCCCGGTGCTTGAGAAGTCGGCCAGGGGCCCAGCTTGGGCTGGGCAAGCTCCCCTCGGGAAAAACTCCGTTAAGGGCTGTAGAAAATAGCCATGCTGCATTTGATGTCGCGTGAAAAACACAAGCCGTAATCCCAGACATGAGCAGACACCTCCAATGTGAGATTTCTCGGAAGGGCGGAAATGGGCTTACAGACGAACACTGTGAGGACCCCGTTTAGAGGTATCGATATTCTACTTCGCCTGTCAAGCAAACCCTTCGGTAAATATTGGAGCCATTCCCATCATCACGAAGAGTTGGATCACAGTAGCTTTCGTGAACACAGGTAATCGTTCCTCTTCGAATCCATTTGTGATCAACCGTTCCCGGATGTTGGTGTCTGTGACCTTCAATCGGGTAGGGACGGCAACGTCTGTATCGAGAGTCGACAAAGGCAAATAGTCGACGCGCTGTGCGATGGGATGCAGGCGATACAACCGGTAAGCCCAGCCGCCGATAATCACGATTGTGTCAGCCACGGTTCGAGGGCAAGAATCAATCGAGCAAACTCCTCATTTTCCAGGTTCTGGTTCATCGGTGCCCCTTTTGAATAGAAGGAGCCAAGACGCGTTTCCAGATTTGCTCCGCTTGCTCTTTGCCTCGCGCGGGATGATTCGACACGTCAAGCCAGACCTGAACTCAACACAACTCAAGTGCGCATCAAAATACGGGATAATGGATACGCAACAAATGATTTGATCCGTTCTGATTCGTTTCTTCCTGTTCTGAGCCAAGAACTATGACACTTTTATGACACTGCACCATTGTGGTGCATGCAAATGCTTGGCGCACGGCCACTAACCTAATATAGAATCAAAGCATTGCAACTCAACGGGCCTGTAGCTCAGCGGTTAGAGCAGCGGACTCATAAACCTAAATACTTTTTGGACCCGTTCTGAAAATTGCGGACTCTACTATATTCTTCAAGCAGTTACAACGCTACCGCCTTGATGCGTTCGTCCCCGTTCTGCATGGTTCTGAACACCTAACTACTACAAATTTACTACAGTGATTTTTTGCGTTCGGGTAGATAAAGGGAAATCCGATCGGGAATTTCTGACTCCGGTAGCGTGGTACAGAATTTAGTCGAAGATGAAGTGTCTGGCAGTCATTCGAAGATAGAACAGCCCGGGGCCTGCCGCGTTATTTGTTCTTCAGCAATTCCTGCCAGTTCATGATCAGCGTAAACGGCGATGTGCCGATATCCCCTGAGCTGTTGACCAGAAAGCGCTGGCCATCTGGACTCACGTCATAAGGGAATGCGGCGAGGCTAAGAGGTTCCCGAAAGAGCGGATGCGTTTCACCTGGCGAGAAACTATTTCCTTTGGTCTCAACGGCGACACTTACAAACTGATCGCCTGGAGCCACGTAGAACAGCTCCTTTCCGTCACGACGCCATCTGGGAAACGCTCCCCCATTAGGAGAGACTTGCCATCTGCGGTTTATTGCGACCTGCTCAAGAGGCAGAGTGCTCGCAGCCTCATTCGCGTCAAACGGCACGACGTACACTTCCTCGCGCCCGGATTCTCTGGACACGTAGGCTACCCAATGTCCATCCGGCGAGAACTGGGCATCGTAGGCTGCGCCCGGAGCGCGAATGAGGACGCGAGGCTTGCGGTCCGACAGTGGCAACACCCAGATTTCTCCCCGGTTCCGCGCGATTATCTCTCCTTGAACACACAACACGAATTTCCCGTCCCTGGACCAGTCCGTGGGCCACAGCACCGCATCAGGTTCCTTGGGCTGAGCCAGCAATTGTTCCTGGCCCGTGCCGCTGGCCGACTTACGATAGATTCCAGGAGGCGTTTTCCCACCTGGTGTAATATCGAAGACGATTTCGCTTCCATCCGGCGACCAAATGGGTGCGCCCTTGTCGACTGAGGCATCGAACGTGAGGCGCATGGGTACATCGCGCTTCAATTCCTGAACCCAGATGTCGCTGTTCGGGTCGCCCTTGGCGTAGGCCACCTTCTGGGCGTCCGGAGCTAGCCTCATATCCGAGGCATTATTACTTCTGGCGACGGTTGAGAGCTTTTTGCCGGAGCGGTCCAGCCAGACTAGGGAGGGTCCAACCGCCGCTCGTGTCGGGCTGGATGCATAAATCAAGGTGCTCTCCGCAACAGTAAAGGTGGCCTCGTCGACGCCCGGCAAGTAGTCAATCCCTCGCGTTACCAGCTTCGGTTCGCCGTCCACATTTCCGCTCGCTGGATTGAAAGCTACTGCCATTAAGTCTGCAGTCGATGCGGTTGGTTGAGGAACAGAGAGGAAAAGATAACCGGAGGAGAAGGCCCGATTGCCGTTCGCGGGCGAGATTCGTTTGTTCTCGCGGCCGTCGACGGACGCGAAATAGGTTCCTGCGATACCTGGCTCGACGCCGTAGGCGTTGTAGGTAAAATGTCTTCCGTCCGGCAGGAAATCAGGATATCCAAAACCACCGAATTTGGATTTATGAAAACCCAGAAGCAAAGTTGGGGAGCCGCCCGAGACCGGAACTCTGTAAATGCCGGTATTCAAATTGGGAACAAAAATGATGCTTCCTTCTTTGCTCCAGCTGCCACCCACGGGGAAAGGCGCTTCACAAAGTGTAAAGACCGGACCGCCAAGGGCCTTAACCGTCTTCAACTTGCCGTCTGCGAAGAAGCCGACAGACCGGCCGTCAGGTGACCAGAAAGGCTGCGACGCTCGGTCCGTCCCGGCGAGAGGCTCGGCTGACAGCGATTTTAACGGCCGCAACCAAAGGGAGGTTTTGCCTTGCGTATCCACAAGAATCAGCAGCAGAGTTTTCCCGTCTGGAG
>DATNKL010000078.1:0-5903 GCA_035603415.1 Candidatus Acidiferrales bacterium
ATCCACGAGGCGAAACACGCGAACTCCGCCGTTGAAGAAAGTTGCCACCGTGGTGTTCTTTAATTTCGCGGAGGTGGGGCTGGGGAAGTTAGGACTTAGGTTGTGCGAGCCGTGACGGCCACCGCGCCTACACAGTTCGGCGGCGTTGGGGGCGAATGGAGCTGTGCCGATGATCACGGGATTGGTTTCGGCGCGAATATCCACGAGCCAAACCAGCTTAGGCGCGTCGGCACAATTTCCCTGAACCGATTCATCAGAAACGAACGCGAGGCCGCGGTCGAAGATTGGCTGGACGGTGTGAGTCCAGGCGGGGTAGGGTGGCGAAAATTTGAGGCGGCTCACCAGCTTTGGTGTGAAATTGGTGGCGCGTCCAGCGCGCACGTCTTCCAAGCCGGAAATATCCAGAATTAACTGGCCACCATCGATGTAGCCAATGTAAGCGCGGTCAGGCCGTTCCGGAAGCACTTCGATGGTGTGACTACGGTAGCCGTCATCGATCTTGTGGCGTTCGGGGAGGCAGGTGGGCAGGCACACGTCGCCTTGTTGCGTGCCGGGGAGCCACCAGCGCGCAACTTCGCGGGGCTTCCGAGGATCGCGAAGGTCGGCGATGATGTAGAACTGATTGTCCTTGGGATTCGTAGGACGCGAGTCCTTGGTGCCAGTAGTCAGATGCGCGAACTGGCCGTCCACAAACCACACGTAGTGAACACCGGGAGAGAAGGGCCCAGAAGTGTCGAAGAATGAGAACGACAAATCCTGCAATTTCCGCGCGGACTGAAGCCGAGCGAAATCTGAAACATCCAGGACCCATAAGCCCGCTGAAGTCTGACCAACTTTTTTGGCTTGATTCGCTACCACCAGCACATTTCCCGAGAGTCCCAGGGAATTGCAGCGCGTCACGCCAGGCTGTGGCGACGGCAGTTGACTGATCATCAGCGGCTTCTCCGGATGGGTGACGTCGACAATGCTGAGGCAGGTCTTCTCGCCTTCGTGCGCTATATAAAGGATGCGACGGCCATCCGGCCATTGCTGGATCGCCAAGCCCTCGCCTCCGTCGCCATTGCCATTCAGATCGCTGCGGCCGACCAGCTCCATGTTTTTTTGCTCTGGCGAATCGGCAGCCCGGCTCACGATGGGCCGCAGCATAAATAGGCCGGCGAGCAGTTGCGCAACAAGAACAGATCTATGCGAATGCATGGTTTCCTTTTCAGTGTCAGGGCATCAAGAAATGCGTCCGCGCAGGCACTTCGATGGTTTTACTAGGTTCAGGGCCGGTGCCCGAGAGGAAACTGAGCACCGTGGATGCGATTTGTTTCCCGCAGGTCACAACCGCAATATGGCCGCAGCCGTCATAAATCGCCAGCGTCGATTGCGGCGCGGCGCGATGCATGGACTCGCCAAGCGAAAGCGGTGTCATGGCGTCCTGTTTGCCCCAGACGATCAGTAAGGGCATTTTGAGCGCGACAAATTTATCGTCCAGGTCGTCGGCACCGGAGGTCATGGAGGCCAAGGCGCGCTGCGTCACCCAGCCGTAGCGTTTGGCTTTCCGGATGAAGTCGGCCTTCACAAATTGTGGCAAGCGGGGAAGATGGGGTGACACGACATCCATCAATTGATCGACCTGCTGGCTTGTGTGCGGCGTGAAAATTGCCTGATCGAAGCTCAGCTGGAACTTCATCCCGGCACTATCAAACAGCATGAGTCGCTTAACGAGGTCGGGCCTGTCCAGCGCAATCTTGGCGGCGATCCATCCGCCCATGGATGCGCCACCCAGGGCGACCGAAGTTAAATGGTTAGCGTCGAGAAATGATTCGACAAATTTCGCCTCCTCGGAAATTGAATAGGTCAGTTCTGGAGGCTTGGTCGAGCGGCCGTAGCCGAGCAAGTCCATCGCATACACGTGATATCCGGCACGCACCAGGTACGGCGCCAGCTCAACCCAATCCTGTTGCGATTTGGAGCCCAGTCCGTGTATGAGCACTACGGGGGATCCTTTTGCGGGGCCGCCCTCGAGGTAAAATACGTGATAGCCATCGATGACCATGGAACGCTTGTGAAATCCTGCGGCAAGTAGCCGCAATAGGGTGACTTCCGCCGCGAACCATAATGGCGCGCGCCAAATCACAACGCCCAGAGCCAATACGAAGAGTAGAAAGAGGAATACTAGCCGGATGGCGATGACGCGTGCGGCGCTGGACTTACCGAGGCGGTTCGCGTCCATGGGCATTCATGATGCGCTGGGCAAAAATCAAAGGCAACACGACTCCCTTTGAGAGCTGACTGAAACTCTGCCAACCACAAGATTCGCTGGTGATCCACTTCGAATTATGCGATTAACCAGGACTTGATGACGGGTATAGTGAGCGCCTGTGATGGCGGAGCGGAGAGCTAGTGGGGAACGGAATCGACCTCAAAGTCATATGGTTTGATGAGGTCGAAGACCTTTTAGAGATATTGTTCTGCTGCTCGAACGGCTGTTTCTCGGGCCAGGCAGAAAACTATGTCACTCATGTTGCGCTAGCGAAACTGGCCAATACCCTGAGCGGGTTCCCGTCCTGCCCAAATGATTCTCGCCATTTCGAGCTTGGCACATTTAGCCCGGAGCACGCCGATAGTGGGGTCCGAATGCATTTTCACGGATTGGATTCTGTAGGTCATGCGGCTGTCGATGTCAAATTAAGGGGGGACGCTTGCGAGGGCCTCGGTGAAATCGAATCCGTCGCGCTCCGAATTCCGATTGAGGCAGCTGCGGTCGATACTTTCGTGCGGCAGCTTAGGACGATTAGCAAAACCATCGGCGCCGGCGCCTCTTTGCATAAAGCGAAGTAACCAAGGCGTCGCGGGAGGAGGTTGTCAGCAAATGGCACTCTTCGGAGACTTGCGGTACTCGGAAACTGACTCGGAGGATGCTAGCAAGGGTTGGCGCGTCTTGCGGGAAGCGGGCGGGGAGTGCTACTTTTAGGCGGTATTTTTGGGGCGCTGGCAGTCGCCAGCGGGGTCTGGGTGCGGCTGACGACCAGTTCAGGCCATTTCAATTTATGCGCGCAACAAACTCAAGTTAGCGGCCCTGAATTTAGGGGCGACGCAAACGCGGCGTTAAGTGCCGCATCGCGTGCTCATCACTGATTAAATGTAACTACTGATTGCAACTGTTGGCTGCGTTTGACAAGCTAAATTACTCATCTGCATGTCGACTTCACACCACAATTCGAATGGTGCGCCTTACGCTGTGGAAGGTTCCAGTACCGCTAGCGACGCGGGGCCGTCTAGAGACGTTACTTACTGGCGCGTAGAGGGGTCCCTGCTGGAGCTTGGGGCGCTGCGTCCGGTGCTGTTCTTCACCTGGAATTCGCGGAGCTACGCGGAGCGGTGGGCGCGGCGAGCGGGCATGGCGGGTATGGCACTGGTGCGTCCTTTTATGTATGGGGCCAACCGCACGTTCGCGACGCGGTTTTTGCATACGCTGCTTCGGGGAGTGAGCCGCGACCGGCTGGACTTGCTGGGCGAGGAATATTTTCAGTATGTTTTGAAGCCGCAGATGCGGCGCGCCGCGGTGGATAAGCTGGCGGAGGCCATTCGTTGCGGCGATCGAGTGGTGCTGGTCAGCCAGCTGCTGGACCATATATTGAAGCCGCTGGCGAAACACTTTGGAGTTGAGTCGATCGTCGCGAATCGGCTGGATTTTCGCGACGGGATCGCCACGGGGCGGTTGCTTGATCCGGTGGTTCGTCCGCGAGGGCCGCTAGCGTGGGTGGCCAGTGGATCCACCGATGGGCGCATAACGCGGGAGAAATTGTTGAGGCAACTGGGCTGGGTTCGAAAGGCTGCTCTGCTCGAAGCGGCAATGCAAAGTAGCGCGCGTCCGCGAATTATTACCGACACGTCGGTGGCGTTGTTTGGCGAAAGCCCGAGCGTCGAAAAACTTTCGGTGCGCCGCACGCTGGCGAATCGCAACATCATGCTGATCGGCGTGACCGGCTTCATCGGCAAAGTGTGGCTGGTGAACTTGCTCGAGAACATTCCGGAGATTGGGAAAATCACCCTGCTGATCAGGCGAAACCGGACGACGTCTTCGCAGCGGCGCTTTGAAAAAATTGTCGAAGAGTCGCCGATGTTCGACACGCTGCACGAGCGCTACGGACGGAGTCTTGGCGCATTTTTAAAAGAAAAAGTTGAGGTGGTGGAAGGTGATGTGAGCGCGCCGGGACTTGGCCTGGACGCGGCTACCCAGTCACGGCTGGCAAAATCGCTGGACTTGATTGTGAACAGCGCCGGGCTGACGGACTTTAATCCCGACTTGCGAGAAGCGCTGTCATCGAATGTGGAGTCCGCCGTGCACCTGCTGGAATTTATTCGCGGGTGCGATCACGCTGGTTTGATGCACCTGTCCACATGCTACGTCGTGGGCATGCGCGACGGGCGCGTGACCGAGGAATTGAAACCAAACTACAACCCTTCGGGCGATCCGGAATTTGATGTGGAGCGGGAGATTGCTTCCCTGCGCGAAACGATTCGCAGCGTTGAAGAGCGCGCGGAAGGCGTGGAACTGATTAAGGCTTTGAAGCGGCAGGCGCTTGGACGCGGCGTAGATGATTCGGTGGTGCCTGCGAAGGAATTGGACGGCGTGTTGCGGCGCAACCGCATCCGGTGGGGGCGCAATCGCCTGGTGCGTATCGGAATGCGGCGCGCGCAGCATTTAGGCTGGCCTAACACGTATACGTTTACGAAAAGTCTGGGCGAGTCGGTGCTGGCCACGCGCGGGAATGATTTGCCGATTGCGATTGTGCGGCCGTCGATTGTGGAAAGCTCGGAGCGTTCACCTTTTTCGGGATGGAATGAAGGCATCAATACCTCCGGGCCGCTTTCGTATCTGCTGGGGACAAATTTCCGGCAACTCCCCACGAATGCGCGGAAATGTCTGGACGTGATTCCGGTGGACATGGTGTGTCGCGGGATGAGTCTGATCGCCGCAGCGGTAATCGCGCGGTGCAATGCGCGGATGTATCAATTGGCAACCTCGGCGGTGAACCCCGTAAATATGGGCCGTAGCATTGAGTTGACGGGATTGGCGCATCGCAAGTATTACCGCATGGAACAAAGCGTGGACAATTGGCTGAAGGTAAAGTTCGAGACCATTCCGGTGTCGAAGCAGAGATATGAACGGATGTCCATTCCGATGCAAAAGGCGGTGGTGTCGCGCATCAATCGCGTGGCCATCGCTTTGAAAATGAAAAAACCGCCGCTGGCTAAGGCGGAACGCGATTTGAATCGCGCGGAGAAATTGATTGAGCTGTACAAGCCGTTTATCCTGCACAACGATCACGTGTTCGAATGCGAGAACACGCGCATGTTGTCGGCAGCGCTTTCGCCGGAGGAGAGTGCCGCGTTTGATTTTGCGCCAGAGGCGATCGACTGGTGGGATTACTGGATCAATGTGCATATTCCAGCGTTGCGGCGATGGTGCTATCCGCTGATGGAGGGGCGCCCGCTGGAGTCGCGGGCTCCGCGTGAACTGGATTGGACCGCTACACCGGCGCGGGCGGCGCTTTCCAATTCCGCTGCTGCTCCAGTTGATCCGTTATGGCGATCTTCCTAATTTCATGGTTCGCTTCCTGACATGGCTATCTTCGTAACGGGCTCGACGGGCTACCTGGGAAGTTACCTAGTGGCCGGGTTTTTGCGCGAGCACCGCGACATGTTGAACCTGTTAGTGCGCGCAAAGTCGGAACAAGAGGCGCGCGAAAGGTTGTGGAAGTCGCTGCAACTCCATTTTGAATTTCCGGAATTTTCTGAATATCTCAATACCCGTGTGCGAATTTCCCTGGGGGACCTGACCAATGAACGGTTCGGTTTGCCGGATGACAGCTACCATGACCTGGTGGATTCCACGGAATCCATTATTC
>DATNKL010000109.1:0-4786 GCA_035603415.1 Candidatus Acidiferrales bacterium
GAGGTCGCTGGGGTTATGCAAACGGATCGCGTAATCGAGCCGGGTCAAACCGCGCGAATCACGTGCAGGAAAAATCACAATATCGAGTTTCTTTTCGTCGAGCAAAAGTCGCGAAGTCACAGTTTCCTTGAAGGCTCTCCGTCGCGCTATCTCACTGCGGTTTTCAGGGAGATTCGGGAGATTCTTAATGCGGTCGAGCAAAATGTCAGATTCCAGACTCCGCTGCCCTGAACTTAGGTCCACAGGTTCATCGGGAAGCAGGCTGAGGGCTATGCGCGCAACTTCAGGACCGACGGAACTGTTGATCAATCTCAGGGCGTTTGTCGGTGAGTTGATGGCTTCCACCCCTGTGACCAGCTTGTCCGGCCCGTCCATATACGGACTGTAAAAACGATAGTCGCCACCCCCGTCACGCTGGTAAAACATGACGTAGAACGCGGTAGGCAGCGAGGGACTAGGATTGGCGTAGAACCAAATCTGAATGGGATAGAGGTTCGCCGAGTTTGGAAGTACCTGCTTCTGTTGTGGCTCACCCAGAGTGATGTAGGTGCGGCCGCGGTCGCTGCGCCAGCCTTCCGCACCCGAGCCGGCTCCGAAGCGCGCGTTGGCAAAAGCGATACGGCGGTAAATCTCGTCTTTATAGGAATTGGCGGGACTTCCGGGTTCGGGGTTGCGGACATCCCAAAATTGCTGGATGAATTTGTCGCGCGCTTCGTCTGTCGTCAGGCGAAGGAACTCGTCGTGTTCGTCCTTGTTAATGATGTAAAGCACATCGCGCTCAAGCCAAGTTTTGTATTGCTTATCAAGCTTCTGCTTCCCTTGGGCGCGCGCAGGCGAAGCGCTGAAACTCAGGAACACCACTAAACAAGCGAGAAATATCGCCACACCGAATACTCTTGAAGTCAGGAGGCGTTGTTGGCGCAAGAATTTTTTCAGTTGCAAGCGATTTGTCCTTCCACCGCCAGACTCGGCTCGGTGACATGGTGCAATTAGACGCAGAGTACTCCCCATGCCTACCGTACCCAGATTAGATGCGCAAACAGGCTCGCGCATGGTCACCATCAAAAATTTTCGGCTGAGCTATCATGAAACTAAAGAAATCGCCCGTGAAGTAGCGATTATCGGTGTAAACGGCGAGCGCAGTCAAACCAAGCGCTTGGCAGCCTTGGAGCAAGGATAGCGCAGTGATCTTCTTTGTACGACCCGGGACTGACACCGTACGATTTACGAAATACGTCGATGAACGCGCTCACACTGCTATATCCGACCGCCAGCGCGACGCCCGTTACCGATTCTCCTTCATCAAGCCGCTCCAGCGAAGCGTCAAATGTGAAGATTGCCACGGCGCTGTGGCCCAGGCCGACACTATGTCGATGACTACGAGCGTCACCTTGTCACGCTTGGCCCAATTCGAAAAGCCCTGCGGGTGTTTTGTCTTACGAACCTGATGCCGTCGGTCGACGCTCCCTTACAGTGGCGAGTCTTGCGCGGGGTCCTGACTTCTCGAAATTCATTTAATAATCGCCCGTCGGGATCTGGCGGGGTTGCCACTGCATCGGAAAAACGCGCGTCTAAAATCGCAATAGATTCTGGAAGCTAAAACCAGCCACACATGCGCGGCGTTTTCAGACTTCGCGTAAGATTGTCAGTATGAAATTGCACAGGAAACTTGCATCCATATCGTCGATTTCTTGCGGGTCAGGGATCTAAAGTGGCCAGCGAAACAAAAACGGCGCTCCTCGACGTCCCTACCCTCAAGGTGGGGGCAGACAAGACCATCTTTAACATCCTGCTGGCGATCAGTTTTTGTCATCTTCTCAACGACACCATTCAGTCCGTGCTTCCCGCGATTTACCCGATGTTAAAGGCTTCTTTCCATTTGGACTTCGGGCAAGTGGGCTTGATCGCGCTGACGCTGCAACTCACCGCTTCCCTGTTGCAACCCCTGGTTGGATGGCGCAGCGATAAGCATCCGCAGCCATATTCACTTGCCATCGGCATGGGAATAACCCTCGTTGGATTGCTGGCATTGTCCATGGCACCCACCTACGCAATGGTGCTGGTGGCTGCCGGCGCAGTGGGAATAGGCTCCGCCGTCTTTCACCCGGAGTCCTCGCGCGTCGCGCGCATGGCATCGGGCGGCCAGCACGGCTTGGCTCAGTCTCTTTTTCAGGTCGGCGGCAACGCCGGATCGGCGCTAGGCCCATTGCTGGCGGCCTTCGTGTTGACCAAAGGGCAGTCCAGCATCGCGTGGTTTTCGTTCCTCGCGCTTGCCGGAATTATGATCCTGACGTTCATCGGGACGTGGTCGAAGAATCATCGCGCGGCTAAAGCCGCGCTGAAAGCAAAGATGAGCGCTAACGCCGGACGCGCCGCCGCCTCCTCATACAAGGAGCAACATGCCGCCTTGCCTTCCGCGAAAATTGCGGTCTCCATGGCCATATTGATCGCATTGATGTTTTCGAAGTTTTTTTACCTGGCCAGCATCAACAGCTACTTCACTTTTTATCTTATGAATAAATTTCACCTCTCGCTGCAAAGTGCCCAACTTCATCTTTTCGTTTTTCTTGGCGCGGTGGCGGCGGGAACCATAGCAGGCGGCCCAATCGGTGATCGCATCGGCCGCAAATACGTGATCTGGGGCTCCATCCTTGGCGTGCTGCCGTTTACCTTGCTGCTGCCTTATGTGAATCTGTTCTGGACCACCGTTTTGAGCGTAATAATCGGGATGATCCTGGCTTCGGCTTTTTCCGCAATTTTGGTTTACGCGCAGGATCTAGTTCCGGGAAGAGTAGGAATGATTTCGGGCCTATTTTTTGGTTTCGCCTTCGGAATGGGCGGCGTCGGAGCCGCATTGTTAGGCAAATTGGCCGATGTGACCTCGCTAACGATTGTGTACCACGTATGCGCCTTTCTGCCTGCGATCGGCATTTTGACGGTATTCCTGCCCAATCTTGAGCCAGGCGCCTCGTCTCGTTCGCGCCGAACGGCATAATTCGAACTGCGCTAAGAAGAGCGACCTATGATTGCAACCGTCATCGGCAGCACCGGCCTTACGGGTTCATGTTTGGTTGGGAAGCTCCTCGCTGATTCGGAGATAACACAGATAATCTCCGTTTCGCGCAAATCTTTAAATATCACGAACACAAAACTTACCGAGGTTTTGATTTCCGATTTGGCGGAATTACCGTCGATTGAATCCAGGATTCGCGCCGACCTTTATTTTTGTTGTCTCGGCACGACAATCAAGACCGCCGGCAGCAAAGAGAACTTTGAAAAAGTGGATCACACCACCATCGTCGCGTTTGCAAAAATCGCGAAAGCACACGAAGCAAAATCATTCGCGCTTGTTTCCGCGATGGGCGCCAATGCAAACTCGAGGTTCTTTTACAACCGGGTCAAGGGCCGGACGGAGGATGAGGTTAAGGCGCTCGGGCTGCGCTCCGTCATCATCTTTAGGCCTGCACTCTTGGTTGGACCCCGCCGCGAATTGCGTTTGGGGGAAAGGATCGCCACGAAGACGCTGATTCCGCTCTCGCGGCTCCTGCCCACTCGACTTAAGAAGAGCCTCATTACCGACGTGGAAACTTTAGCGACGCGAATGTTGGCCGAGGGAAAAGCGGCACCTGGCGGTGTTCACGTCATCCCGGCCAAAGATATTTAGCAGGCTACTCCGGTATTAGCGTGTGGTTGGATGAACGCAGATGGAGCCAGGCAGCCTGGCGTGGACAGTTAGCAACACGTAACTTCTTGAAAAGGTTGGAGGCGCGGGTGGGATTCGAACCCACGAATGGAGGTTTTGCAGACCTCTCCCTTGGGCCACTTGGGTACCGCGCCGAACTTTTAAGTATAGCAAACCTCGCGCAACCGCCGGACGTCGCTGCTAGGGACCGAAATTAGCTCGCTCGACGTTGGCGACTAAACAAGAACACTGAGGCTGAGCCGAAGCAATCATAGAAGCACTGGGAAGACGGAGAGAACAGCCGGCCAGCGTTATTTCTTGTTTACCAGCGGCGAGTCGATCTTTGTTTCGCGCAGGAAACGTGCCGATTCTTCCGGGGGCGTCGGATTGATGTAAAAACCGGTGCCCCATTCGAATCCCGCTACCTTGGTGAGCTTCGGAATAATCTCAATGTGCCAGTGATAATGGTCGTTGATTTCTTCCCCGATCGGCGAAGTGTGGATCATGAAGTTATAAGCCGGGCGATCCAAAACGGCATCCAAACGCATCAGCGTGTCTTTCAACATGCGCGCCAGGCTGCTGTAAATTGAACTTTGATTATTTTCATACGAAGACCCGTGGGTCTTCGGCAGCAGCCACATTTCAAATGGAAAACGTGGAGCATACGGCGCCAAAGTAATGAAATGCTCGTTTTCGCCGATGACCCGCTCGCCGGTATCGCGCTCCTGCCGGATAATGTCGCAAAAAATGCAGCGCTCTTTCTCGTCGTAGTAGTGCCAGCAATTGTCGACTTCTTCGCGCACGCGACGAGGAACAATGGGTAGCGCGATCAACTGTGAGTGCGGATGCTCCAGCGAGGCACCCGCTGCTTCGCCGTGATTTTTAAAAATGAGGATATAGCGGAAGCGCTTATCATTCTTTAAATCCAGCATGCGGTCGCGATAGGCCCACAACACATCTTCCACCGCGCGCTCCGGAAGGCTTGCCAGCGTGGAAACGTGGTCGGGAGTCTCGATGATCACTTCGTGCGCGCCCACCCCGTTCATTTTGTCGAACAGTCCTTCCCCTTCGCGGTCCAGGTCGCCTTCGATGCCCAGCGCCGGA
>DATNKL010000087.1:0-2839 GCA_035603415.1 Candidatus Acidiferrales bacterium
GGATTGGACATCAAGCGAGAGCTGTATCTGAGTTTGCTGGTCGATCGCGCCACGGGGAAAGTTATTTTCATGGCCAGCACGGCGGGCGGTATGGAAATTGAAGAAGTGGCAAAAGATAACCCAGAGGCAATTTTGCGGGAGGTAATTTCGCCGGTGGTGGGGCTGCAGCCGTATCAAGCGCGAAAATTGGCGTTTGGACTGGGCTTGCCGATGGAGGCGGTGAATAACGCGGTGCCGTTTTTGTTGGCGCTTTATCGAGCGTTTATCGACACGGATGCTTCGATGCTGGAAATTAATCCGTGTGTGCTGACGGGCGACAGCAAGCTGGTGGCGCTGGACGCGAAGATGACCATCGATGACAACGCGCTGTTTCGTCACAAAGAATTGCGCGAGCTGCGGGATCTGGATGAAGAGGATCCGCTGGAAGTAGAAGCGTCGAAGTACGGCTTGAATTACATAAAACTGGACGGCAGCGTGGCCTGCATGGTGAATGGCGCGGGGTTAGCCATGGCGACAATGGACATCATCAAGTACGCAGGCGGGTCGCCTGCGAATTTTCTGGATGTGGGCGGCGGAGCATCGGCGGACCAGGTGAAGAATGCGTTTGGAATTTTGATGGCCGATCCGGCGGTCAAAGCGGTATTCATAAATATTTTTGGAGGGATTTTGCGTTGCGACGTGCTGGCTAGCGGGGTGGTGGCGGCGGCAAAGGATCTGCAATTGAAAGTGCCGGTAGTGGTGCGGATGGAAGGGACCAACGTGGAGCTGGGGCAAAAAATTCTGCGCGACAGCAAATTGAATTTTACGATTGCGGACGGAATGAAAGATGGCGCGGAGAAAGTCGTGGCGCTCGCGGCGGGTGCTCGATGAGCGTACTCGTCGACGAGAAGACGCGGCTGCTGGTGCAGGGATTCACGGGGCGAGAAGGGACGTTTCACGCGCAGCAGATGATTGAATACGGGACAGTGGTGGTGGGCGGCGTGACGCCCGGGAAGGGTGGCACGAAACATCTGGAGCGGCCGGTTTTTAATACTGTTCGCGATGCGGTGAAAGAAACGGGCGCGAACGCGTCGGTAATTTTTGTGCCGCCGCCATTTGCTGCCGACGCGATTTTGGAAGCGGCGGATGCGGAAATTCCTTTAGTGATTTGTATTACTGAAGGCATTCCGGTGCTGGATATGGTGCGCGTAGCCGCGGTAGTGGATTTTAAAAAGACGCGGCTGATTGGACCGAACTGTCCAGGAGTGATTTCGCCGGGAAAATGCAAAATCGGAATTATGCCGGGACGCATTCACAAGCAAGGGCACGTGGGAGTAGTGAGCCGCAGCGGAACCTTGACGTATGAGGCGGTGGATCAGTTGACGAGATTGGGAATCGGGCAGTCGACTTGCATCGGCATTGGTGGCGATCCGATTATTGGGACGACGTTTCTGGATGCGATGCGACTGTTCCATGACGATGCCGATACGCACGCGATTATTATGATCGGGGAAATCGGCGGTGATGCCGAAGAACGCGCGGCGCAATGGATTAAAACGAATGTAAAGAAACCAGTGGTGGGATTCATCGCGGGACAAACGGCGCCGCCTGGAAGGCGCATGGGGCACGCCGGCGCGATCATCAGCGGCGGACAAGGCACGGCGAAAGATAAGTACGCGGCTATGAGCGCCGCGGGAATTCGCTGCGTGGAGACTCCGGCAGATCTGGGTTCAACGGTTGCAGCCGCACTGAAGTAACGATACACAGCAAATTTTAATTTTGTATCTTGGAGGAATTCTGTGGCACTGGAACGTACATTTGCGATTATCAAGCCGGACGCGATTGGTAAAGGACAGCAGGGTGAAATACTTTCGCGGATTCATAAGGCAGGATTCAAAATCGTGGCGATTAAAACAATGCGCCTGACTAAGGAAGAGGCCGGAGGATTTTACGCGGTGCATAAAGAGCGGCCATTTTTTGGGGAGCTGACGGATTTTATGAGTTCGGGGAAGATTGTGGCGCTGGTTCTGGAAGCGGAAGGGGCGATTGCGAAATGGCGGGACGCGATGGGTGCGACTGATCCCAAGAAGGCGACGCCGGGGACGATTCGGCACGATTTGGGTACGAGTATTGGGAATAATTGCACTCACGGATCGGATGCTGCGGAGACGGCGGCATTTGAGATTGGGTATTTTTTTGCGGGACTTGAATTGATTGAGTGAGATCGGGCGGGCTGTAAGAGCTCGGTCTAGTCTCGTGGGCATCGGAACTCCAGACTGACAGGTCAACTTTCAGGCACAAGGCAATGCAAGAGCCTGGTTTATACCTCAACTGCGAACCCGGCACCGTCCGCGTTTTTTGGTTTACGGCGGGGTGCGCGGAGAGTCCGCGATCGTTAACTCTCTCACTGTGTGCGCATTTCCTTGGTCGGAGAAGGGCTACGGCGTTCGAATGCTGGATGTCGGCGCGTCGACAATTGCACTTGTTGACTCTGGCGAAGTTCCATGAAAAACAAAAACAACTTCTTATCAGTGAAACGAAAATGTTGTTCCACGTGAAACAGATGGCGTTCGAAGAGAGTGCCATTCGAATGGAGACTCATTCGAATGTTTATGATGTTCGAATGGATGTACCGTAGAGTAAATAGATTCGCGGGTGATGCACGCGGGTGTAAAGGATGTCTAGCGACAACCTGTAAAGAATGTCATGGGACTGAACACCTCAGCTGCGAACGCGGGGACCCGCAGGACATGAATTGATTTAGTTGCATTTACCAGGCGCGACAGGACGTTAGTCTAGTGCTGGTCATACCAAAGTTTCTCCGGCAGCCATGGTATTGCTTGATCGGGCCCCTGGCGTA
>DATNKL010000169.1:0-28630 GCA_035603415.1 Candidatus Acidiferrales bacterium
ACGATTCCCCCGAAAGCTTCAACAAAATACGTTTGTAAATGGGTTGAATGGGATTGGTGCGAGGGGCTGACACGCGCTTTGCCGTGGCTGGTAAGCGGGCGGCAGTTTTGGGTTTCACGATCTTTGCAGGCATGGGTCTCCGGTGAGCGCGCTGAAAGCTTCGAAATTGTAACAAACTATCTTAGCCGCCGCACGGCACCTGAATCAAAAAAAACGCCCCGAATTTCGGTCGGGGCGCTTTCTGGTACTCTTTATGCTTGTTGAGGGTTATGCGGAAGCCGGCGATGCGCCATTGTCAGAACTCGAAGACGCGCCGCCGCTCACTTCGCCGACTTTAAAACGCACGAAGCGGCGGATGCCCATGTTCTCGCCGAGCTTAACGATGGCTTGGCTGATCATTTCGCCGATCGTGACGCTTTCGTCCTTGATGTAGTGCTGTTCGTAGAGGCAGTTCTCTTCGTAAAACTTCTCCATTTTGCCGTTCACAATTTTTTCGATTACCGCATCGGGCTTCCCAGTTGCGCGAGCCTGGGCGCTATAGATTTCGCGCTCTTTCTCCAACATCTCGGGCGTAACTTCTTCGCGCCGCACGTAACGAGGGTCGAGCGCCGCGATGTGCATGGCGATGTCATGACTAAGCTGTTGAAAAATGGGAGTGCGAGCTACGAAATCAGACTCGCAATTAATTTCCACGAGCACACCAATCTTGCCGCCTGCGTGGATGTAGCTGCCCACCAAACCTTCGCTGGCTTCGCGCTGCGCTTTTTTTGCGGCGGCAGCTTGGCCTTTTTTGCGCAAGACGCTGATGGCTTTTTCGATGTCGCCTCCGGCTTCGATTAAGGCCGCGCGGCAATCGGCAAAGCCTGCATTTGTGCGTTCGCGCAACTCTTTCACCAGTTGCGCGGGAATATTGTTGCTGTTCGGTGTTGGCTGTGTGCTCATTCGTGCTCTCTTCTCATTGTTATTTGATGATCCGGATGGGTGATACAGGTATCTCCTCTGCCAGTTTGTACCGGCCTGGAATTACCTTCATGCTTCGCTTCAGGGCTATCCGTCAGCGATGTGCTTCTGCTGCGTCGGGGGGAACGGTCGCTTCGGCAGTTTCCGCGGGCTCCACAGGAGCATCGATGGGCGTCTCCACAACGCCTTCCACGAAGTCGCCTTCCTGCTTTTCGTACTGTTCGTAGGCGCTGGTGTCCACATATTCGACGCCATCGACAAGTGCCTGGTCCGCGGTGGCTTTCTGCTCCGCCACTTGCGACTGCTGATAAGCGTTGTGGCCTTCCAGCACGGATTCGGAAATTTTCGAAGTAAACAGGCGAATGGCGCGCAAGGCGTCATCATTCCCAGGAATAATCCAGTCGACCACGTCGGGGTCGCAATTGGTGTCTACCACCGCGACAACCGGCACGCCCATGCGCCGCGCTTCCTTGACCGCGATTTCTTCGGCGTTGGAATCGATCACGAACATGGCGTCTGGCAATTGCGCCATATTCTCGATACCTTCCAGATTCTGAAAGAGGTGCTTCATTTCGCGCTCGAGCCGGGCTTTTTCTTTCTTGGAAAGCTCATTCATGCGGCCATCTTCGGTCATGGCCTTCAGCAGCTTCAAACGCTTGATGGATTTCTGAAGCGTGGACCAGTTGGTCAGCGTGCCACCCAGCCAGCGGTGGTTCACGAAAAATGCGCCGCAGCGCTTCGCTTCTTCGGCGACCGCTTCCTGGGCCTGGCGCTTGGTGCCCACAAAAAGAACGTTTCTGCCTTGCGCGGAAAGTTCGCCCACGAAGCGGCTCGCTTCGCGGAACATTTTCAGCGTCTTTTGAAGATCGATGATGTGAATACCATTGCGTTCGCCGAAAATGTACTCCTTCATTTTCGGATTCCAGCGTCGTGTCTGGTGACCGAAGTGAACTCCAGCCTCCAGCAACTCTTTCATGGTAATTTCTACTGCCAAGTTTCCTCCTTTAAGGATTGCTGTTTGCGCTCGCGGGCGAAAAATGCGCTCGCGAAAGAACAGCCTTTTTGCCGGCTCCTTGCCGGCCGTGATCTCGGCGGCGTCGCTTGCGCGAAACCGCCGGAGCTCGAAGCTGGGTGTCTTTAAATCCGTACCCAGCAAAATCCGAAACAACTCGCGAATTCCCGCGGCCTAAGACCGCGGAATCGGGGCATCGCTTAGCGCTTGGTGAACTGGAAGCGCTTGCGTGCGCCCTTCTGGCCGTACTTCTTGCGTTCCTTCATGCGCGAATCGCGAGTCAGAAATCCATTCTTGCGCAGCGCCGGGCGCAATTCCGGATTAAACACGGAAATGGCGCGAGCCAGCCCCATTCGGACGGCTCCGGCCTGCCCGCCAACGCCACCGCCCTTGGCGGTGATGACCACATCCACCTGATCGTGCAGGTTCGTGAACTTCAGCGGTTCAGTGGCATTATGCTTCCACGCAACGTTCGGGAAATATTCTTCGGCTGTTCTGCCGTTTACTTTGAACTTGCCGGAACCGGCGCGCAGAAAAACTCGCGCAACGGATTCCTTGCGGCGACCGGTACCCAGAATCCAAGTTTGCTTGCCCATGAGAGGCGAACCAGTAGAACTCAACGTTCCTCCTAAACTCCAAAACCAAGCTCGTTCACGAACTTCGATGAAAACGATTTCGCAGACACTTAGTGCGTGTGTCTCAAAAAATCCTGATGGAAAACCCTGGAGACTGGAATACCGCAGGCTGTTACACCCACCAGAACAACAATCCCCGAACCCTTACAGTTTCAACAACTAACTTGCCATGGCCTGCGGCTTCTGTCCCGCGTGACGCGCTAAACCGGTGGCATCCCGGTATACGCGCAATTTCTTGGCGCGTCGCGCACGCAATTTATTTTTCGGCAACATGCCGAGCACCGCTTCGCGCACCATCCAGTCGGCTTTAGCCGCGCGCAAACGCTTGGCTGGAACTTCCTTCAGCCCGCCGGGATAACCGCTGTGCGAGTAATAAACTTTCTGTTCAACCTTATTTCCGGTCATGCGGATTTTGTCCGCGTTGATGACCACCACGTGATCGCCGGAATCGAGATAGGGAGTAAAACTCGGATTATCTTTACCGATTAAAATGCGAGCCACTTTGGTGGCCAGCCGGCCCAAAACCATATCCGTCGCATCGATTACAAACCAGTTAGCGCCTACTTTTAGGGCCTCGGCTTCCTCACCCTTGGCTACGTACGTCCTCATTGAAACGGTCACACCTTTCCCTGTAGAGACAAATGTAAATGTTAGAGTATGCGCCGGGTATTGTCAAAGGAATGTATAGCTCATCGTAACGCTTTCACGGCTTCCGCCGCACCAAACGAATCGGCCGTAGCGTGGTTCGCCTTTGCGTTTTTCCCACGACTCACTGCCTTGCGCCACAGCGGTATCGCCAAAGAACCGGACTTTAAACTCCATTAAGGTGGTTTGAGAGAAACACCTGCGGGGCAGTTCGTGCATCAGCAACCATCTTTTTCTTGTCGTACAGATCCCCTTCGGGGCTCACGCCCAGGAAATCATCCGCGAGTATCCGTTCGACCGCACTGCTCTCTCCGCTGGCAACGGATTCCGCCCACTGCCGCTCACTTTCAACAATGTAACGCTCCGATTCCGTCTGACTCTTATCTACGGGCTTGGCAAATAAAAAACTGCTGCTATACAACAGGATGCTAAAGCACAATGTGCCGAGCAATTTCACGGTCCCTCCTTGGGCGGGCGGGAAAGTATAGAACGAGTAGGCGAACTTTTTGCGGACTGCGGTAATGTAACAGCGCTGAACAGAAGGAGAGCAAACGTGGAAGTCGTAGCCGGAGTGGATCTGGGTGGAACCGCCGTTAACTACACGCTGGTGAATCGCGAAGAAAAATTTTTGATTGACGGATTGTGCGAACACCCTTCCCTGGCAAAGCAAGGGCCCGAAGTGTGTCTGCAGCAGATTGAAGATGGCTTGCGAATTGCCGCTGACCGCGCCGGGGTGCAGATGTCGGAGATTGTAGCAGTAGGACTGGATACGCCCGGGCCGGCGAGCGCCGCGGGAAAACTCAGCGCTAAAGGCTCCACGAATTTTGTACATTCCAATTGGGCGGAATACGATATTCGCGAGGGATTGGCGCAGCGGCTCGGGAAACCGGTCAGCTATTTAAATGATGGAAATGCCGGCGCGCTGTGGGGGCACTTTAATATTTTTGGCGCAACCGGAAAAGAAACATCCGTGACAGTGGTGATCGGAACAGGCCTCGGGGGCGGCGTTATTCTGGACGGCGACGTCATCAAAGGCAGAAAGGGTTTCGGCGGCGAATTGGGCCACGTACTAATTCCCTACCAGAGCATCACGGCAATCAGCGGGATGAAACCGAAGTGCAATTGCGGACGCATCGGCTGCCTGGAGTCGGTCTGTTCGCTGACCGCCATCGAAAGAGACTTTCTGCCATTTTTCCTGCCGAAATATCCCGGACATGAATTAGGAAAATCAGAGAATTTAAACCGGGCGGCCAAGATGGTTCGCGGCCTGGCCGACAAAGGCGATCCGATGTGCCGTGAAATTTTCCGCGTGCAGGCACACGCGCTGGGACTTTTCTTCGATGAAATGGTGAATACCTTTGATCCCGACGCGTTGATCGTGGGCGGGGGCGCGATCGAAACGACACCCGAATTTCAGAGCTGGTTCATCGAAGAGATCCATGCGGGTATGCCTACCCAGCGCGAAGAGCAGGCGGACATTCCCATTTTTATTATGCCCAACGGCGACACGGCGGGCGCTCGCGGCGCGGCCATCGAAGCGCTGAAGCTGGCGCGCTCAGGCGGACTGGCGTGAAAACGCCACGCGGCTTGACGTCATTCCATTCAATTATTTCGAACTAAGGTTTGGGGCCGAGCGTGGGCAGGAATTGCGGGGCCTTCCTCAGTTTGCTGGCTTGTTCGTAGGCATACGCGATCCGTATAAGCACCGGCTCGCTCCACGCGCGTCCGAAAAAGGAAATGCCTATAGGCAAGCCAAATACCTCACCGGCGGGAACATTGATATTCGGATAGCCGGCGACCGCCGCAAAGCTGGAGCTTCCGCCACCGAAGTGATCACCCGCCACCAGGTCGGTGAGCCACGCAGGTCCACCCGTTGGGGCCACCAAAGCGTCCAACTTATCCTTATCCATCACCGCATCGATTCCTTCCGTGCGCGCTAACTGTTGATTTTTCTTCAGTGCGTCAAGATATTCCTGGCTGGTCAGCGGACCCTTCAACTGAGACTTCAGGAAAAGCTCCTGCCCGAAATAGGGCATCTCCTGTTCACGATGCTTTTCATTGAATTCGATAATTTCCTGCAGCGTGTGAACAGGAGCGCGCGGCCCGAGACGTGCCAAGTAGGCATTCAGGTCCGCTTTCAATTCGTACATGAACACCGTGGTTTCGGACTCGTCAAACTTTCCACGTGTTTCAATATTGGCAGGATCAACGAGTATCGCGCCCTGCGATTTCAGCATCTCGAGTGCGGTTCCTATCAGTGCATCGACCGCGGCGTTGAAACCAAAAGTTCCGCGTACAACGCCGATGCGCGCGCCCCGCAAACCGTCAGCAACCAAAAATTGCGTGTAGTCGGCGTAGGATTTTCCCCGGCTTTCGGAGGTGGCGCTGTCTTCATCGTCAACGCCGGTGAGCGCGCCAAGCAAAATGGCCGCATCGCGCACGGTGCGGCAAATCGGACCGGGGGTGTCCTGGCTGTGTGAGATAGGAATAATTCCGGTCCTGCTCCAAAGGCCCACGGTAGGCTTCAAGCCGACCACGCCGTTGGCCGAGGCCGGACACACGATCGAGCCGTCGGTTTCCGTTCCGATAGCGATGGCGCATAAATTTGCGGACACGCCTGCCCCCGAGCCGGAACTCGAGCCGCAGGGATTGCGGTCCAGCACATAGGGATTTTTTGTTTGCCCGCCGCGACCGCTCCAGCCGCTGGTGGATTGATTCGAACGGATGTTGGCCCACTCGCTCAGATTGGTCTTACCCAGAATGACGGCGCCGGCTTCGCGCAACTTTTGCGCCACCGTGGAATCCTTCGGTGGCTTCGAGCCCACCATTGCCAGGGAGCCAGCAGTGGTCATCATGCGATCGGAAGTGTCGATGTTGTCTTTGATCAGAACCGGGATGCCATGGAGCGGCCCGCGAAGATGTTTCTGTTTGCGTTCCTTATCGAGCCCCTTGGCGATGTCGAGCGCGTCGGGATTTACTTCGATGACGCTGTTGATGGCCGGACCATGTTTATCGATGGCGTCTATGCGCGCCAAGTATTTTTCAGTGATGGAGTGCGCGGTGAAGCGGCCGGAGGTCATGCCATCCTGCAACTCGCCAACGGTAATTTCGTCAAGTTCGAACGATCCGGCGGAGCCTTTTGTTTGAAACGCCGGCGAAACATTTCGAGATGAGCCAAGTGAAGGACGCGGGGACAGCACTGCCGCGGAGGCTCCAGCGAGGAGGCTTGCCTGGATAAATTTTCTGCGCGCGGGAACTTCGGGACGGTCTACGTTGTGGCCTTCGCGCTCGTTCGGCTGCGAAGAAGTCTTGCGCACCTGCGATTTGTCGTCCACGTCTGATTCATCCTTCATCTGTGACCTCGTGAAAGTGACTTGGGCGGAGACATGTTACGTCAAGTTCGCGCTCCGCGCAGCCATGGCAGACGCGCAGGGCTGTGACGCGGTAGCGTTACGGCACTGATTGCGCGCGCTGAAATGTCTCGCCGCTATGAGTTCCGAATGCGGATTTTGGTGTCGAAAGTTCCCATATCGAACAGAGCACTCTCGCGAATCGATTTTTTGACACTGTCTGGCCTTCGATAAACTGGCTCCAAGCTTAATTCTTGGGGTAGGCCATGAAAAATTACGAAGACAACCAACACTTGCCGGAATGTAGTGTCACCGCCGTATGGGATCGCTCCAGGCGGCGCCTGCACGCCGGAGCTATCTTGTTCGCAGCTTGCGCCATCGCGGCAGGAGCGCCGGTCTGGGCCCAGGACGTGGCGGAAGCGGCCCGTCAGGCTCAAGCCCGTAAACATCAGCAAACCAAGCATAAAAAGCACGTGTACACCGAAGAAGATCTAAAGCGCGCGCAGATTCTGACTCGGGAAGACCAGGAGTTGCTAGCTGCGAAGAAGCGGGACGCGGTAGCGCCCGGAGCCGACGCCGCCACAAATTTAGACGCGCAAGCACTGGAAAATCTGCCGCTTGGCGATGTGGCTCGCATGTATAGGGCAATGAAAGAGTTGAATCATTCGCAGACGGGCGAGCTCGCGGAATACCACCTGCCCGTCGCAAATGCGGTTCTAGCTTCTGCAAAGCCGGAATTCACAATGCCGGAGCCGAACGTCGTAGAGGCAACGCCGCGTAAGGCACCCACGGCACCGGTGTTCCCAAATGCCGAACTCGGTACGCCGACGTTAAACACCCTATTAGTGCTGCCGAAACCAATCGCGCCGACACCGGTGCCTAACCGGACGCCTGCCACCCGGATACTCTCTACTTCCTCTACTTCGCGGGCGATTGCAGTGAACTCAAGGTTTGCCGTTTCAAAACCGAACACACTTGTACCGGCAGTGCATGAGGCACCAATTGCTCCCGAGTTTGCAAACGCGGAACTGATTTCAACGCCA
Organism: Candidatus Acidiferrales bacterium; assembly: GCA_035603415.1. Taxonomy (GTDB): domain Bacteria; phylum Acidobacteriota; class Terriglobia; order Acidiferrales; family UBA7541; genus Acidiferrum. The sequence continues at coordinate 7,646 of DATNKL010000169.1, forward strand.
GAACTGGGGCTAGTTGCGTACTGGCCACGTGGGGTTGCGCCAACCACACAACCGGCACCGGCGGCTCCGGCGATCTCGAACGCGGCAGGGCCACGCAGCGTCATCGTGAAGTATGGCGATTCATTGTGGAAGCTGGCGCAGATAAATTTAGGCGACGGCCACCGCTGGCATGAGCTGGCGGCCATTAATCCCGGCATCGTCCATCCCGAGCATATTGTGCCCGGCACGCCAATCAATATCGCGGCAACCGCCCCGGTTGCCCCAACGGCGCCTTCGGATTCCACAGTGACGGTGCGCAAAGGCGACAGCTTGTGGAAAATTGCGCAGCGAAAGCTGGGCTTCGGTGGTTTCTGGGGCTGCATTGCAAAAGCGAACCCGGTGATACGCGACGCAGATCGAATCTATACCGGGCAAGTGCTCGCGGTGCCCGAGACCTGCGACACTCCGTCGTCAAAATAGCTCATCCATTGAGCTGATTCTTAACATCCAGTGCGAGCGTGCTGGTGGTGGCGGGGACCTGTTCCCTTTCGAGAAGCGGCTACCCGAGATTTTTGTGCCGTTTTATCGGTTACAATAATTGTGCAGTGATAGGGCAGTCCGGCACGAGGCTCCGTTGATTCATCGCCACATCTTCCATAATGAAAGCTTGTTACCCATTGAGAGGTCCCGGCTTTCTATGGGCCAGGCCGGGCTCATCTGCGGGTGGGGTATTTTTACGACTCTGCGTATCGCGCGCGGCGAAGCTTTCGCGTATGAACGGCACTGGCGACGGCTGGAAAAACATGCCGCGATGATTAGCCTGCCCATGCCCTACGCGCCCGCCAAAGTGCGCATGCATCTTCACGAAGTAATTCGCGCCAACAAAGTTACCGAGGGCTGCGCCAGGATCTATCTTGTTTATAACAGCGTTGGATTCTGGCAGAGCGACGAAGCGCGTTCTCAAGTGGATCTGCTGATTTGTTCCGCTGGGCTTCCCGAGTATGCCGATAGCGCCCGTCTGGCGCTGCGTCCCCACGGCCGCCACGCGGCTGCCGTGCTTTCGGGAGTAAAGACCATCTCCTGGCTGAATAATGTCTGGGCCGTGGCGGAAGCCGCCAAGGAAGGCTTTGACGAGGTTGTGCTGTTGAACGAACGCGGCGAAGTGTCGGAATGTACCTCCGCCAATATTTTCGCGGTGAAAAATGGCAAGGTGCTGACCCCTCCGCTAAATTCCGGCTGCCTTGAAGGCGTTACTCGCGGAATTTTGATGGAAATCGCTCCCGAAGCCGGCGTATCCGTCGCGGAGCAATCTTTGCGGCCTGAAGACTTGTACTCCGCCGACGAAGTTTTCATTTCTTCCACGAACCGCAATCTCCTCGGTGTCGGCGAGATCGCCGGTCACAAAATCGCCCGTTCCCCGGGCCGCGTCACCAAGCGGCTGAATGAACTCTTCGATGCGTATATCGATGACTACGTGACGCGCCGCCTGTCTACCAGCGCGCGCTAAGCGTCTTTTCCAGGCGAAACCTCTTTACTGGGAACTTTCCACCATCTTTCCGCGTCTCTCACAGAGGGATAAGATTTGCTCGTACCAACCTTTTCCGGGGTTATTCGTCTTAGGAGATAGTCAGTACTGCCGCCTGCACAACCGTCCCACAGGCTTCCACGTGGGCGGCAGACTTTAAGGAGAAAGCGTCATGCTCGAGTCTCTGGGTTCGGACCTGCGCTTCGGTGCCCGCACTCTTTGGAAAAGCCGCGCTTTCTCCGCCATCGCGATACTCACGCTGGCGCTGGGTGTCGGCGCTTCCACAGCGATTTTCGACGTGATCGACAATATCCTCTTGGAGCCCTTTCCGTACAAAGACTCACAACGACTCATGTCTGTTGAGGTCCACAATCTGGACGACAGCAACCCAGGCGGACGCGCGGGGTTTACCGGCCCTGAATTCCTGGATTACGTCAGCCAGAATCACGTATTTGAAGACGCCATTGGCAATGCTCAGGAAGACATTCTTTACACCTCGGGAGAAGGTACCGAGCGGTTTGAAGGCGCGGCAATTACTCCAAATACTTTTGAATTTTTTGGAATGAAACCTCTGCTGGGACGCGCTGCCCAAGCGGCGGACTACGAGCCAGGGGCACCGCCGACTTTTGTCCTGCGTTACAAAACATGGGTAAGCCGCTTCAACTCGGATCGTTCGTTGATTAATAAAACGCTCACCCTCAATGGAGTCTCTCGCACGTTGATCGGAATCATGCCCCCGCGGTTTGCGTGGGGTGACGCGGACATGTGGATTCCCGAGAAGCCGGTTCGCACGTTGACTACGTCGAATGGCTTCCCAAGGTTTTGGTTCCTGTTAGGCCATATCAAACCTGGTGTCAGCAGAGAACAAGCTGCAGCAGACTTTACTGTAATTGCCAAACAACTCGCGTCCCAATACCCTGCGGACTATCCCAAACGTTTTTCCATTCAAATAGCGTCTCTGGCTGAACTGGTGGTCGGACAATTTCGTACTACTTTGTTCATCGTACTGGCTGCAGTTGGATTGCTACTGCTCATCGGGTGCGGCAACGTCGCAAATCTCCTCCTCGCGCGCGCCACCACGCGAGAAAAAGAATTCGCCGTCAGGGCGGCTCTTGGAGCCGGAAGGCGGCGCCTTATACAGCAGTTGATGGTGGAAAGCCTTCTGCTAGCGATTGGAGCGGCCCTGCTCGGTGCGCTCTTTGCGTGGGCTGGATTGAGAGGCCTGATCGCCATTATCCCGCCTAACATTATTCCGGCCGAGAGCAGCATCCACATGAACGGTCCAGCGTTGCTGTTTACGTTAACTGTGGCCGTGCTGACGGTGCTGGTTTTTGGTTTAGCTCCGGCATTGCAGGCGTCGCGCCGCAACTTGAACGATTCTCTTCGCGACAGCAGTAAAGGAACGAGTGGCGGCTCCAGCCACGCCAATATACGCAACGCCGTAATTGTTTTCGAGGTGGCCTTATCGCTCACACTTCTTATCGGCGCAGGGCTTTTGATGCGCAGTTTCGCGGCGCTACATGAAGTAAAATTGGGACTGCGTCCAGAGCACATTCTGGTGGCGCGGCTGCCGCTGCCGCAGGATCGCTACAAAACTGGAACTCAGGTGGCCGGGTTCTTTCGACCACTGCTTCAGCGCCTGAATTCACTGGCCGGCGTTGTATCGGCGACGGAAACCAGCACGCTCCCGCCCTATGGTGGGATTCCATCGGATATCGAAGTTCCTGGCAAAGTCCACACCGAGAAGTGGACTTCATTATTTCAGCTATGCAGCGAGCAATATTTTACGGTGCTACGCATTCAATTTCAGCGCGGCCGCGGATTCACGGAATCGGAAGTCAACAATGCGCGGAAACTGGTGGTCATCAATCAAACGTTTCAGCGCAAATATTTTGGCGACGAAGATCCCATCGGCAAGCGCATCCATATACTGCAGCTGGAGAAATTCCCCGATGCCCAGCCGGATGCCTGGTACGAAGTAATCGGCATTGTCGACGACGTTAAGAATCAGGGTCTTCAGGATCCAATCATCCCGGAAACCTGGGTGCCTTACACAGTTACCGGTTCCGCAGCACGCGGTGTGCTAGTGCGGACTGCGGGTGATCCGTTGCTGATGATGAACACCGTGCGGCAGGAGATCTGGGGCACGGATCGCAGCGTGGCGTTAACACTGACCGGCTCGATGGAAGACTTCATCAACTCCTTTTCCTATTCGCAGCCACGATTTGGGTTCCTGCTGGTCACCGTCTTTGCGGTGGTCGGAGTGATTCTTGTATCGATCGGCGTCTACAGCGTAATTGCCTACACCACGGCCCGGCGCACACACGAAATTGGCATACGAATGGCATTAGGAGCGAATGGCGGGGACGTTCAGAGGCTGGTGATACGCACTGGATTGCGGCTGGTGGCGTTGGGAATTGTTATCGGCCTGTGCGTGAGCTTCGGGCTCGCCAAACTGATTACTAGCCAGCTCTGGGGAGTGTCGGCGCACGATCCCCTTACGCTGGTGGTCGTTCCCCTGTTGTTGCTGATCATCGGGGTGTTCGCTTGCTGGATTCCAGCCAGGCGCGCGACACACGTCAACCCCGTCATCGCGTTGAGGTACGAATAAAACTGTCTGGGAATTACCGGCGGCGCGAACGCTTGCTCTTTGCCGCCGAAGCGCGCTTGCCGGACCTGCCTGACTTCGCACTCCGTTTCGCGGAAGTTTTCTTGGTAGTGGCTCTTTTGGTTTTCTTCACCGAGGCTTTGCGTTTGGCCGTTGTCACTTTTCGAACTACTTCACTGGTGGTCTCGCCGATGGACTTTTGCGCGGCGCCGGCCTTGGCGGCCAAAGTTCCCAACGTTGAGCCGATGGTCTCGGCCACACTCACCAGCAATCCGTTTTTGTCGTCCGCCTTATTGCTGTCCGTCATACGGGCTCCTCGTGTTGCGTGACCGCCAAGAAATTCGAAAGATTAAACAAGTGCGCACCCGCACGATGCCAATGGGGTGCGCTTTGTCCTACCTGTAACCGTAAATTGCGTATCAGCCATGCTTCGCGCGCTAAATTTGCCAGCGCGAAATTTTAGACCGGTCTGCGCCCTTGGATCACGCGGATCAATACAACGATGATCGCCAATACGAGCAGAATGTGGACGAAGCCACCCAACGTGTACGAGGTGACCAGACCCAGGAGCCACAGAATCACAAGTATCACTGCTATTGTCCAAAGCAAGTCCATTCTCCTGTCTCCTTAGAATAGATCCTTGACGGCCCGTCGGGACGCCTCAGAGATGGTGGGACAGTAAGTGGAATGTGTGTCGGGAGCCATCAGGTAAACGTTGTAGGGGTCGGCACATTTTGTAGTACCGCGCGCATTCGGAAAAATACACTTTTCTGTGTCACCAAAAATGTCACTCACTCTAAAAAACGAAAGCCGCGGATCAGTTTCCGCGGCTTCATTTGGTTGGTTTTACGACGGCAAAGTTACAAGCGCGAATTACGAATGCGATGCGTAATCCGATCCGCCGTTGGGTTTCTGCCAGTTCCTCTCGCCGGATCCACTCCCATCAGGCCCGCGGGCGCTGGGCATGGAACTAAAAGGCGTGACCGGCCGCCCGCTCGCGGCCTTCCTATAATGCTCAGAAAAGCCGGGAACCAGGTCTTCGATGAACTCGCTGATACGAGCGGTAGCCATACCTATGGCCGCATTTTTCAAGTTTTCCCACGTCTCCGAAGTCTTCGAAGCAGAGTAATCACCTGTATAGGAAGGACGTGTCGAAGTCGATTCCGTCTGCGCCACCGGCTCACGGTTGGTGTAAGGCGTCCAGGTATCGCTCGACGTGTGTCTCATCGAAGACAACCGCTTGGTCACAGTTGACCTGCTCGGTAGCAGCGCGGCAACCACTGCGCCACCCACGAATGCCGCTCCCAACATAATCGCCGGGCGCTCTTGAAATTGCGTACGCCAATCGAAAGCGCTCTTCACTTTTTCCTCCAGCTCACTGATATTGTCTTCCAGTTCGCTGCGTTGATGTCGAATATGTCGCTCTATTTGATCTGGTTTTTCGCCCATTGTACGTTCTCCTTCATGGTTTCAATCGTTCGTTCAGGAACCTTATTTACCTGCTTGAGCCTCTTCGACGCAGTGGTGATCATCACCAGAGCCATAAGGCCCAGCACCGCTCCCACGATGAGCGCTGCTAACCAGGTCGCCATTACCGTGGCGAGACCCATCACCAGGGTGAATATGAGGAAGCCGAGCGCATAGAAGCCTATGGCAGCCCCGACGACGATCATAGTTAACGGCGGAGCGGCCTTGGAGGCCTCCTCTTTCACTTCGGCCTTCGCCAGGCGAAATTCGGAGCGAATAATCTCCTGAATATTGCCGACGATATCTTGAAGAACTTCAGGCACACTTCTGCCGTTTTGAGTCGTCATTTTAGCTCCCCCAGCGGACCCTTAATCGTTGCTGCGCATCACGCGGGCGAGAAGGAACCCGAGGATCGCGGCCGCCGCCAAAGATTGGCCAGGATAACGCTTTACCAAATCGGCCACGTCATCGGCCATCTCTTTGAAATCGTGATCGCGTACGTATTCCGCTGTCGCTTGCAGCTTGTCAGCCGTGGCATGCGCCGCGCTGGCGACACGGTCGGACGTGGCATGCGCCGCGCTCGCCACACGGTCGGACTTTTCATGAATCGTCGCTGCCGTCCTATTCAAAGAATCAGCCGCGGGTCCACGTGACGCGTCGATTTTATCGGCGGTCCTGCGCCCGAAGTCCGATACGCGCTCTTTGACGTCGGCAGCCTTGTCGGAAATCTGCTCTTTCAATCTCGCAGCGGTGCCGGAAGCCGTGCCGCTCGTTCCTGTTCCGCCCCCATTACCGTACTTCTGTCCTGCGTCTTGTTGATAATTTTCGTCCATGATTTCTCCTTTTGGTCCCCGAAGCGGGTCACACTGAGTCGGGCTATGGGTTAAGAGTCCCGAATCAATAACGCCGCGAATCGTATTCTGTGGTGCGGCGCGGGGCCATCCGGTAAAAAGCGTAGATTGTCTGAGCCCACGCGGTACTGAGTGGATAATTAACGTCGACTTGCATAATCCAACAGTCGAACCCAGGCTATTTCGATCCACATTAAATCGTGTATGCTTAAGCAGCGTTTTCTGCGCGTGTTGTAGGTCGCTGCTTTACGGGTTGAGATCGCGGGTCGTAGGTCGCGGCTTTAGGCGCGACGACAGCGTTGTCTAAATCTAGGGACTTTCAAGCCTTGAAGTCATTCCCGGCACTTTCACCGGAGGCCTATGCTCGGTTTTTATGAGGAGATGGCGGACCTGGCGGCTATGAGTGAAGATGACGGCTTCCTCGGCCAGTGTGCAGGCTCGGAAATCGAAAAGAGCGCAGCTGAGGACCAGCATTCTCCCTCCAACCTGCCCACCGAGTTACTTCCACGCGGGCCGCGGCAGTTGAAGCTGTTAACCTCCACAATATCAAACAACGATATCCACGCTTAAGCGTTGCAAACTTCTGTGAATGCGGTGATGTCAGTCATACAACAGTCGCAGTTACTCTCACTAAAATCACAAAAATTCTTGTACTCTGAATATCAGGTGACTTTGCGGTGGCCCGTACTTCTTCAGCGAAAGACACTTCTCGGATACTCACCTTAGTCGTTGCAGTGGTAGTCATTACCGCTCTTTATTTCGCGCGGGTGATGTTGGTTCCGCTGGCACTCGCGCTGCTCTTCACCTTTGTGCTGGCCCCGCTCGTGAGTGCGTTAGAGCGAATTCATATTCCGCGTTTCATCTCAATTTTTCTGGTGGTTAGCGTTGCAGTCTCCAGCGTTGCCATCATGGGATGGACGGTAGCAAACCAGCTGATTGACGTAACCAATCAACTCCCCAGTTATAAGACCAACATAAAAGAAAAAATCGACGCCATCCATAATCCCAAAAATCGCAGGCTGGATAAGGCCGCCGAATCGATGAAGGAACTGGGCAAAGAAATCACCGAGAATGCTCCAGCGCCGAACGAACCAGTTCCGTCCTCGAAGAATTCCGGAAGTGGCAAGGCCACCGCGCAACAACAACCGAAAGCGGTTCCCGTGCAAGTATTCCAGCCCGCCTCCAATCCACTGGAATCCCTGAACAGCGTCATCACCCCGTTGGGGAGCGCCATCATCGTCATGGTGCTGACAATTTTCATGCTGGCCGGACGCGAAGATTTGCGGAACCGCTTGATTGGCCTGGTAGGCCACGGGCATCTGAATTTGATGACCCAGGCTTTGGACGACGCCGGGTCCCGCGTCAGCCGCTACTTACTTTTGCAATTGGTCATCAATAGCTGCTTCGGCGTAGTGATTGGACTCGGGCTGTATTTCATTGGCATACCGAATTCCATGCTGTGGGGCGTGGTAGCCGGGCTGATGCGCTTTCTTCCTTATGTCGGCTCGCCGTTAGCAGCTGTTCTGCCCATCTTGCTTTCGCTGGCGATTTTTCCCACCTGGACGGGCCCAGTGGCCACCATAGGTTTGTATTTGATTGTAGAAATGTTGGTGGGCAATTTTCTTGAGCCTTTGATTTATGGCGCGAACACCGGAATATCTTCCTTCGCGATTTTATTTGCGGCTATCTTTTGGACGTTGATCTGGGGCCCCATCGGGTTACTGTTGTCGACGCCTCTAACCGTCTGCCTGGTTGTTCTTGGACGGCATGTTCCGGCGTTGCACTTCCTTAATATTATCTTGGGCGACCAACCGGTCTTGTCGCCGGAGGCTCATTATTACCAACGCCTTCTCGCTTCCGATCAAGCTGAGGCCAAACAGGTTTTGGAAGACTATTTAAAAACAAATTCGCTTGAGGATCTTTACGATTCGGTGGTGATACCCGCGCTCGCGCTCGCGGAACAGGACCGCCATCACGACGACCTCGAAGAGATCACCGAACAGTTCATCTGTAAAAGCACCAAAGAAATACTTGACGAGCTGGGGGACAGATCGAAAGAGCCCGCCGAGGTCGAGGAGCAAAAGGCGAAGTCGGACTTGGCCGAACTTTCAGCGCCTAGGATACGTGAAGAGCATCCTCGGCACGTCCCCAGCGTGGTTTGTATCCCGGCTCGTGACGAAGCCGATGAGATTGTCGGAATCATGCTCACGCAGCTTCTCGAACGCGCGGGGTACCAGGCCCAGGCCATCTCTATCGGAACGACCGCGGAAATGCTGGCTCAAACCAAAGAGGCTGCTCCGGACATTGTGTGCATCTCCGCGCTGCCACCCTTCGCGCTTCTTCACGCTCGCGATTTATACAAGCGGGTGCGCTCCAACGTGCCCAATGCCAAGATCATCGTCGGATTGTGGAAATTTTCCGGCGATCCCATCAAAGCGGCCGCCAGGTTTAACATCGCCGGCGATGATAAGTTGGCCATCACGCTGGCTCAGACCGTTTTGCAAGTCAGTGTTTTCCAGCAAATTGACTTGGTTCCTGAGCACGCTAGCGCCGGTGCTGCCGAGTCAGAGTGATTCCCATAATTTGAGGCCGCGCGGTTGGCCCAGTTGGGCGTTTTAGAATAATAATCTGGTACGCCACGTATCCCGTGTTGCTTCCTAAAAGCGAAGTGCTTATGAACCCGAGCCTCGGACAACAAGTACTGACGCTGGCGATACTCGCGATACCCATTTCTTCCATCGCCTGGACCATCACGCACGAAGAAGTTTTCCGCGAGACGCGCGATTGGTGCCTGCGCAATAGCAAGACCTGCCGCACCATTTATGAGCGTAAGTTTTTTTATCTGTTCACCTGCGAATACTGCTTCAGCCACTACGTAACCGCAATTTTCCTGATCATCACGCGTTTCAAATTATTACTGCCAGGGTGGCGCGGCTATTTAATTTCCGGTTTCGCTTTGGTGTGGGTCGCGAATATTTATATGAGTATATTTGCCAGGCTACGATTGGACATCAAGCGCGAGCGCGTGGAAATTTCCGCCGTGGAGCAAGATGTAAAGCAAAACAATTCCAGCGAGAAGTAGCAGCGTCAGGCCTTGGTGATCGCCAGCACGAAATTTCTCGCTCCGCACAAATTCCACTGGTCGCTTACAATTTCGGCTTCGAGCCCGTAGATTCGCAACGCGTCGCGCAATGCTTCAGCGCTGGACGGCACTTTTCCCTCTGGTACGACGATAGCCAGTCCGCTGGAGCTTTCCGGCAGAGGCTCGACCCTCTCGGCGGGATCCACCGTCCAGTTAATGGCCCTGAATATCGTCGAAAAATCTTCAGCATAATTAAGCGCGTCACTCACGGAAGGCAGATAGCACACACGGACGGTTTCATGTCGAAACACCGCCAAAACTTGAATCAGAACCGCTTGCTGGTGTGTGCTTAGCCTTCTAGGAGACCGCCCTGCTGCGCCTGCCTGCGGCGGCAGACTTGCCCGCTCCGCATTTTTTGAGCTGCCATCCGACACGCTTGGCCTCCCCAATGCTGCTTAGTTTCAGTAGCTGCCGGTTTCATGTCAAATAAAAACCGATTGTCCACCGCGAATTGACGCGATAATTTACCGCGTTACCATAGTTGTTAGTCAGGGGAGGCATTATGGCCGCATCGGTTTGGAAGGGCATCATATCGTTTGGACTGGTTTCCGTGCCGATAAAGTTATTCACGGCCGCCCGCTATTCGCATATCAGCTTTCATGAGGTTCATCGCGAATGCGGACATCGCGTGCAGCAACAGCTCTATTGTCCGTATGACAAGAGAGTAGTGTCGCGCGACGAAATCGTCATGGGTTATGAAGTTGACAAAGACAAAATGGTGATCGTCGATCGCGAAGAGCTGAAAAAACTCCAGCCCGCATCTTCTTCATGCATGGAAATTTTGCAATTCGTCAAACTCAGCGATGTGGATCCCATCTTTTTTGAGACTTCTTATTTTTCCGTTCCCGACGAAGCCGGCCGCCGCGGGTACACGCTGTTGCTGAAGACTATGGAAGAGATGGAAATTGCGGCCCTGGCGCAAGTGACCATGCACCAGCGCGAACGCACCGTGATTCTCCGCTCCTATCGGGGTGGGCTAACGCTGCACACCCTTTATTATCCAAATGAAATTCATAATGTCGCGGGTTATGGCAAAGACTACGCGACCAACTTGAAAAAGCCAGAGATTGCACTCGCCGAGCAATTCGCAAAAGGCCTGATAGCGCCATTTCATCCTGAAAAATTCCATGACGAATATCAGGAACGCGTAAAGGAGCTAATTGAAAGTAAGGAAAAGGGTACAGTGGCGCCTAAACCTGAAAAGACGAAGCGCCTGGCCCCGGTCGTGGATTTGATGACCGCTTTGAAACAAAGTATCGCAAACAAAGGCGGCCAAACAAAAACCCACGCAGCGGAATCCGCCAGGCATTCTCGGACAAGAAAAAGCGCATGAGTCCAAAGTCGTCCGGACTCGCTGCCCGTACAGCTAAAAGTGAAAGGCTGAATCCATTCATTCAAACGTAGCGATTTATGGCACGGCCTGGTTAGCCATTTGCGCCTGCGTGCTACAATCCCACCACTGGAGCTAGCATGCCTGATTCAGTAGCTCTGCCTGGAGAGCCGGTCCTGGAAGTGGTGTCGCCTGACGGGGCGCGCAGGTTCGCGCGCGTCACCCAGACTCCATTTCATATCGGGCGCGGCGCCGAGACCGGTAATCACCTGCAGCTTTCCGACCGGCGCATCTCGCGGAATTGTGCCGCCATCGTAACCGAAGCTAATCGCTTTTATCTGGAAGATCGCGGGCAGCGGCGGGGACTGTATGTTAACGGTGAAAAAGTCGAAAGCCGCGAACTGCAAAGTGGCGACGCCATCAGTTTCGGCCTGGAAGATTCGTACGAAATAATTTTCCGCAATTCGAGCGGCGGAAGCGGCACCGGCGATGAGTCTATTCCCCACCTGCTGACGCGTATTGAGCACATCACCGCCTCCGAACCCACCGGCAGCGGCGGTCTGCGCAAATTAAATTTGTTGTTGGAAGCTACCACGCTGCTGCATTCGCAGCTGCCGCTCGATTCAGTGCTGGGCACCATGCTGGATCACGCTGTCTCGGTTACCGACGCCGACCGCAGCTTGCTGCTGGAAGGCGACGACCCGGCAAATTTAAAGGTGCGCCTGGCGCGCAGGAGTGGCGGCTTGCGCCTGCCTCCCGAGAGCCTTACGCCCAGCCAGACCGCGATTCAGTTGGCGTTGAAACAACGGTCGCCGGTTATCACCGAGGATTTGGCGCAGACCGGCATGGATCTGGCGGCGGCGCACAGTATCATCGCGCAACGCTTGCGAGCCGTGGTGGTAATACCGTTGTATGCGAACTTGAGGGCCAATACCCAGGAATCGATGGTCAACGTCAAGCGCGGCGAATTTCTGGGCGTGTTGTATATGGATTCGCGCCGCCCTGCCGCGTTTTCAAAACTGGATCGCCAAATTCTTGACGCGCTCGCCGCCGACGCCGCCAGCATTCTGGATAACGCGCGATTGGTCGAACGCGAACGCGAGCGCCAGCGCATGGAGCAAGAAATCAATATCGCGCGCGACATTCAGCAAGCGCTGTTGCCGCGCGACTTCCGCGAATTTCCGCATCTGGCGGTGTCGGGCATTAATTTTCCTTGCCTGTCCGTTGGAGGCGATTACTTCGATGTGTTTCCACTCAGCGATAAGCGCACCGCCTTTCTTCTCGCCGACGTTTCGGGAAAAGGATTGGGCGCCGCGCTGCTGACCACGATGTTACAGGGCGCGCTTTCGGGAATGACTTTGGGCACAGATCCCGCGCGCGTATTCAATCACGTAAATCGCTTTCTCTGCAGCCACTCGGAAGTTGGCCGCTATGCCACCATGTTTTTTGGCATCCTCGATCATGATGGCGAGATGGATTACATCAATGCCGGCCATCCGTCGCCTTTTCTGATTCGTCATGGAGTCGCCGAGGAGCCGTTTACGGAAGGCTCTTATCCGGTTGGGTTGGTGCAAGAAGCAGAATACGTCACCGCCCACGTTAAGCTCGAGCCCGGTGATACGTTGATTTTGTTCAGTGACGGCGTCACCGAGGCCATGGATCCGGACGAAGAATTGTACGGCGTGCCGCGCTTGCGTGAAGTACTGACTGGCCAATCCGATTGCGCGTTGGATAAATTGCAGAAATCGATTCTGGAGTCGGTGGAAAATTTTGCCAAAGGCGCGCATCAGGCTGATGATCTTACGTTGCTGATAGTACGTTATCGTTCCACGCCGGCGGTGGCGTTGACGGACACGGACATTTCATCCTCGGCGGCGGGAAGAGCCCATCCGCCGGCGGCTTCCAATTCCGATCCTGGCAGTGATCCTGTTATCGCTGGAGCCGCGTTACAGCCGACGCTACCGACCGCCAACTCCGCGGCATCCGGAAGCGCTAGCAACATTGCCAAACCTGTTCCGTCCGCTGAAACGATTGCACCGAAAGTCTCTTAGCCGTTAACTTTCTGGGCTAAGCTCCCGAAATATAATCTATTCTCCGCGCGGTAGCACGCAATCTTCCGTATCGTCAAAACCTGCTTCCACGACGTTCCTTAGCCAATAGAACTTGTTGGGAGGTCAGGAAAAATGTTCGCCCACTGGATAACCATTCAATTGCGAATTATACGTGGGTACTTGACGCCGACTTCTCCAGACTCGCGCGATCCCAATGCCCGAGATTTGCGCCAGCCTCGTAAGTACTTTGACAAAATTCCAGTAAAGCTTGCTCCGGCGAATGCGCCAATCGCACATCGTCATACATAAGAAAAAATTCGTTTTTCTCGCCGCTATAGAAAGCCTTCGAAGGCATTACGCGCTGGTCCTTGAAACCCGCCGGCTCGGGTGCGGCATAAGCATAAAATGCGGCGTCTTTTATCACCGCGCCATCGCCGGGCCAAAATCCGTGGCTGATCACTTCATGCGAGTAAGCCTCTTCGGTTATGAAGTCTGCGTCCGGACGTTCTGGCGCGCGCCTGCCGGAAAAACGCGTGGCCGCCAGATCAAAACTGCCCCAGAAAAAATGCACCGGACTGGCTTTGCCGATGAATCGTGAGCGAAATTTGCGAAGGACAGTGTCCACGCTGACCAGCACCTGCCAAAATCGATGCGCGTACTCACTGTCATAAGACGAATGAGCTTCATCCTGGTTGAAGCGCACCGGTCGCGGCACTTCAACCGGCATGGTCCACACTTTCGCGTCGATACCTAAAGAATGCAGCGCGGACATCAGTTCAAAATAAAATTGTGCCACCGTACGTGGAACGAGCCGGAACGATCTGGTTTCTCCAAGGCTGGTTACGATTTCCAAAGCGTGAGCGATGAAATCAAAATTAATTTCAACCGTGCCCTTGTGATACGGCATTGCCGAGGTGGTCAGCCCGCGCGCGGTCACGTAAAATGTTGTGCCCCAGAAATGGTTGATTGGTGGACCCAGCGCCAGGCGAATTTTTCCCACGATCTGCGTCCACATGTGCAGCGTGGCATAAGTGTCTTTCCACTCCGCCAGAGGAAGCGCAGGCCACCGTTGCGATTCTTTCATAGGAAGCTCCTCGCCGATTAAAGTAAACCATGACTTTAATGAACTAATTTACCGGAAATTTCGTATCTTCTGTTAGATGCGAACTGCAAAGTTTACCTTCATTTGCACCGTTGTAGCGGTGTTCGTTCTGGCTATTGTTGCTGGAATATTTCTGGCCGAGGGCGCGCTGCATCCACGCCGCGGTCTACTACTCGAAGTCGATCAGCAGCAGGCCAGAGAAATGGCGAATTCGAATGCCGCTGATTTGACCGATATCAGCATTCTTGCGAAATGACGGCGTAATCCTGCGAGCTTGGAACTTTCAGCCGCAAAAAAGCTTTGGCTATGCCGTCATCCTGTCACACGGACTGAGTGACCACCGCGCAGGCATGATGGGTTACGCGCAATTTTTCCTGCGGCATGGATATGACGTGCTGATGCCAGACGCGCGTGCCCACGGCATGAGTGGCGGCGAGATAGCCACCTACGGCATACGTGAGTTAAACGATCTCCACCGCTGGCTCAACTGGCTTGCCGTGAACGAACACCCTTCATGTGTATACGGATTTGCCGAATCGATGGGTGCGGCCGGACTGTTGCAATCGCTTCACTCCGAATCGCGATTTTGCGCCATAGCGGCCGAATCGCCTTTTTCGAGTTTTCGAGAAATTGCCTACGATCGTGTCGGACAATTTTTTCACACGGGTCCGTGGGCAGGCCGGATTATTTTGCGCCCCATCGTGGAATGCGCTTTTATTTACGCGCAATGGCGCTACGATCTGAATTTCGATCTCGACTCCCCTAAAAAAGCTGTCGAAATGACAAAGGTGCCGGTTCTGTTGATTCACGGGCAAGTTGACAGCAATATTCCGGTACGGCATTCGAGAAAAATAGCCGCCGGAAATCGAAATGTTGCTCTATGGGAAGTTCCGGGAAGCAGATCATTGCGGCGCTATCGGCATTGCGCCCGCCGAATTGGAACGGCGAGTAATTGAGTGGTTTCGACAGAATGGCCGCAGACCGACGGCGCCGAACTCGATAAGATTCAACGTGCCCGCTAATCTATAGCTCGCGCAATGCTTGGGCTACCGGCTGAGTTGCTGCACGTACCGCCGGTAAAAGGCCACCCACAAATCCCATCACCAGCGCAAAAATAATTCCCTTCACCAGCAATTCCGGCGTGATTTTGAATGCAAAAGCCAGATGCGAAAAAGTTTGCAGATTCATCGCTCCGGTAGTCAGCCCATTGAGCGGGAGCACCACCAGGCATCCAATCAAGCCGCCGACAAAGGCAATCAACAACGCCTCAATCACGAATGAAAGCACCACCGACGGACCACCAAAACCAAGCGCACGCATCGTAGCGATTTCTCGTCCCCGTTCGGCCACGGCCGAGTACATGGTATTCAACGCACCGAAAACTGCGCCGATAGCCATAATCGCGGCAATCAATCCGCCCAGAACGGTAATCAATGTGGTCAGGCGCGTGGATTGCTTGGAGTAATAATCAATCTCGCGCGTGACATCCACGTTGAGTCGCGGATCGGAAGTCACCGCATCTTTGAATTGTTGCAGCGTGTCGGGGGAAACGAGATGCACTGTGACAGATTGAAAAAACGTATCCGGCCGGTTGTAGGCCGGACCGAGCAGATGCGCATCCGCCCACACTTCCGAGTCAAAAGAACTGCCCCCGGCATCGAAGATACCCACAATCAGCCAACGAACATTCCCGAGACTGATGGTATTCCCAAGCGTCAAACCGCTGTACGACTT
Source organism: Candidatus Acidiferrales bacterium (assembly GCA_035603415.1). Classification (GTDB taxonomy): domain Bacteria; phylum Acidobacteriota; class Terriglobia; order Acidiferrales; family UBA7541; genus Acidiferrum. The sequence goes on from DATNKL010000169.1 coordinate 23,435, forward strand.
GTTGGCATTTTTTCCAACGACAACTTCATTAAGCCCCGGTTGAAACATCCGTCCTTCGACAATTTTCACTTTATTGCGAATTTGTAAAACATTCTTCGACACACCACGGATCTGAACATTCGCGTCCGTGCCAGTGGAAATCAGCGGAATGGGCGCGACCAGCACAACCTCCGGTGTCACCAGCGGGCCGTCAGAAGATCGCGCAATTCCGGGAGCGTCCTGCAATATTTTGACGGCATCGATGCCCACGCCACCGGTCATTTCGGATGTCGCGCCCGCGCGCATGACCATGGCGTTATCAACCGAGCCGGACGAGACCAGCGTGGCCTTGAATCCGCGCGCCAATGAAAGCATCGCCACGAATACGCCCACGGTGCCTGCGATACCAAGTACCGCGACGATAGCTGACGTCCAGCGCACCTTCACGCTGCGAAAATTGTAAATGACCGGAATGGCCACTTTAAACTCTCCTCAACGCGTCTACAACGCGCAGGCGCATCGCGCCGATGCCAGGCAGCAGGCCGCTGGCAACCCCGACGAAAATTGCAAAAGCCAGACCCAGCGACAAAACACTGACAGACAAAAGCAAAGGCGGAAGCAGGCCTCTCAATGCCGCACCCACCACCGGAATCGCCAGCACCGCGAGCCCAAGTCCGATCAATCCGCCAATCAGCGCGATGACCAACGCCTCCGACAATACAAAGAACAGTACATAGCGGTCCGGATAGCCGATAGCTTTCAGCACCGCCAATTCTCCGACGCGTTCGCGAACGGAGATAGCCATGGTGTTTCCGGTAACCAACAACAGCGTGAAGAACACCACACCGCCGATGGTCAGGATCAGCAATTCTATATTCCCGAGTTGCTTCGCAAACCCGGCTGCGAACGCGGATTCAGTTTCTGTTTTCGTTTCGGTGGAAGAGTTGGCAAAGCCCTTATCGATGGCTGCAGCGACTGGAACAGCGTCATCCGGAGAATCCAGTTTCACCACGTACCACCCGACCTGGCTCTTGATCACCGACGGCACCGTCTCGTCAAAATATTTCCACTGCAGCCAGAACTGGCTCTCGTCTCCGCCCGGATGATCATTGTGATAAATGCCGTCCAACACGAATTCCCAAGTCTTTGTAGGTCCGTAAAGCGCATTCTTGATCGGGATCCGATCACCGACTTTCCACCCAAAGCGTTTTGCGAGGCCAGCTCCCGCGACGGCTCCCTGGCGATCTTTCACAAAGTTATTCCACTCATCATCGGGAACACGCATTTCTGTCATTACCTGGCGTTGATTTTCCGGGTCAATGACGAACTGAGGAAAAAAGTTCTTCTCGTCCTGATAAACGCCGCCGAACCAGTTGTTATGAGTGACCGCTTTGACGCCCTTGATCTGCAAAATCTTGTCGCGGTATGAAAGTGGAATCACATTGATCAATCCCGCGCGGTTGATCACTACCAGGCGATCGGCGCCGGCAAGTTCCGTACCGCGGCTGAATGCACTTTTCACCACCGCGAGGAAAGTGAACAAAAAGAGCGCCACCGCGAAAGACCCGATGGTCAAAACCAGGCGAACTTTCTTGCGAAACAAATTTGCCAATATGAATCGGTTGAATTTCACGCCACACCTCCCACCAGCACGCCCTTGCGTGCAGCACCCTCCACCAGGACGCCTTTCTCGAGATGTAATGTCGTGTGCGCGCGCGCCGCGACCACCGGATCGTGCGTCACCATCAGCACCGTCTTGTGATACTTGCCCACCAGCTCTTCGATGAGCGCCATGATTTCATCCGCGCTCTTCCGGTCCAGATCGCCGGTTGGTTCGTCGCACAGCAAAAAGGTCGGATCAGAGACAATGGCGCGTGCGATCGTGACGCGTTGCTCCTGTCCGCCGGAGAGCTGCCTAGGGAAATGGTTCATGCGATCGGCTAGGCCCACCACGCCGAGCGCGGTCTCCACGTGGTTGCGGCGCTCGGATTTAGAAAGCTTGGTGAGCAGCAGCGGTAGCTCCACGTTTTGAAACGCGGTAAGCACCGGGATGAGGTTGTACATCTGGAAAATAAATCCGACGTGTCGCGCGCGCCATTGCGTCAGCTTGCTGGCGGACATGTGCGTGATTTCGTCGCCCGCCACGGTGATGCTGCCAGCGGATGGCACATCCAGGCCACCTAACAAATTCAGCAGCGTGGTCTTGCCCGATCCGCTGGGACCCATGAACGCCACGAAATCGGCCTGGTCCACGTCAAGGTTCAGCCCCTGCAAAACCTGAATATTTTCGCCCCCGCGGCGATACGTTTTATTCAGGCCGCGGACGCGAATGAGGCTGGAAGAATCAGACCGTCCATCTACGCGAATCATAATCAGCTCCTACTGTTTGATTTCAACTTTATCGCCGTCGTGCAAAGTAGCCGGACCGGCAACCACTAACGAATCTCCGGGCATCACGCCTGCCATGATCGCGACATCCGTGCCGCGATCAGCGCCCACCTTAATGGCGCGGTGCTCGACCTTGCCGTCATGCACCAGAAAAACGAATGAAGTTCCGCCATCGCTGCGTACCGCACTTTTTGGAACGTAAGTCATCGGCTCCGGCCCTTTGGCCTTGGGCTGCTCCTCGGACAGGAAAGCCACCTTCACACCCATGTCCGGCAGAATTTTCGGATCAAGCTTCAGAAAGGAAATGCGCACTTTTACGGTAGCCTTTTGCCGGTCTGCAGTCGGGATTACCGTGCGCACCTTACACGGAATTTGCCAATCAGGATAAGCGTCCAGCGTGGCGGTAACGGGTTGGTTGGGCAACACTCGCGCAATGTAGGATTCATTGACGTCCACTTCGATCTCATTCGAATTCATATCCACGATGGTCGCGATGCCGGTGCGGGTAAACCCGCCGCCCGCGGAAATCGGCGAGACCATTTCTCCGACCTGGGCGTCTTTCGAAACGACAATTCCGTCAAATGGCGCGCGAATCACGGTATTGTCCACCGCCTGCTGCGCTTCGCGAATGCGCGCATCGGCGCCCGCAACCTGCTGTTTGGCGAGCGCAATCTTCGCGGTCAGGCTGTCGGCGGCCATGGATGCATTGTCCAGATTTTCCTGTGTCTGTACGCCGGCCTTCTGAAGTTGCTCCGCACGCCCCAGCTGAATCTTGGCGTTCTTTAATTGCACGACGTAGTCGGCGATGGCCGCCTGCGCCGATTCGCGGTCAGCCTTCGCAGACTCCAGCGCTCGCCTTACATCGGAATCGTCCAGAGTAGCCAGCAACTGTCCCTGGCGAACGTGGGTGCCTTCATCGAAATAAACACCCGTCACGCGACCGGTGATCTTGGCGGCTATGGTGGCGCGCCGGCGCGGTGTCACATACCCGCTGGCGTTAAGTAGCGATTGGCGGCCACCGGCTTCTGCCTTGGTGGCCGTCATCACCTGAACGACAGGTTTTTGATTCCGAAAGGCAAAAGTGGCCGCCGCGATGGCCGCCAGAGGAAGAATCACCAACACAATGATCACAAAGCGCTTGCCGGCCCCCGCACGACCCTTTCGGTGGGCATCGCCGATGCGCAGACTGCCCAGGTCGGGTTTAATGGATTGTGGCTGCGTGGCCATCCGCGCTGTTGCTCCTTAGGGTAAGAACTGCGTATTCAGTCCATACGCATACAACTCTGCAACAGTTGCGTGTGTATCGTGTGTATATTGATACGCGCACAGGATGCAAAGATTACCGGCAGCATGATAGGCATGCCAGCCGCGCCGATATTGTAACTTGTCCTGAGGATTTTAGGTATGCGCGGGCTTCGCGCCGGTCAGTCCCAAAAACTGCAAATGTTTACTTGACTCCGATACGGTATCGTTCTATTAAGGACCTGTAACACAAGTGGCTCTGCAAAAACTGCTAAGGGACGTGCCCGTGCAGCCTACCCGTCGTGACTTCCTGAAATTAACAACCGTTGGTAGTGTGGCCGCAGCGGTTTTCGGATTTGATTTGCAACCCGCCTACGCACAGCTTCGCGAGCTCAAAATCGCGAGAGCCAGCGAAACGCGGTCTACGTGCCCCTACTGCGCGGTGGGCTGCGGCACCATCATCTACACGATTGGAGACCGCGCAAAGAATGTGACTGCGCAGGTGGTGCACGTCGAGGGAGACCCGGATCATCCGACCAATCGTGGCACTCTCTGCCCAAAGGGTTCCTCGCTGCAGCAAGAGATCATGAACGACCGACGTCTGCTGAAGCCCCAAGTGCGCCGTCCTGGTGGCACTGACTGGCAGGACATTTCATGGGACGATGCCATCAACGAAATCGCAGCGCGCGTGAAAAAGACCCGCGACGACACTTTCATCGAGAAGGATGCCGCAGGACACACGGTAAACCGGCTGGAATCGGTGGCATGGATCGGCGGTTGTACCGATACCAACGAGTTTAACTATCTGGTTGTGAAAGCGATGCACGCACTGGGAGTCGTGCATTTAGAAAACCAGGCCAGGGTTTGACACGGCCCCACGGTCTCAAGTTTGGGACCAACATTCGGACGCGGGGCGATGACCAACGGTTGGGTCGACATGAAGAATACCGACATGATGCTCATCATGGGCGGTAATCCGGCCGAGAACCATCCCTGCGGATTCAAATGGCCCATCGAAGCGAAACGCACACGCAATGCGAAAATGATTGTGGTCGATCCGCGGTTCACCCGCACGGCTTCGGTGGCTGATCTCCACTGTCAGATTCGCGCTGGGTCGGACATCGCGTTCCTCGGCGGCGTCATTCGCTATGCCATCGAAAACAACCGTATCGCAAAAGAATACCTGGTCAACTACACGAACGCAGCATTTATCGTCAAACCGGGCTTTCAGTTGCCTGGCGATACGGACGGCGTTTTCTCCGGCTTCGACGCCAAGACGCAGAGCTACGACAAGTCGACGTGGAATTATGCGGTCGCCGACGACGCGAGCAAAGCCATGGCCGCACAGAAAATGGCTGAGGTTACCGCTTATCCCGAACCGGCTTCGCCGCCGCCGGCTTTGGCGTTGCCGGAAACACTCGCTTACGATCTCTCGCTGCAAAACCGCAATTGTGTCTTTCAGCTTCTGAAGAAGCATTACAGCCGCTACACGCCGGAGATGGTTGAGCGGATCACCGGGATTCCCAAGGAACAATTCCTCAAAGCCGCTGACCTCTATACTTCGATTCGTAAAGACGGAGACATGAA
>DATNKL010000143.1:0-16647 GCA_035603415.1 Candidatus Acidiferrales bacterium
TGTGCACGTCCATGCCGATATACTTTGTGCTGTCGATATACTTCGTACTGTCCATTTAGGGTGCTCCTTTCAGTAGGGGATGAGGTCAGCACTCAAAACCTACTCCAAAAAAGGGGCGCCCTTTTATAATGCGTAATCCACGTGGCTGATAAACGGAAACGGACCACTACCGAATGTTTTGGAATTGCGACGATGGCGCTCACTCGAACAGGAGCGCGGGGTGGCGCGTTGACACTGCGCGAGGCGTTCGCTACGCTTCGTAGTCACTAATCATTGATTTTTCTTGAGTGTTAGCCGCTGCAAACCCTAAGAAAAGCAGGAGAACAGGTCAACCGCCCGCATGGCTGAAGAAAAGCTCCCGACTCGCGCAGAAGATTTTTCAGAGTGGTACAACCAACTGGTATTGAAAGCGCAGCTTGCGGATTACGCGCCGGTGCGCGGATGCATGGTGGTGCGGCCGTATGGCTGGGCGCTATGGGAAAACATCACGCAAGCGCTGGACCGGCGGTTCAAGGCCACCGGGCATCAGAATGTGGCTTTTCCGATGCTGATTCCACGCAGCTTTATCGACAAGGAAAAGCATCACGTGGAGGGGTTCTCGCCGGAGCTGGCGGTGGTGACCATCGGCGGCGGAGAAGAACTGGCCGAGCCGCTGGTGATCCGGCCGACTTCCGAGACGATCATCGGACACATGTGGTCGAAATGGATTCAGTCTTACCGGGACCTGCCGGTTTTGATGAATCAATGGAACAGCGTGGTGCGTTGGGAGCTGCGCACCAAACTTTTTCTGCGGACGCTGGAATTTTACTGGCAGGAAGGGCATACGGCGCACGCCACGCGCGAAGAAGCCGAAGCGGAAACGCGGCAGATGCTGGACATTTATACGGATTTTGCGGTCGCCGACGCGGCGATTCCGGTGATACCAGGGAAAAAATCCGACGCGGAGAAGTTTGCGGGAGCCGATCATACGTTTTCCATCGAGGCCATGATGGGAGACGGGAAAGCGCTGCAAGCGGGGACTTCGCACTTCCTCGGGGAAAATTTTGCACAGGCTTTCGATGTGAAGTATCTGGACCAGCATGGGCAGCAGCAATTTTGCTGGACCACCTCGTGGGGGCTATCGACGCGGTTTATCGGCGCGATCATCATGGTGCACGGGGACGATCAGGGGTTGGTGCTGCCGCCAAAGCTTGCGCCTTACCAGGTGGTGATTGTGCCGATCTATAAGACTGATGAAGAAAGAACGAGTGTGCAGGGCGTGGCGCGGAAGCTCAAAGAAGAACTGGTGAAAGCAAATATTCGGGTAACGCTGGATGAACGGGAGGGCCCTAGCCCTGGGTGGAAATTTAACGATTGGGAGATGCGAGGCGTTCCCTTGCGTGTGGAACTGGGACCTAAGGACGTGGCCAAGCAGTCGGCGGTACTGGCACGGCGCGATCGGCCAGGCAGGGAAGGGAAAGTGAGCGCGTCCTTGGCGGATCTGCCAAGAACGGTTGAAGGTTTGCTGGTGGAGATTCAGCAGTCCATATATGACAAAGCGCTGGCGTTCCGCAAGTCGCATACGCAAGACGCGGAGAACTACGAGGAATTGAAGAAGGCGGTGGAGACCGGGTTTGCCTTTTCGCATTGGTGCGGCAGCGCGGAGTGTGAAGCGAAGATTAAGGAAGAGACGCGGGCGACGATGCGCTGTATTCCACTGGATCCGGACAATGAGAAGAGCGCGCATGGGGGGAAGTGCGTTAATTGTGGGAAACCGGCGGCTGAACGGGCGATTTTCGCCCGGGCTTACTGAGCGGCTGGCCAGGTAAGGGACAACGAAATTACTGGCAACGAAAATTGAAGAAAGAGCCAGGCTACAAAGCGAGCCTGTGCACCCTCCGCATTTTTTTGGTTTGTGATGCGTGTGGCGAAGAGCGCTGCGATCGATATACAGCGACCCAAGACCCGGGTTCATCACTCAAGTGCGAAACCGGAGCACCCGCCGCGATTGTTTAATTTGTAGCGAAACGGGAAGAGTGGGGGCTCCTGGAGTCACCTCAGACTGGACTTACCCGTTCAATTCCGGAAACAGGCGGTCGCGGCGTTCTAGACAGTGGTGTGGGGCGATGCTAGCTTCGAAGTATGAAGATTAGAGACGCGTGCAATCGCGGGGAAGAGCGCGGGGACTGGTGTGCGCCAGGGGCGGGGCGCCTGAGCATGTCGGCTGGCGAGCGTGGAGCAGGGAAAATAAAGGCTATTATTGTTACGGCGATTCTGGCTTTTGCGGTTTACGCGGCGGTAAAGATCGTTCCGCCATACGCGGCGGAATATCAGTTGGCGGACAAAATCCAGGAGCAAGCGCGCTTCGCGGTGGTGAACCGCTACACGGATGAACAGATTCGGGACAATGTCTACAAAGTGGTGCGAGACCTGGAAATTCCGGTGAAACGAGAAGACATAAAGGTCGAGGCGAGTCAGCAAGTTGTAAAGATCGCCATGGATTACACGGTTCCGATCGATTTGCTTTCCTACCACATGGACTTGCATTTCACGCCCTCGAGCGAAAATAAGTCGCTTTATTAGAAATTGCGGCCGCTATTGTTGAATACACGTGGAAACCATCTCTGCGGACGGCGCGGGCAACATTTGAGCGTTCAGGTCCGTCTTTGTTAGTAGAGGCGCTTGCGAGACAATGAATTTTCAGGGTTGGAGCCAACGTTTGCGCATTCGTCTTGAAAAGGGATTTTTTACTTCCGTTGTTGGGTTGACGCTTCTGGGCATTGTTTTTGCTGCCGTTTTGACCACCGCGGGCGTTTACACCTACTACTACATTAAGTATTCGCGGATGATCGACGCGCGGCTTTCCGGGCGAGTGTTACAAAACACCACGCAGCTTTTTTCGGCGCCGCAACAGATCTCCGTAGGAGAAGTACGGACCGCGGGGGAGTTGACGACCTACCTCACCAAGGTGGGTTACCGGCCGGTGCGGGACGATAATTCGCTGGGGCAATTTGTGGTGCAGGGAAACACGGTTGAGATTCGCCCGTCCAAGCTTTCCTACTTTGCCGCGACGAATGGGTTAAGTGTCCAGTTTGCGGGGAAGACGATTAAGAGCATTCGCCCGCTTGGTGGCGGAACGGATTTCGGTAGCGCCGAAATCGAGCCGGAGCTGATCACTAATCTTTTTGATAGTGCGCGAGAGAAACGCCGACCGGTACTTTACCAGGACCTGCCGCCCACGCTGGTGCACGCCATCATGTCGGCGGAGGACAAACGATATCTGGAACATGGCGGGTTCGATTTTGTGCGGATTTTCGGTGCGGCGTGGGCGGACCTGCGGCATAGCAGCAATCATTATCAAGGCGCGAGCACCATCACCATGCAGGTGGCGCGCACGTTCTTTTTCTCCAACGAACGGACCTGGCGGCGAAAAGTTGCGGAAGCCATGGTGGCGATCGAACTGGAACAGCGGTTTTCGAAGCAGCAGATTTTTGAGCTGTATGCCAACGAAGTGTATCTAGGCAATCGCGGGAGCTTTGGCATCCGCGGATTTTCCGAAGCGAGCGTGGCGTACTTTGGCAAGGATATGCGGCAACTGACGCTTGCGGAGTGCGCGTACCTGGCGGGGATTATTCGCGCGCCGAATTATTACTCGGCGGCGGATCGGCATCCAGAGCGGGGCGCGCAGGCACGCGACCGAGTGTTGACGCAGATGCTCGAGAATAAATACATCAGCGAGGCGGACGTGCAGGATGCCAAGCGCGAACAGATCAAGCTGGTGCGCACTTCGGTGGCGGGCAGCGAAGCGCCTTATTTCGTGGATATGGTGAAGGACCATTTGCTGGCGAAATATTCCGAGAATGAATTGGTGGGCCAAAATTTTCGCGTGTACACCACGCTTGATCCGGCGCTGCAACGCGCGGCTGCGGCGGCGGTCGATGCCGGGATGAAGAACGTCGACAAATTATTGGCCAAGAAGTACGAGAGATGGCGGAAGGCTAAGGCCAAGAAGGGGACGCCGAACGAAACCATTCCGCAGGCGCAGGTCGCGCTGGTCGCGCTGGACCCCAGGACCGGAGAGATTAAAGCGGTAATTGGCGGGCGAGATTACGGGCAAAGCCAACTGAATCACGCGCTGGCACACCGGCAACCGGGGTCGGTGTTCAAGCCATTTGTTTACGCGGCGGCGTTCGACAATGCGGTGGATAACGTGCAGCCGATAGTGACTCCGGCGACGACGTTGGATGACGAGCCCACGACGTTCAGCTTCGACGGGAAAGATTACACGCCGAATAATTACGGCGAAAAATTCATGGGGCACGTGACGGTGCGGGATGCGTTGACGAATTCGCTGAACGTGGCGACGGTGAAGGTTGCGGAACTGATTGGCTATGGGCGGGTGGTGCAGATCGCCAGGCAGATGGGACTGGGAAATAACATTCAGCCGACGCCTGCGGTGGCGCTGGGCGCGTATGAGATGACGCCGGTTGAGGTGGCCGCGGGATACACGACGTTTGCGAATATCGGCACGCGGGCGGAGCCGGAATTTCTGAAGCGGGTTGTGGGCGCGGATGGCACAACACTGGAAGAAGTTGAGCCGCAGACGCGTGTGGCGCTGGATCCGCGAGTCGCATATTTAACCACCAGCGTAATGAAAGACGTATTGAACCGCGGAACGGGCGCGGCGGTGCGGCAGAAGGGGTTCACGCTTCCAGCGGCGGGAAAAACGGGGACGTCGCGCGATGGATGGTTTGCGGGGTTCACGACCAACCTGGTGTGCGTAATCTGGATCGGGTTTGACGATAACCGCGACTTGGGATTGGCGGGCGGGGTGGCGGCTGCGCCGGTGTGGGCGGATTTCATGATCCACGCGACGGCTTTACCTGCCTATCATGACGCTAAGGATTTCACGATGCCTGCAGGGGTGCAGGCGGTGATGATTGATCCCGAGTCGATGGAGCTGGCGACTCCGAATTGCCCGACCACCCGGTCGGAGTTTTACGTGACAGGTTCGGCGCCGACACAGTTGTGCGAGTTACATGGTGGGCGGAGTGGCGGGTCGTGGCTTTCGCATATTTTTGGCGGTGGGCAAAAGGCGCCGCAGGTTGGGGCAGACGGCCGAATTGTTCCTGGCGAGGCTGGGCCGGAGGCTCCGGTGGGCGCTAATGGGACCGCCAATGCGAACCGGTCGGAGGGTGCCGAGGGGGAGGCGGGGCAAAAGAAAAAGGGTGCTTTACAGAAGATTTTTGGTATCTTTGGGGGCAAGAAGAAGGATCCCGACAAGGCCAAGCCTCCGCCGGAGAAGGGAGACTCCCCATGATAAGGTTTCGTGCGGCAGTTCCAGCAAGCTTTCTCCTTCTAAGTTTCAGCATACCCTCCGCAGGACAATCTTTTTTTGAACGTAATGGAATAGTTTCGGACGCGCCGATCATGCAGCAAGAGCGGGTGGATTCGTCCGCAATCGTGGTGCGCCCGGCGCTGACGACGGAGCAACTTGCGGACCTGTACATGGTGCGCAAGGACTACCGGGAAGCGGCGCAAACGTACAAGCGGCTGGCGGACGAGAACCCGCGCAACGCGGTGTATTTTAATAAGCTGGGTATCGCGCTGCACCAGCAAGAGGCGCTCACGCTGGCGCTGAAGTGTTATGAACGAGCCACCAAGATCGATCCTACTTATGCGGATGCGCAAAATAATATTGGGACGGTGTGGTACCAACGGAAGAAATACGGGAAAGCCATCAAGTCATACCAAAAAGCTATAAAGCTACGCACTGATATGGCGGTGCTGTATAGCAATCTGGGGTATGCCTATTTTGGCGAGAAGAAATACGAACAATCGCTGGTGTCTTTTCACCAGGCGCTGACGCTTGACCCGCAGTTTTTTGAGCATAATGGCTCGAGAAATGGTTCGGTGTTGCAAGACCGATCGGTGACGGATCGCGGGCGGTTTTATTACATGCTGGCGAAGTCGTTCGCGCAAGCGGGGAATATTGAGCGGTGCATTATTTATTTGCGCAAGGCGAAGGACGAAGGTTTCAAAGAGTTGAACGCGGCCAAGACCGATCCAGACTTTGCGAGTTTGCTGAAGAATCCGGAGATTCAGGAAATTCTTGTGCTGAAGCCGGTGGAAAGCGCGCAACGTTGAGCGCGTGGTAGTGGAGGGTTCGGGATGCGGTGGGGTGTTGGCGGATGTTCGTGTGAGGAACATCGTGAGCATTTAGAGTGGTTTCCCTCTGATACAATGTCGGAACATGGTGCCGCGTAGTTACATTCATGAATTTCTGATTGTATTTGTTGCCAGCTTGTTGTTTCCCACCTGGAATTTTTGTTCACCGCAGAGTACGCAAGCTTCACCTAACGCTGCTTTTTCGCGGAGCACTACGGGGACTGCTGCAGGAAGTGCGCAGGGTGCGTCGTCAGGCGCGACGTCGGGCGCTGGCGCAGCGTCGGGGACTGCGAGCGCGGCCAAAAACAATTCGACACACGGTATTTATCTGGTTTTTCCATTTCAAAATTCAGGGCCATCCTCGCGGCTGGACTGGCTTTCCGAAGGGCTGGAAGAACTTACTATCCAGGGATTGTCGGCGGCGGGAGAGCAAGTTTATTCGCATTCGTGGCGCTTGGGGGAGTTGGAGCGCTACGGGATCCCGACGACGGCGAAATTGAGCCGCGCGACCATGTTGCATGTGGCGGAGGATCTGGACGCGGACTTCGTGGTGTTTGGCAGTTTTAATTCTGACGGAAAGAATTTGACGATGGATAGCCGGTTGTTGCGAGTAAATCCTGCGGCGCTATTGCCGCCGCTGCGTGAAAGCGGGCCGCTAGAAACAGTGATGGACCTGCACACGCGGTTGTTGTGGCGGATGCTGTCGGAGAACGATCACGCGTACCCGTTGAGTCTGACGGAATTCAGCCAGATGCATAGGGCCATCCGGCTGGATGCGTTTGAGCATTACATTCGTGGATTGATCGCCAACGAGGACGAAACGCGCGTGCGGGAGTTGCGCGAAGCAGTGCGCCTGGAACCGGAATGGGTGGAACCGAATTACGCGCTGGGAGAAGCATATTTTACGAAACGAGATTGCTCGGCGGCGTTGCCGTGGTACGCCAAAGTGCCGAAGACGCACGAGCGTTACCTAGAGGCGCTATTTTCGGTTGGTGTGTGCCGGTTGTCGATGAATCAACCGGAGCAGGCGGAAGAAGCGTTTGCCTTGTTGCAGACTTTATTGCGCAGCAGCAGCGCTCCCGGGGTGGATTTTCCGGAGGTGTTGAATAACCTGGCGATCGCGCGAGCGCGGCAAAATAAATTTCCTACGGCGCAGGAGAATTTGCGGCGGGCGTCCGCACTGGATCCGGATGAGGACGACTATCCGTTTAATCTTGGCTTGATCGCGATACGGCAGGGAGATTTTAACGGCGCGGCAGCGCTGTTTCGTGAAGCGTCGCATCGCGAGCCGGATATTCCGGAGGACCGCTCATTGCTGGTAGCGGCGCTGGAGAAAGCCGGCAAACAAGAAGAGGCGGACCAGGAGCGAAATGCCGCGCTGGAGACTTTTGGTCCCAATGGTTTGACAACTACACACCTGGATGCGAAGAGCGATTCGTTGACGCATTTCGAAAGGGTGACGACGGAGATTGATCCGGAGACGCTGCGCTTTGAGATGGAGTCGGCGGAAGCGCGGGCGGCAACGGGTGGGCCTTTGGATGCGCGCGATACGCCTGCGACGCATTTGCGTCGCGCGAGGCAGGAACTTTCTGGCGGGCAACTGGATGCCGCGGAACACGAATATCACGTGACGTTGGCTACGGACAAAGGGAATGCCTCCGCGCATCTGGGTTTGGGGGAAATTGCGCGACGGCAGGGCAAATTGGACGACGCGGTAAAGGAGTTGCAGTTGTCGCTGGAGGCGCGGGATTCGGCGGTGGTGCGCACTACGCTGGCGCGTGTTTACCTGGAGCAGAAAAAGACTGAGCTGGCGCGGGTGGAAGTGGAGCGAGCATTGAAGCTGGCGCCGAACTATACGGAAGCGAAGCAATTGCTGGAACATTTGCAGAATGGAAAGGCTGCAGAAGTTCCTCCGAAAGGGGGGCCGCGATGAAACGTTCGAATGGGATGTTTTTGCGCTGGGCTGGGAGATTTGGACGCGCCGGGATGTTCGCTGCGGTTTTGAGTGGCGTGGCGTGTTTAGCGGCGATGTTTGTGGTGCGTTCGAACGCGGCTGCGGAGGAGCATGCGTCGCCACAAGTGGCGGAAGTGGTGGAGCTGAAGTTGAACGGCGAAGTGGAGCCGATACTGGCGACGTACATGGAAGAAGGGCTTGCAAATGCGGCGCAGCGGCATGCCGCACTGGTGCTGGTCACCATGGATACGCCAGGCGGACTCAGCGATTCGATGAAGGATATTATTCAGCACATTTTGGCGTCGCCGGTGCCGGTGGCTGTGTACGTCGAGCCGACTGGGGCGCGGGGAGCTTCCGCGGGATTTTATATTTTGCTTTCGGCGGATATCGGGGCCATGGCTCCGGGCACGCACGCGGGTGCGGCGTCACCGGTGATCATGATTGGCGGATTCGCGCAGCAGATCGACGAAACATTTCGCAAGAAAATTAATAATGATGCGATGGCGTTTTTGCGCAGCTTCACGGAGCGGCGTGGGCGGAACCCTGCGCTGGCGGAGACGGCCATTACGGAAGCCAAGGCGTTCACGGAAAAAGAGGCGCTGGACAACAAGTTAATCGATGTGGTAGCCAGCTCGCGCGAGGATCTGCTGCGGCAACTGAATGGACGATCGATCACGCGGTTTGACGGGAGCAAAGTTACGCTGGCGCTCCCGCACCCGGCTTTTGTGCCATTCGAATTGTCGGCACGGCAGAGATTTCTGGCGCGCATCGTGGAGCCAGACGCATTTTTTGTTTTGCTGCTGGTGGGTGTGCTGGGCCTTTATACGGAATTCACGCATCCCGGAGTGGTGGCGCCGGGTGTGTTTGGCGGGATTTGCGCGGTGTTGGCGCTGTATGCGATGCATTTGCTGCCGGTAAATTTTGCGGGGCTGTTTTTGATCCTGCTGGCGTTAGGATTTTTTATTCTGGAAGCTAAATTTACGAGTCATGGAGTGCTGGCGGTGGGCGGGATTCTGTCGATGTTGCTGGGGGCGATGTTTCTGGTGCGCTCGCCGTTGACGAATGGGGGAGTGAGTTTGGGAATTGCCTTGGCGGCGACGCTGCCGTTTGCGGTGCTCACGGTATTTTTGATGCGGCTGGTGTTGCGCTCGCGAAAATGGAAAGCGGCGACAGGCATGGAAGAATTGATCGGCGAGCAGGGCATCGCGGTGTCGGCATTGCGTGCCGGTGTGGAAGGCATGATTCGAATTCATGGGGAATTGTGGGGCGCAGTGTCGTCGCAAGAAGCGCCGGAGGGCGCGCCGGTGCGCGTGTTGCGAATTGAAGGATTGAAACTTTATGTCGAACCGGCGCAGTCGCCGGCAGCGAGCCACAGTTAAGAGTTGTCCAACGCGGGGAGGACAGCATGGAAATAGGTTTCATGGGAATCGTGGTGATTATCGTCATTGGGCTGATCTGGTTCTGGAATTCGTTGTACATCATTAAGGAGTGGGAGCGGGGCGTGGTGCTGCGTTTGGGGCGGCTGCTTCCGGAAGCGAAAACGGCGGGAATCAACCTGGTTTTCTGGCCCATAGAAACGCTGTACCGCATCAACCTGCGGCTCGAGACGCTGGACGTGCCGCCGCAAGACATCATTACGCGAGATAACGTTTCGGTGAAAGTAAACGCGGTTTGTTATTTTAGGGTAGTAGATGCGAACCTGGCGATGTCGCAGGTGCAGAATTATCAATACGCCACTTCGCAACTGGCGCAGACGACGCTGCGAAGTATCGTGGGGCAATTCGAATTGGACGAAATTTTATCGCAACGCGATAAAGTGAATGCCAAGCTGCAGATTATTCTGGACACGGACACGGAACCGTGGGGAATTAAAGTCTCCAAGGTGGAAGTGAAGCAGGTGGATATTCCCGAGCAGATGCAGCGGGCCATTGCGCGGCAAGCAGAAGCGGAACGCGAGCGGCGGGCAAAAATTATTCATGCTGAAGGGGAGTACGAAGCGTCGCAAAAACTTGCGGATGCCGCAAAAGTTCTGGAAACGCAACCGACGGCTATTCAACTGCGTTATCTGCAAACACTGACGGAAATAGGCACGGAGAAGAACACAACGATTGTGTTTCCTTTGCCCATCGATATTATTAACCAGTGGACGCGGGCTTTAGGTCCCGGACCGGTAAGCGGGCAAATAGGCGCGAAGTAGGCAGCTGATAATCGGAGTAGAAGGTAAGCGATGGCAGCGGGGAAAAAACGAAGTGCGGGCGAGCGGGTGCTGGAAGGCCGGCACGTCATCGGCTTGTTTTTGCTGATGCTGGTTTTCTCCGCGGTGTTTTTTACGCTCGGTTACGTGATGGGCCGCAATCAATACGACGGGCAAGTGCGCGCCGCTAATACGCAGCACGATGTGCCGGATGCGATCATCAAGAAATCCGAGAGTGGCTTAAAGCATGCGACTAATGGGAGTACGGCGGCGACCTATGCGCCAGCTCCTGAGGAATCGAATCCCAATTCCGACTGGGAATTTTATAGCGCGGACAAGCAGAAAGAAACGGGCGACCATCTTAAGCCGGTCTCGCCTGTGGGTGTTTCTCCATCGGCAAAAACTCCGCCGCAAAATAACGCGAACGCCAAGCCGACGGCGGTTTTTGAAGCACCGAAACCGCCGCAGTCGGGTGGCTACACTTTACAAGTCATGGCGGTGCGTCGAGAATCCGATGCGCTGGACCTCGCCAAGCGTTTGCAAAAAAATAAATTTCCCGCGTTCGTTTTGACCCCGCAAGGAAGCAAATATTACCGCGTGCAAGTGGGACCCTACTCAGATAAGAAATCCGCGGAAGCCGCCAAGAAGGGTTTGGAGGGCGCGGGCTTCAAGGCTATCGTGAAGCGCGGATGACGCAACGAAATTGGTCAGTGTATCTGCGTCCGCGTCCGGGCGAGCGGATGCCCACGAGCTTGCGACTGGTGATCGCGGCGGTATCCGGCGCGGCACTTTCCCTTTCCTATACAGGTTTTTATCTGGGCATTTACTCCTGGATCTGCATCGGCATCCTGCTGGTCTGCTTGTTTGGAGCGCGTCCGAGGGTGGCGTTTGGCTGCGGATTTCTGCACGGGCTAGCGTTTTGCCTGATGTCCGTACCGTGGATTGCTACGGTGCTGGCGGTGCACGGTGGCGTGTCGCGCCTTGGTGGGTGGGGTGTGCTGCTGCTGATTGCTTCGGTATGGGGAATTTTAGTGGGCATCTTTGCGTGGATCGTGCAGCGGCTTGCGACGCAAAGCATCGCATTGGCTTGTCTTGGGGCGCCCTTCGTGTGGGTGAGTTTGGAATTTGTGCGCGCGCGTTTACCGGAAATAAGTTTTCCGTGGAATTTGTTGGGTTATCCAGCGGCTGGAAATCTGGGACTCCTTCAACTGACGAGTGTCACGGGAATTTATGGGTTGTCGTTTTTGGTGGCGGCGTTCAATGCCATGCTGGCTTGGGCCGAAGTGGGACCGTCGCGGACGGCGAGGCGGAGATTAAGTCTTCTGGCCGCAGGAGCCACTTGCATTATCGCTGTGATGCTGATCGGGCCGCGACTCGTGCCGAAGCCGCAAGCGAATCATATGGCGCGTGCGGTCCAACTGAACTTTCCGGAAGCGCCCGAATACGGTTCGAATTGGTTTGCTACGCACAGCGGCGACATGCAGGAAGCGGCGCGGATGAGTCTTGCGCCCCACAGTCGCGAGGTTGATCTACTGGTTTGGCCGGAAGCGCCAGCACCGTTTTCGTATCAAGATCCGAGATTTGCAGAATTTGCCAGCCAGCTCGGAGAGAAATTTGGTCATCCATTTTTGGTAGGAGTCATCGAGTGGAAAGCGGCGGCGGATGGAGCGGCGACAACCGCGCATGCGGCATTGGTGCCGTTTAACAGCGCGCTGCTTTTCAATTCGCAAGGACAAAGAATGTTTTCCTACGACAAAATTCACCTGGTGCCGTTTGGCGAGTACGAGCCTTTCCCGCTGATTCATGAAGTGGTGAATCGGGTCTCGGATGAAGTAGGGGGATTTCGCAAGGGTCAAACGTATGGCGTAGGTGCATTGCCGGGTGGATATTCGCTGGGAGTATTTATTTGTTACGAAGCGATTTATCCCGTGGAGGTCAGACGCTTTGCGGCGGACGGAGCAACGCTGCTAGTGAATATTTCGAATGACGGGTGGTTCGGGCGTTCGGCTGCGGCGCGACAGCATTTATTGATGGCTCGGGTGCGCGCGGTGGAGAATCGCCGATGGCTGATTCGCGTGACCAATAATGGATACACGGCATCGGTTGATCCTTACGGGAGAATGTACGAGCCGTTGCCCACCGACGTGCGCGCGAGCGCCGATTTGCCATACGATTTTCGCACCGATCGGACGATTTACACGCGATTTGGAGATTGGTTCGCCTGGCTCTGCGTGGCGGTTTCCGTTATTCTGTTGGCCTCAACTTTCTGGAAAGGAAATGTTTCGCGCGATAGTATACCGATACCGGTGGATTTTCTGGCTTCGCCCATTCGAGTGGTTCCCGATCCGGTTTCTTCGCGTTCCCGCATATGATTATTGAAGATTTGCAGCACAAGTTTGAAGGTTTGAAACAGCGCATCACGCTGGTGCGGAGTTATCTTTGACGCCCCGCAGCATCGCGAGCGCCTGAAATCCCTCGAAGCGCGCATCGCGGACCCAAATTTCTGGAGCAATCAAGAAGCGGCGCAGGCGGTGCTGCGTGACCGCAAGCGCGCCGAGGACCAGGTGGGCGCGGACGACGAGCTTGCGTCCATGTCTGAAGATATCGAGACGTACATCAATTTAGCGCAGGAAGAAACCAACGCGGATCAACGCAATGATTTGCTGAAGGATTTGGACCGGGAGCTGAACGCGGCGGAGACGTATGTCGCGGAGCTGGAGACGAAGACTCTGCTGTCGGGCGAGAACGACCACCTGAACGCGATTATGACCATCAAGCCGGGCGCGGGCGGCACGGAGTCACAAGACTGGGCGTCCATTTTGCTGCGCATGTATTTGCGTTGGGCGGAGCGCAAGGGCATGAATGCCTTAGTGCTGGATGAAACGCCGGGGGAGGAAGCGGGGATCAAGTCCGCGACCATTCAATTCACCGGCGAAAATGCTTATGGGCTTCTGACCGGCGAAACAGGGGTGCACCGGTTAGTACGCATTTCGCCGTTCGATCAGGCGGCGCGGCGGCATACTTCGTTTGCTTCGGTGTTCGTGATTCCGGAGATTGACGACCGCATCGAGATTGACATTAAGCCGGAAGAAATTCGCGTGGATACCTTTCGTGCCGGCGGCGCGGGCGGGCAAAACGTAAATAAGGTGGAGACCGCAGTGCGCATTACGCACCTGGCCACCAACATTGTGGTGCAATGCCAGGCGGAGCGCAGTCAACACAAAAACCGGGAGATCGCGATGAAGATGATGCGCTCGCGGTTATACGACCTGGAAATTCAAAAGCGGCAAGCGGCTACGGATAAGCTGGACGAATCGAAGCTGGATATTTCGTTTGGCAGCCAGATACGGTCGTATGTGATGCAGCCGTACCGGCTGATTAAGGATCACCGCACCAAATTTGAAGTGGGGGATGTGGACCGGGTTTTGGATGGCGACCTGGACCCGTTTATCCGGTCGTATTTGATGGCCAAAAAGACCAAAGGGAAGTTGAGCGTGCAATTGGATGAAGCGGACGTGGCCTAAGAAGGTTCCAAGAATAAGTACCTAACCACTCAACCGGCTCCTGCTACCGTTGACAGGGCGTGTAACGCATTTGGATTCAACAATTTGATTGTTCGCTTTTCGAATGGTACCGTTCAAAGGTACCTACTATAATTAAAAGCCGCGCAGGTTTGCGCCGCCTAACTGCCGTCCCAGGCAAACACACGAAGGAGACTTGTTTTGAGCGAAGCCTTACGCAATTTTCTGTTTACATCGGAATCCGTTACGGAAGGTCACCCGGATAAAATCGCGGACCAAATCTCGGACGCGGTGCTGGACGAAGTAATGACGCAGGACCCCATGGGTCGGGTGGCCTGCGAAACGCTGGTTACCACTGGGTTGGCGGTGGTTGCGGGCGAAATTACCACCACGGCCCACGTGAATTACGACGAACTGGTGCGAGACACCATCCGCGGCGTGGGCTATGACCGCGCAAAGTACGGCTACGATTCTGAAACCTGCGCGGTGATGTGCACGGTGAAGCGTCAATCGCCGGACATCGCTATGGGCGTGGATACCGGCGGCGCAGGCGACCAGGGCTTGATGTTTGGATACGCCTGCGACGAGACGGACGAGCTGATGCCTATGCCGATCCAACTGGCTCACCGGCTCACGCATCGGCTCTCGGACGTTCGCAAGAGCAGGAAAGTTGATTTCCTGCGGCCGGATGGAAAATCACAAGTCACGGTTGAATATCGCAATGGGCGACCGGCACGAATTGATACCGTGGTGATTTCCACGCAGCACGACCACAAGGTTTCGAACGAAGATCTTCGCGACGCGGTTATCACGCACATCATCAAGCCAATCATTCCCACGGCGATGCTGGATTCCAAAACGAAATATCACATCAATCCAACGGGGCGATTCGTAATTGGCGGGCCGATGGGAGACGCCGGCCTGACCGGACGCAAGATTATTGTCGATACGTACGGAGGCTACAGCCGGCACGGTGGAGGAGCTTTTTCGGGCAAGGATCCGAGCAAGGTGGACCGCTCGGCCTGCTACATGGCGCGATACATCGCGAAGAACATTGTGGCTGCGGGCTTAGCGCGCAAAGCGGAAGTGCAGCTTGCTTATGCGATCGGGGTGGCTGAACCTGTTTCAGTGATGGTCGATGCGTTTGGCACGGAAACCGTGCCGGAAGAGAAAATGACCAAGTTGATCCGCGAATTTTTCTCGCTGACTCCGAAGGGAATTATCGAAGCGCTGGATCTGCGGAGGCCTATTTACAAGCCGACTGCGGCTTACGGGCACTTCGGGCGCACGGGGCCGGGATTTACCTGGGAGCGCACTGATCGCGCAAGTGCGTTGCGCGAGGCTGCGGGTCTTGGGTCGACTTCGGCCAAGGTGAATGCGACGGCGGAAGTTGGTGCGCGGCAGTAGTTTTTGTGTACTTTACGTTTTGTGTGCTTTGAGAATTTTTAATCCCTTTCCTCGAGCGAAATTTTCGCCGGCAAAAATTAATTAATTAAGGAGCATTTCATTGGCTACCGCTGAACTGAAAAAAGGTGATGTGAAAGATTTTGGGCTGGCTGACGCAGGTAAACGCAAGATTGAGTGGGCGCAACAGCAGATGCCGGTGCTCGAATCAATTCGCAAGAGATTTGTGAAAGAACAGCCGCTTAAGGGGCTGCGGATTTCGGCTTGCCTGCACGTCACCAGCGAGACCGCGAATTTGATGATCGCGTTGCGCGATGGCGGAGCGGATGCGGTGCTGTGCGCGTCGAATCCGCTTTCGACGCAAGATGAAGTGGCGGCGTCGCTGAATCGCGACTACAACATCCCGACATACGCCATCAAGGGCGAGGACAACGACACCTACTACACGCACTTGCGCGCGGCGTTGGATCACAAGCCGCAATTCACCATGGACGATGGCGCTGACCTCGTCACGATGCTATTGACGAAGCGCACCGACCTGGTGCCGCACGTCATTGCCGGAACGGAAGAGACGACGACGGGCGTGATTCGTTTGCGCGCCATGGCTAAGGATGGAACGCTGAAGTATCCAATCGTGGCGGTGAACGATGCCATGACCAAGCACTTTTTTGACAATCGTTACGGCACCGGGCAGTCCACTATCGATGGAGTGATTCGCGCGACGAATGTGTTGATCGCGGGACTGAAGGTTGTGGTGGCCGGGTACGGTTGGTGCGGGCGCGGCGTGGCGATGCGCGCGAAGGGCTTGGGCGCGGACGTGATCGTGACGGAAATCGATCCGGTGAAGGGCATTGAAGCGGTGATGGATGGATTCCGGGTGATGCCCATGGAACAGGCCGTGAAAGAAGGCGACATCTATATTACGGTTACCGGAAACAAGAGCGTGATTCGCGCCGAGCATTTTGAAAAGATGAAGGCAGGCGCGATCGTTTGTAACTCTGGACACTTTAACGTGGAGATTGATATTCCGGCGCTGGAGAAAATGTCGAGCGGGAAACGGGAAGTTCGTCCGCTGGTGGATGAATATACGTTGAAGGGCGACCGCAAGGTTTATTTGTTGGGCGAAGGGCGGCTCGTGAATCTGGCTACCGCGGAAGGTCATCCGGCTTCGGTGATGGATATGAGCTTCGCGAACCAGGCGCTTTCTGCGGAATATCTGCGGGCTAATCACCAGACGCTGAAGCCGCAGGTGTATGTGGTGCCGGAACATCTGGACAAAGAGATAGCGCGGTTGAAGCTGGAGACGATGGGACACAAGCTGGATAAGCTGACGCCAGAGCAGGAACATTATTTGGCGTCGTGGCAAGAAGGCACGTAGCCGGTGAATTGTAGCTCTGCGTCGGCGGCGGGGCCATGCATCCGAATCG
>DATNKL010000029.1:0-11011 GCA_035603415.1 Candidatus Acidiferrales bacterium
CCGCAAAAAAAGCGCAGCGCGAAGCCAGCGAAGGTTTGGTGGGCAGCTACATCCACGCAGGCGGCAAGATTGGTGTGCTCGTGGAAATTAATTGCGAGTCTGATTTCGTAGCTCGCACTCCCATTTTTCAACAGCTCAGCCACGACATAGCGATGCACATCGCGGCGCTCGACCCTCGTTACGTGCGGCGCGAAGAAGTGACGCCTGAGATGCTGGAGAAAGAGCGCGAAATCTACAGCGCTCAGGCCCGCGCAACCGGAAAGCCCGACGCGGTGATCGAAAAAATCGTGACCGGCAAAATGGAAAAGTTTTACGAAGAGAACTGCCTCTACGAGCAGCACTACATCAAGGACGAAAGCGTCACCATCGGCGAGATGATAAACCAGGCCATCGTTAAACTCGGCGAGAACCTGGCCATCCGCCGCTTCGTGCGTTTCAAAGTAGGCGAAGTGAGCGGCGCGTCTTCGAGTTCCGACAACGGCGCGTCGCCGGCCCTCCCGTAACACCTCAACAATCGCAAAAGTACTGAAAAGCGTCTCGATTCAAATCCGGGACGCTTTTTTTTTGATCCCCCTGCCGTGCGGCGGCTAAGATAGTTTGTTACAATTTCGAAGCTTTCTGCGTATCTATCGGAGATTCATGCCAGCGAAGATCGTGAAGCCCAAAATTGCCGCTCGGTTATCAGCCACAGCAAAGCGCGCGTCGCGCCCGGCAAATCACAGCGCACCCATTTACAAACGTATTTTGTTGAAACTTTCTGGAGAATCGTTCCAGGGGCCGCAGGGCTTCGGAATTCACGGCGAAACCATCCAGGCCATAGCGCGTGAGTTAAAGGATGTGCACGCTTTGGGTGTGGAAGTGGCCATCATGGTCGGCGGTGGAAACATTTTTCGTGGCGCGCGGCAAAAAGGATTCGAGATCGATCGTGCCACCGGCGATTTTATGGGCATGCTTGCCACGGTCATAAATGCTTTGGCTTTACAGGACGCCCTCGAAAAAGAGGGCGTGCATACGCGGGTGCAAAGCGCCATCGAGATGCACCAGGTTTCCGAACCTTTCATTCGGCGCCGCGCAATTCGGCACCTGGAAAAAGGCCGCACCGTAATTTTCGCCGCCGGCATTGGCAATCCGTACTTTTCGACAGACACTGCCGCAGCGCTTCGAGCCATGGAAATCAAAGCTGACGTAATTCTGAAGGCCACCCGCGTGGATGGTATATACGACGCCGATCCGGAATTAGTGAAGGAAGCGAAGCTGTACACCGAAGTGACCTATCGCGACGTGCTGCACAAAAGTTTAAAAGTAATGGACGCCACTGCCATTTCTCTGTGCATGGACAATGGCATGCCTATCGTGGTGTTTAATATGAATCGACACGGAAACATCCAGCGCGTGCTGTTAGGGGAACGCGTTGGCTCAACGGTGATACCCGCGTAGAATCTGGCTGCAACATTGCGGATTCTGGCGTGGCGGATATAAACGGCGGCGGGAATCAGAAAACAAAACTAATATTGATTCACCTTTTCATTTTTTTAAGAGGTGTATATGAGCGTGATTGCAAACACGAAAGAAGCTCTGGCCGCGGCGAAGACTCGCATGGAAAAAGCGGTTGAGGATTTTCGCAAAGAGTTGGGCACGTTGCGCACCGGCCGCGCCAATGCATCCTTGCTGGACAGCATTCGCGTCGATTATCACGGTTCGCCCATGCCCGTAAATCAGCTCGGCGCCCTGACCGTGCCGGAGCCCAACATGATCGTCATCGCTCCTTGGGATCCCAGCGTGGTGCCTTTGATCGACAAAGCCATCCGCACCTCTGATCTGGGACTTAATCCCACCAATGATGGCAAGGTCGTGCGCGTTCCGATCCCCGCCCTGACCGAGGAGCGCCGCAAGGATCTCGTGAAACAACTGCACAAGATTCTGGAGAACCACCGCACCGCTCTGAGGAACGTTCGCCGCGACTTGAAAGAAGCCGTCGAAAAACTGGAAAAGGACAAGAAAATCAGCGAAGACGAAAAGAAGCGTGGCCTCGACGAACTCGAAAAAATCTCTCACGCGGAAACCAAGAAAATGGAAGATTTATCGGCCACCAAAGAGAGAGAGATTTTGCAGGTGAAATAAATTTGCTTCGTGTTTAGTCGGGAGCTTTCTTCATTTCGGTGGCGGCAGCAAAATTAGGGTTTCGTCTGTGCCGAGGTCTTTTTCACTGCGGGCTTTGCGTGGTCATCCGCGGACGCCGCCCGCTCCAGCGTAAAATCCTGCGCTTCATCGTTCTGCACCGCGTGCACGAAGGCCTTGTAGTCCATAACGCGTGAAGCCGGAACCTCTCTCAACAGAAAATGAACATGCCGCGACGCGGTCAGAGTGACATTCCCGGCCGAGTCTGGCCCCTGAAAAGTATATTTCGATGTAAAGGTTGCGTAGTCGCGTTCCACAGACGTTCCCGTAGGCACGTGAGCCGTCGTACCGGGGGGCAACTGCAGCGTGGCACGGGTATCTACATCAAGCGGTGTGCCGAGATCAATCGCCGAGGCCGCAGCGCCTGCGACCGCGTTGGCGGACGCATCTGGCAAGCCTAATTGAGGAAGCAACGCCGGGATGCGCACCGGTTTTTTGGACCAATCCACAAAGTTCGGCATAGCAATTTCATAGTCCACGGAGAAAGCCAGCCGCGTATTCGACGGATCCGATGCATTCACGTCGGTCACTTGTCCGCGAAATCCGTCGGAGATAGATAGGAGTTGGGCCAGGTCCCGCCATTTCTCTTTTGTCGTTTGGTGAAATGCCACGCGCAATAACAATTCGTTGTCGCCGCGCAGCGAGTAATGCACTTTGGCGCTGAGCTTGCCGTCCGCGGCCAGAACCGCGTCCACGTTTACCTGCTGCGAGGCCGCGAACGGTAAATCAACAGGCACCGCCAGCCACGGCGACAACGATGCGTTTTCTTTGGTATCGGGCAAAAGCAAGAAAGCAGGCTTGCCACGCAAATTGGCGCCGATCACGCGAAATGGCGCCACCTCCATGCTGGGGTCCAGCCAGAACCCCGGCCCTTCGTTGCCCGTCCCAGTCCACACCAGCGCATGTGTGAACATGGTAGGGCGCGGAAGCATTTTTTCGGCCGCGTCCGGCGCGCCAGCGAGAGCCACAATCGCCGGCATCTTGGCCGCGCGTGTAAGCGCTGAGAATAGAACCATCTTGTCTTCAGGTGTGGCGTGGCCAGAAGAAAGAATCTCTTCTGGCGCGCGTGGCCGAAAGCCGTTCGCTTCCAGCGGCAGCTCCACGGTGGTAATTTTCTGCGACACAAAACCATAGATGGCTTCGATTTTCTCTTCAGGTTTTTCGGCTGACTTGCTCAAATCGCTCGATTTCGCGATCACCAGTGGCGCAATATTTTCTGTCGCTTCAAATTTCTCCGCCAGCCGCGTTGAAAGCTGCTTCCAGGACGTAAACGTTGTGAGCGCCACGTCGGGTTCCACTGAAACTTCTTGCGAGCTCTTCGTTTTGCTTTCCGGGGAACTCCAGCGGTATTCCCATCGGCGAATCATGCGCGATTCCGATCCCTCGCCGGTTCTGCCTTCGTAGTTCGGTGCGGTGGCCGGATTTACGCGTAGTTGCACTGCGCGCGACGAAGGCAGATCCAGTTCAAACTGTTCTTGCGTAACGATGGCGTCTTTCGCAAACGTGTGGAACAAATAAAAATCCGGTGCTAGCGGAGCGTGCGCTGTCGTAACCACGCGATATTCCAATATGTCTGTGGGCTGCAGCCCGAGAATTCGAACCGTCTTGCGCCGAATATCCTGGTAAGCGCTGAAATCCACTACGACCGGATTCGGCTGATCGGTCACTGCGCTGGGCAAAATATCAGCGGTGCCGCCACCAGCATGTGTAATGCGCGCCAGCGGGATTTCCACCGTTTCGAACGCGCGATTGTAGTCAAAATTCAGGCGCGCGAACTGTCGTGTCCCCAGTTCCGTGTTAATGCGCACTCGCGCGTGCACTTCTTTGCGGCTGGCGCCATCGGCCTCAAAGCGGATGTGCGTTTCGAGCAGTTCGATTTGTGCTGGAGTTTGCGCTGCTGTGAGCGCAGCCTTTTGCTCGTTTTTTTGATGGGGGCTCTGATCGGAACTTACAGGCGTCTTGCTGGACGGGTCTGCGGGCTGTTGTGCCGATAAAGTCGGCAAAGTGGTCGCTAGTACAAAAAACGCCGCAGGAGCGAAACTCAATTTCATTGAAATGAATGATCGATGCGCAAACACACTTCGCAGTTTAGGTGCTCCCGTGAAAAGACGCAAAGGTGAAGGTTGAGCCGATAATGTTGAATTCCTCACGATCGCCCGATGAATTTATCCGCCCCCAGCAAACTCTTTTACAGCCCGGTCCGTCTCAAGTGCATGGCACAGGTCCGTGCTATAGACTGGATGCAGGAGAGAAATTAATGCGCCGTGTTTTTGAGATTCTCGCAGTTCTATGTGTGCTTCTTACGCTACCCGCTGCGAGTGTTATCTCTAAGGAGCCTAACGAAGAAGCGACTAAAGCCGCGCTGGTGAAAATTGCCGGTGAAGGCCTGGTCGAATCCCACGCCTACGAATACCTGACGCAACTAAGCGATGACGTGGGCGCTCGCGTCACCGGTTCACCGCAATCGCAAAAAGCCGTTGAATGGAGTCTCAGCAAAATGCGCGCCATGGGTCTCGAAAATGTTCATGCGGAAAAATTCCAAATCTGGCGCGGATGGACGCGCGGCACCGCGCAGGCCGAATTAATCGATCCAATCCATCGCCGGCTCAAAGTGGATGCCATGGGCTGGACGGGATCAACTCCCGCGGCCGGCGCCGAAGGCGAACTAGTTGCCGCCAACGTTTTCAATCTGGATGAAGAGTCGAAGGATCCCACGAAATTCGCAGGGAAAATTATCTTAATGGTCGCCAAGGGTGAACCCAAAAAAGGCCAGGATGGATTGACGATTTTTACGCAGTTCGGTGATTTCGTGAAACTCGTCGCTAAAAATGGCGTCGTTGCCATCTTTGGCGGTCAAGGCGGATTTAAGAGTGAGGGCATGAACCTCACCCACACGGGGATTCTCGGGTTTTCAGCCGACTTCAACATCCCGGTTCTCTCTCTTACCACCGAAGATCAGAACCAGTTGGAACGCTTCCTGGACAGCGGCAAAAAAGTTCACGTGCGCGTGAACGTCCACAACACATTCAGCAACGGCCCAGTGGAAACCGCCAATGCCATGGGAGAAATTCGTGGCCGCGAGCACCCTGACGAAATTCTTGTCGTCGGCGCGCATCTGGATTCATGGGATTTGTCGGAAGGAGCCACCGATAATGGCATGGGCTCCGTCAGCGTCCTCGCCGCTGCCGAGGCCATTCTGCGATCTGGCCAGCGCCCGCGCCGCACTATCCGTTTCGTTCTGTTTAACGGCGAAGAGCAAGGTTTGCTGGGCTCCTACGCGTATGTAAAACAGCATCAATCGGAGATGGCTAACCATCTCGGCGATCTCGTGCTTGATGAAGGTCAAGGTCCGGTCAAGGAATTTCAGTTGGGCGGGCGCGACGATCTCGTCGGCGATTTTCAGATCTTCGTCGACTCTCTTTCCAACATTCGCAACATCCGGGTAAGCGACAAAGTTGAGTTTGGAACCGACACCGGGCCTTTTATCATCGCCGGCTTGCCGGGGATCAATATGAATCAGGATTCCCCCGAATATAAATACACCCATCATTCCGCGGCCGATGCCTTGGAAGAAGTAAAACCGGACGTGCTGGCGCAGGATGCCACGCTTATGGCCTTGACCGCTTTTTGGATTGCGGACCGTCCAGAACGCTTCGCCAAACCCTGGCCTGCAAATAAAACCGCGGCGATGTTGCGCGCGCAACACCAGTTTGAATTCCTCAGGGCCACTGGTTTATGGCCGTTCGGCAATCAGGGCGCCGAAGATAACACGGAAAAACCTCCGCCGTCTGAATGACTATAAAAATTCACTTCTGTCCATTCAAAGCCGTTGCCGGCTACAGTTTCAAAACGGCCCCCGTACAGGAAAATGTCGTATTGCTGAAGCTTCGACACTTGGTATGATCCCCTACACAGCAATTCCTGAGGGGGAATTATGCGTGTGCAGGCTTTTATTTTTAATTGGCCGGGCAAAAAACAACACGCCGCGATTCTAGAAAAATTGTTCAGCCCGCATTGTGAAACCACGGTAATCAACTCCGACGATAGCCTCAGGCTCCGCCACCCGCACTGGCAACACATTGGCAACGACGCGTATTTTACCGAGCAGTGGAACGCTGCCCTCGATCGCTTTGATGCCGACGTTTTTGTGCACATTCAAGCCGATGTTTGGCCGGAGCGAGTTCCCCTGGTGCTGGCTGAAGCGGTGCGTTACATCCGGCATTTTGGCGTCGGGGTGTATGCCCCAAACGTGGATTTCAATGCCCACGTCTACGATCGAAACGTTCTCGCAAAATTGGACAACGGCGTCTACGAAGTTCCCGCCACGGACTGCTGCTTCTGGGCCATCTCCGGCGAAGTGATCCGCAATACTCCGCGAGTGGATCCACGCACCAACAAATTAGGCTGGGGTATTGAATATATGGTCGGGGCGGTCTCGCGGTTAAGAGGCCTGAGATTGGTGCGAGATTATCGCTTCAAGGCAGGGCACCCGAAATTCAGTGGTTATGGCCACGAACAAGCGAGCCGGGAATGGGGCGCGCTGAAAAATAGTCTGGAGCCCGCACTGAGGGTCGAGATGGAATCGGTCGAGAAGGAGCGCGAAAACCTGATCGTGAAGAACGTGCCTCGGAATCCTCTGGACCGGGTAGTGAATGGTGTGCGCAATCGCGCCAGCCGCCAAGCGGTAATTCTTCAACGCCGGTTCATGGCTCCTTGGTAGCTGGGGGGCTTTCCTAGGGCGCGGTACGCCGTAACATACTGTTACTGCAAGACTTACGCGTAGGCTTGGTAGCGGGGATGGCAAAATATGGCAGGAATATCAATTTAACGCTTTCACTGGTATGTCTCTCGCAGACAAAACCGCAGCCAAAGTCGGAATTTGTGCACTAATTTCCACATACCCATTTAAGATAATTTGACACTGCACGTTTTCTTCCTTATACTTCGTTGTTTGTCGGGGTAGTTTCTACCCGATGGGGGCGACCGCAGGTGTGTAGCGGTCGTAGTTGGAAGGAATTCTTCGGTCCCGGAACATTGCACGGCGGAATGGGACAGAAGAGCGGCCGGAATGGGACGCCAGTCCCGCAAAGCCGAGTAAGCCTCTCCGAATCGAAGCCAGGAGTGAACGTCCGTCTCTTGGAGTTGCGCACGGAGTTTCTTGCTGGTGTCTCCGGATTCGCAGTAAACCTTTCAGCGTAGCAGTGCGTTCTCGCGCATTTTTGCGTGTGCGCCTTGCGAGAGCCACGGAAAATTGTGCGCACCAATTGAGGGAAATAACTGTGCCGACGTTTTCGCAACTAGTACGTATGGGCCGCGAGCAGGTCCAGGTTAAAACTAAGTCTCCTGCGTTGATGGGCTGCCCGGAGAAGCGCGGCGTATGCATTCGCGTGTACACGCAAACTCCTAAGAAACCAAACTCCGCGCTGCGCAAGGTTGCGCGTGTGCGTCTGACCAATTCCATCGAAGTCACCACCTACATTCCCGGTGTTGGCCACAATTTGCAGGAACACTCCATCGTCCTGGTGCGCGGCGGCCGCGTGAAGGATCTGCCGGGAGTGCGTTACCACATCGTGCGCGGCACGCTGGACGCCGCCGGCGTCGAGAATCGCAAGCAGGGCCGCTCGAAATACGGGGCCAAGCGCCCCAAGGCCGGACAGACCAAGTAAACAAACTTAGTAAGAAATTGGCGGCAACGTTCGTTCGCAAGCTTTTGAATTCGCAATTTTCTGAAGGAGCTAGAAACAGCAATGCCACGTAAAGGACTAGTGACCCGCCGGGCGCAAGCCAGCGACCCGGTTTATGACAGCCAACTGGTGGATAAGTTCATCTGCTCGATGATGTGGGAGGGCAAAAAATCCACCGCGCAACGCGCGTTTTATGGCGCGATGGACCAGGTCGCCAAGAAAACCAACGATGACGCGCTGAAGATTTTTAATAAGGCCGTCGAAAACGTGAAGCCGTTGCTGGAAGTAAAAACGCGGCGCGTAGGTGGCGCCAACTACCAGGTTCCGGTGGAAGTAAATCCATTTCGTCGGCAATCGCTGGCCATTCGCTGGTTGCTGCAGTATTCGCGGGAACGCTCCGGCAAGACCATGATCGACAAGTTGGCTGACGAGTTGATCGACGCTTCGAACGCTCGCGGCGGCGCCATGAAGAAAAAAGAAGATGTGCATCGCATGGCGGAAGCCAACAAGGCTTTCGCGCATTATCGCTGGTAAACAGCGTCACGCTAATTGAATTGAAGGTTGAATCGTGCCGGTAAAAGACTTAACGCCACAGGAATCGACGAAGCAAGGCTCGGCAAAACCGGATTCCGGGAAACAAGTATCTGCAAAGCAGGCTGAACAAGGACACATGAGCAGGGCATTCAAACTCGAAGACACCCGCAACATCGGGATTATGGCGCATATCGACGCCGGGAAAACCACGTCGACGGAGCGCATCCTTTTCTATACCGGTGTGACCTACAAGATCGGTTCCGTGGACGAAGGTACCGCCACCATGGACTGGATGGAGCAGGAGCGCGAGCGCGGCATTACCATCACCAGCGCGGCTACCACCGCATCGTGGGACCGCAATGGCAAAAAATATCGCGTCAATATTATTGATACACCCGGCCACGTGGACTTTACCGTGGAAGTGGAGCGCTCGTTGCGTGTGCTTGACGGCGCAGTTTGTGTTTTTGACTCCGTTGCCGGTGTGCAGCCGCAATCGGAAACGGTGTGGCGCCAGGCCGATAAATACCGCGTGCCGCGCATCTGCTTCGTGAACAAAATGGACCGCATGGGTGCGGATTTCGATCACGTCGTGCGCACTATCCGCGCGCGTCTGGGAGCCCACCCGGTACCGCTGCAATTTCCTTTGGGTCGCGAAGATAATTTCATCGGCATCATCGATTTTCTGGAACAAAAGGTTATTGTCTGGCTGGAAGAAACTCTCGGTGCCAAATTCGAAGAATTTCCCGTTGAAAAATTATGGGACAAGGATTTCGTGGCTTCGCGACCGGATGTGGCCGCAGCTCTGAAGGGCTCCGCCATAGATAAGGCGTTCTACGACGAGCATCGCAACAAGGTTGTCGAATACGTTGCCGAGCATGACGACGAAGTCATCGACAAGTACCTCACGGAAGGCACGCTTTCCGTCGAGGAAATGCGCAAGTCCATTCGCAAATCCACGCTGGCGCTGAAAATCGTTCCGGTGCTGGCCGGATCGGCGTTCAAAAATAAGGGCATTCAGCCTTTGCTGGACGCGGTGGTCGATTTCCTGCCATCCCCCGTGGATGTGCCGCCGCTCGAAGGCACAAATCCAAACACCGATGAAGTTGAACTACGCCGCGCTTCCGACGATGCTCCGTTTTCCGCGTTGGCGTTCAAAATCATGTCCGACCCGTTCGTCGGCCATGTCACATATATCCGCGTTTACTCCGGCGTTCTGAAATCCGGCAGCTACGTCTATAACTCCGGCAAAGGCACGCGCGAGCGCATCAGCCGTTTGCTGCAAATGCACGCCAATAAACGCGAAGAAATCGATACCGTCTATGCCGGCGATATTTGCGCTTGCGTGGGCTTGAAGAGTGTCAATACCGGCGACACCCTCTGCGATGAAAACAAACCGGTCGTTCTTGAGTCCATCGATTTTCCCGCCCCGGTTATCTCCGTTGCCATCGAACCCAAAACCAAAGCCGATCAGGACAAGCTTGGTGTGGCCATGCAGCGCCTGGCGCAGGAAGATCCTACTTTCCGCGTTTCCACCGAGCCCGACACCGGACAAACGTTAATTTCCGGAATGGGTGAGTTGCATCTCGAAATCATCGTCGACCGCATGCTGCGCGAATACAACGTGCAGGCCAACGTCGGTCGTCCGCAAGTCGCGTATCGCGAAACGATTCGCAAAAAAGCAACTGCGGAAGGGAAGTACATCAAGCAGACCGGCGGCCGCGGTCAATACGGCCATTGCAAGATCGAGCTCCATCCGATTCCAAGCTCGAGCCACGAGAACATGAAGGAAATGTCCTCCGACGAACTCGATGCGCTGGCCAAAGAAGTCGTTGGCGGCCCAGCAGGCAAGTGGAAATTCGACAAAGAGCATCGCTTCCTGTTCATCGACAAAATTATTGGCGGTTCCATCCCACGCGAATTTATTGCTCCTATCGAAGCGGGGATTCGCGAAGCTCTGGACAACGGCATTCTGGCCGGCTTCACCATGGTGGACGTCGCCGTGGTGCTCATCGACGGCAGCTACCACGATGTAGACAGCTCAGAAATGGCCTTTAAAATTGCGGGTTCCATGGCGTTCAAGGAAGCTTGCCACAAAGCTTCGCCGGTTTTGCTGGAACCCATCATGAAAGTGGAAGTGGTCGTTCCGGAAGAATATATGGCCGCTGTTTACGGCGATTTAAACGCTCGGCGCTCGGCCATTCAAGGTTCGGAGAACCGCTCCGGCAGCAACGTGATCCGTGCGGAAGTGCCCCTCGCGCAGATGTTTGGTTATGCCACCGATTTGCGCAGCCGCACCCAGGGCCGCGCGAATTTCACCATGCACTTTTCGCATTACGCCGAGGCGCCTAATTCGATTGCGCAAGAAATCATCGACAAGAACAAGGGCAAGAGCACTCGCGGTTAACCCGGCGGATTAAGATTCAGGATTTGTAGTGGCAGCAAGAACGACTTTGATTTGAGGAGCTGAGGCAAAGATGGCGAAGGAGAAATTCGAGCGTAATAAGCCGCACGTGAACATTGGGACCATCGGTCACATCGATCACGGCAAAACTACTTTGACGGCGGCCATCACCAAGGTGCTGTCGAAGCACAATCCCAAGGTGCAATTCCGCGCG
>DATNKL010000135.1:0-2839 GCA_035603415.1 Candidatus Acidiferrales bacterium
CAATCTCGCGGCACGAATCGCATTCCCCACAAGGCGTGGCCGTGGGACCATGCACGCAGTTCAGCGCTTTGGCAAGAATGCGCGCCGCGGTGGTTTTGCCGACACCACGCGCGCCGGAAAAAATGTACGCATGCGCCACGCAATCATTCTTGATGGCATTCGCCAGCGTTTCGGTGACATGTTCTTGTCCGACGAGATCGCTAAATTTCTGTGGGCGCCACTTGCGGGCTATAACCTGGTAGCTCATTTGCGGGAATCACTCCAACTGCGGCAACAGCACGCGTCACGTGCGCTTGCCAAACTTTGAAAAGAGGAACTTCGGGTCATCTGCGGCACAAGAGGCGTTCCCGGTACCGTTGCTCCCTTCCGGGCCTGGCGGGGTTCGCGGGACCTCGTTGCACAGAGCCCGAAGTTCCACGTTTCAACAGTCGCAAAATTTTTTGCGTCTGCTGAACAAAAGTCTAGCACAGCATCGTGAGCGCAGAAAGATTTCCTGCACTCGCCACGATTTTCTCGCACACAAAAAATTAATCGGAAGCTTTGGCAGCCTTACTTGGATCGTCGGCGGGATTCACATAATTTATTTTGAACGGGCCCACGCCGTGAACCTGTACCAGCGCGCCAGTCTTCGAGCCTGCGAAATGGTGCATGTGTCTGGGCATAAACACATACGTACCCACCGGAAGCGACATCATTTTCGACTCGTCATACGAATCGCCCATGCCCGCCATGAAGGTTCCCGACAACACGGTTACATTTTCGTCGACCGGATGCCAGTGCGCGGGGATTTTTCCGCCGGCGGCAAACCGCAGTTGAAAAACACATGGCGCTCCAACTTTGTCGCAATTGCCATGCACCGGTCCGTACTCGATCCCCGGCGCGAATTGCACCCACTTGATCTTGTCCGGTGTTGCGATGACCGGTTCCGCTGTGGCTGGCTTGGCAGTTGCCGGTGTTTCCGCCTTGGTCTGCGTTGATTTGTCAGACGCCGACTTTTTGGCGCTGTCCTGAGCCTTTGCTAAAGCCATAGACAGCACTGCACACATCACCACAGCAAACACCTTAGAAACAGGGTTGAACATGAATCCTCCGAGGAGATGAAATTAGCGGCAACTTAGCACACGCCAATGGTGGACGTAAATACTTTGTTCAGACCAAAGCTGACCGGTCGCGAACGCGCATCCCCGCTGGCGCAAAATTGTGTCTAGTTGTGCAACACATCGGTGGAAGACCTTATTTTCGTGTCGTCCTTGCGCAGTACACTACACGCGGATGGAGTTCCTCCCCATCCGCCCGCGTTTGCTTTCGCGAACGCCGGGTCCGCGGCGCCAGCGGAAACGTTCCGGCAGAGCCGGAATCCCCCACGATACGGGGTCAGCCCACGCACATCGTGTGGGCAGGAGGAAATTCATGAAACCATGGTTGTCCGCAGTTCTGGCTGGTGCGCTGCTTTTCACCACCGCACCGGTCTCCTATTCCGAACCGCGCAAAGTTGCTCCCGGAACGGAAGTTCGCCTGCACATCGTCAGTGGCATCGGTACCGCCGCTTCCCGCAGCGGCGATGCCTTTGTGGCGGTCGTTTCCGAGCCCGTATTCGTCGGTAACACTTTGCTGATTCCCGCTGGTACTCGCGTCCACGGCACTATCGGCACCGTCGAGCCCGCGCGCCGCTTTTCCATTTTTCGCGGCCAGGCTTACATGGACTTGAGTTTCCGCAGCCTCGAAATCGATAGCCGCCTCGTCCCCGTGCACATGAGCATCCTTGAAATCGAACGGCCCGGCACCGATCGCGACGCCCCGCGCCGCCATGATGTAAGGATCGATGAAGGTCAGATCATCGAGGAACGACACGACTACCGAGGCGATGTGTTAGGAGCTTCCATTGGCACGGGCGGTGGCGCGCTGATCGGTTTGATTTTCAGCAACGTGGCTAGAGGATTTGGCTTCGGTTTGGCGGGAAGCGCTGTTTACATCGTGGCGCGCAAAGGCAAGGAAGTGAATCTTCCAGCGGAAACCGGCATGCTCGTGCGCATCGATGACGCGGTGACTTTGCCGGGTACTATAACGCCGGCCCCGGCGACTCCGGCTGGTCAGTAGCGATCCGTCAGCCTGCTTCAAAATGAAAAGCACGCCGCAGGCGCCAAATATTTTGGCGCAGCGGTGTGCTACGTTTCAATCAGGGATTCTGGAGCGGGTACACTCTCGCATCGTGCCAAACGACCCAACGCAAGAATCGTACATTGTGAAACCACTGATGGTGGAAGGTATTTCGAACCAGCCAGAGACGGCTGCGTGACAGGCAAGCCTATGATTTGGAGCACAGCCTAACGCCGTACAAATGTTTTCGGAAGAATGTAAATGCTTCTAGAAGACTGGCGTCGACGGCCCAACCAATCAATTCCGCACGGATCCTGCCGCGGCAGCCCCACGCAGCTTCACTTGCAAACCCAACTCGGCTTGATCCCGTTTCAAGTAGCGGTACAAACTAGTTCGCCCTATCCCTAACACTTGCGCGGCGCGCAATCGGTTTCCCATGCACATCGCCAGCACCCGTTGGATATGCACCTTGCGAACTTCGTCCAATGCATAGCGGCTGCCACTCTGCGCCCTCCGCCGTGCGCTGGCCGCGGCGTTGAAGATTTTCTGGCAAATCGGCCAGGTCAATAAAATCCCCCGAGGTGGTAATCGCCGCGCTGGAAATTACGTTCTCAAGCTCGCTCACATTGCCCGGCCAGGGATGTTGCAGCAGCAGCGTTTGGGCGCGCCGAGTTAATCCGCAAATACTCCTGCTATAGGCCTGGTTGTATTTTTTTACAAAGAATTGCACCAGTAGCGGAAT
>DATNKL010000023.1:0-16569 GCA_035603415.1 Candidatus Acidiferrales bacterium
GGATTCAGGTGGTCTTCGCCGATGGGCTCGATCATTTATTGGATGTTAATTCCCTGCCGACAGTGGTGGTTATCGATCGCGCTGGAAAAATTGCCTATCGCGCCGAGGGATTTGGCGAGGGAACATTCGAACGTGATCTAATGGCCGCGGCGAATCACGCTCTCGAAGATCAGCCTACGACACTGCCCCGTGGGACTTCTGCTCCGTAGGCTTGGACTTCGGATACTTCTCGGCAATTTCGCGAGCGGCGACGATGGTATTCACGTGGATCGCCACGGTATCTTCCACGCGCCGCGCGTAGCCGCCGGCTAGAGCGGTTGTAACAGGGATGGATCGCGAGCGGGCCGCCTCAAATACTTCGCGATCCCTGCGCTTCAAACCTGCTTTAGTGAGCGACAGACCTCCTAGCTGATCGAGGGAGTAGGGATCCGCGCCACCGACGTACAAGAGCATGTCGGGCCTAAATTTATTGAGACATCGTTCCACTGTAGGAATTAGCGCCGCAAGATATTCATCATCGCCGGCGCCATCTCGCATATTGAGATCCACAGTGGAGGGAGGCTTGTGCGCGGGATAATTATTTTCCTGGTGGATGGAGATGGTAAATACAGAAGAATCGTCGCCAAAAATGGCGGCGGTGCCGTTGCCCTGATGCACATCGGTGTCGACAATCATGGCTTTCTTGATGTCGCCATCGCTTTGCAGACGGCGAACCGCAACGGCGACGTCATGAATCGCGCAGAAACCCTCACCGTGGTTGGCGTATGCATGATGAAAGCCGCCGCTTAAATTCGAACCAAATCCGTCTCGCAAAGCGCTCTGAGCCGCCAGGATTGTGCCACCCGCGGCTAGCCATACTGCTTCGGCTAACTCTGGCGAATACGGAACTTCCAATTTCATGATTTCACTGGCGGTGAGTGTACCGGTTTTTAATTTATTAACCCACGAAGGGGTGTGTACCCGCAGAAGATCTTCGTCGGAGGCAGGCTGGGGCGTAAGAAAATCGCTCGAATCCGCAATCTTTGAGCTAACGAGTTCTTCGGCGATCAGGCGAAATTTCTGCGACGGGAAAACATGCGGGCCGAGATTCAAATCGTAGCGCGGGTGATAGACGACTTTGAAAGGAAGCATAGCGATCCACGGCGAACGAGTTAATTCTCGCGAGAGAGAATGAAATCCGGAAGGGTCATCAGGGCGCGACCATACTCGCTGTTGGCATGCCCGTTCAAACACGCTTTCGCACGGCGGGCGTAATCGTGAGCGAGTTCGCGAGCGCGCACGAGGGCTCCGGAGTCTTGAACCAGCGCGACCAGCGTTTCTGGACGGACGGAATTAAATTCTTTTTCTTCGAGAACCTGGATAACGAGTTCGCGCGCGTCGCGGTGCCCATTTTCCATCGCGTAGATGAGCGGCAGCGTGACTTTGCCTTCTTTCAAATCGCTAAGCACGGGTTTCCCAAGTTGCTTTGCCGAAGCGGTAAAATCCAGCAAATCGTCGACTAGTTGAAACGCAAGACCGGCGTAGCGGCCGTAATCCGCGAGCGCCTCTTCTTCGTCGCCCTCGAGACCGGCGAGGACCGCGCCAAGGCGCGCGCACCCACTAAAGAGGCAGGCGGTTTTGTAGGTCGCAAGGCGCACGGCGTCATCTTCAGTGACGTCAATGCGGCCGATTTTTTCCAGTTGAATGAGCTCGCCTTCCACCATTTTTTGGGTGAGGTCGATCAGCACATCGAGGATGCGGAAATTTCGCTCTTCCAGCGCCATCTGGAAAGACTGCATGTACAGCCAATCGCCGGCCAAAACGCTGCGGTGATTGCCCCATCTGGAATTCGCGGAAGGACGGCCACGGCGAGTGTTGGCGCTGTCGATTACATCGTCGTGAATCAGTGTCGCACTATGGAGAAGTTCCACGACGGCCGCCAGGCGAATCGCGCCAGGGCTGTGTGCACCAGCATAACGATTGCAAAGTATAAGAAGCGCCGGCCGCAGCCGTTTGCCGCCTCCGCCTAGAAGATAACTAGTTATTTCGGAAACGGGTTCGAATGCGGTAGCGCTTTGGCGTGAAAGTTCCTCTTCCACGAGGACGAGATCGTCGCGGACTAGATCGAAGATCTCCTTAGCCGTTAGCAGCGCGATGGGATCCCTCCTGGCACGCTCGAATCATGCGGCGCAACTCTTGGGCCGCATCAAGATGTAGCGGCCGGAGATTCTGGCGGCCGGACAAGATGGAAGAAGCGCCGAAAATTTGCTGACGTGGAAGCCGCGAATTCTTCCGGCGACAAGTTTCTCACATTCGCGAGCGTATGCGCTACTTCCGCGACATAGGCGGGCTCGTTGCGTTTGCCGCGGTAGGTTTGCGGAGCGAGGAAGGGAGAGTCGGTTTCGATCAGGATGCGGTCAAGTGGAATCTCTTTTGCAACGTCGCGTAGGTGCTGGGTCTTCGGATACGTGGAGTTACCGGCGAACGAAATCATGAAGCCGGCGTCGAGCCCGCGGCGAGCTTCGTCGATGGTGCCGGTGAAACAATGCAGGATGCCGCCGAGTCCTGTGGGGCGCCAGAGCTCTTCGAGGATAGCGAGGCAATCGGGCCAGGCGTCGCGACAGTGGATGATGATAGGGAGTTTGGCATCGCGAGCGAGAGCCATTTGGTCGCGGAAGGCCTGGTGCTGGATGCCGCGTGGTGAGTGATCATAAAAATAATCCAGCCCAATTTCGCCCCAAGCGATAACTTTGGGATGTTTGGCGAGCTTTACGAGTTCTTCGAGGTGCTGCGGTGTGACTTGCTTCGCTTCGTGCGGATGGATTCCGATGCTGGCGTATATCCAGTCATATTGATGTGCGTACGGCAGGGCGGCGTCCATTTTTTCTGGACCCGGCCCAGTGCCGATCGCGAGCAGCGCACAAACGCCGGCAGCGCGGGCCCGCTCCAACATGGCTTCGCGATCATCCGCGAACTGGGGAAAATCGATGTGGGCGTGGGAGTCGACTAGTTCCATTCGCAAGCGATGCTACTTGAGCCGGGCTCCGACTTCCACATCTTCGAGGAAGCTGGCCAGAACTGGTCTGCCTTCGGGGCCGACGGACGCCGCGACAATCATGCCGTTGGATTCGACACCGCGCAGTTTGCGCGGGGCAAGATTTGTAACCACTGCGACTTTGCGGCCAATCAACTTTTCGGGTTCGTAAAATTGTGCGATACCGGCGCAGATTTGGCGCACTTCCGTGCCGATATCCACGGTGAGCTTCAGCAATTTGTCTGCCCCGGCGATGCGTTCGGCGGTTTGTATCTGCCCGACGCGCATCTCGACCTTGGCAAAGTCTTCAATACCGATTTTTTCCGTGGCCGCCGGTGCCGCGGCTGGTGCAGCAGCGGAAGTGGGTGCATTTGCCGGCGCGGCGGATGCCGGTGCAGCGACCGGTTTTTGTGACTGATTTTCCATGGCTTCGATCCTCTCCATTGCTTCTGTTCTTTCGACGCGCGGAAACAGGGCTTGAAATTCTCCGAGCTTCACGCCAGGCGCAAGTTGGCCCCAACGCAGATTATCTAATTCCAGCGACGCTAGATTTCCAGTTTGTCCAAGAAGCTTCCAGACCTTCGCGGTGCTCTGCGGAAGAACCGGATGGGCAAGGGCCGTTACGATGCGCAAAACTTCGGCGGTGACCCACAGAATTGTTCCGCGACGCTGCTGGTCGGCATCGGAAGGTCCCAGACTCCAGGGTTGCTCGGTGGTGAGATATTTATCGGCAGCGGCAATGATGGACCAGATCAGTTCGAGTGCGCGCGAGAATTCGAATCTGTCGTAGTGGTCGAGGACTTCGCCGACGGCGGTTTTTGCTACTTTGGCAAGTTCCTGGTCTTGCGGCTGAAGCTCAGCGGCCTTGGGGATTTTTCCGGCAAAACTCCGTTCGATCATCGCGGCGGTACGGCTGGCAAGATTGCCCAAGCCGTTGGCTAGGTCGCTGTTGTAGCGCGCAATCAAGGCCTCGCGACTGAAGCCGCCGTCTGCGCCAAAAACAATTTCGCGCAGCAGGAAGTAGCGCAAAGCGTCTACACCCAGGACGCTGACGATGGGTTGCGCGGATTGAATGTTGCCGCGCGATTTGGACATTTTCTCGTCCTGGAACAGGAGATGGCCATGAGCGAAAATCTTTTTGGGCAGATCCAAGCCCCCAGCCATCAGGAATGCGGGCCAGTAGACGGCGTGAAAGCGGATGATTTCCTTACCGACCAGATGTACATCGGCGGGCCAGTAACGCGCAAATTCGTCTTTCCTGATGGGATAGCCCACCGCAGTGATGTAATTCGTGAGCGCGTCGGTCCAAACGTAGAAAACGTGTTTCTCGTCGCCCTGCCAGGGAATTCCCCACTTCAGCGTGGTACGGGTGATGGAAAGATCGCGCAAACCGCCGCGGACGAAAGAAATTACTTCGTTGCGGCGTGCTTCCGGCTGGATGAACTCCGGGTGTTGTTCGTAATAATTCAGGAGCGGTTTTTCAAATTTGGAAAGTTGGAAAAAATAATTTTCTTCTTTGACGCGTTCCGTGACGCGACCGCATTCCGGACAAGTCGCCCCCGGCGTAGAATCGTCGATATACATCTCGTCGGAAACGCAATAGTTCCCTTCATAGTGCCCTTTGTAAACATAGCCGTTGTTCTGAATCTCGCGGAAGAGGTGCTGGACGGCGTGGGCGTGGCGGGTTTCGGTGGTTCGAATGAAACGGTCGACACGCAGGCCCAATTCTTTCCAGAGGTCGCGATACTCGGCGGACACTCGATCCACAAAGTCAATCGGCGATTCGTTATTATTCTTCGCAGAGCGCTCCACTTTTTGGCCGTGTTCATCCGTGCCGGTCAGGAAGAGCACGTCGAAGCCGCGCATCTGTTTGTAGCGCGCGATAGCGTCCGCGGCGATGGTGGTGTAGGTGTGCCCAAGATGCGGCCGTGCGTTTACGTAGTAAATCGGAGTAGTGATGTAATACTTGGGTTTTGCGGACGCCATTTGTTCTATTTTGACCTAAGTGTTATGGGATACCAATGCCGTGAATTTATTTTACGCCGACTCGTTTGGCGAGCGGCGTTACAAATAAATTGACGGTTAAATTGTGCTAGCTCTTTCCGCTGGCAAGATAGGTGCGTAAGGCTTCGCTGATTACTTGTTGCAATGGAATTTGTTTTTCGACCGCCAGTTTGCGGCAATCATCATACTCTGGTGTGACATGCAGAATGTGCCCGTTCGAACGTGAAAGTTTGATGCGCACGGAGCCGTAACTGGTAGAAACGTTCACCCATTCTCGTGGCAACGCGCGCCGTTGCGCGCGGTAAGTACGCACACCGAAGGTGGTGGTCTCGGCGAAAATAAGCGACATTAGTGCGTCGGTATCTTCCGGCCGGCACAAAACGGTCAGCAAAGTACCGGGGCGATTCTTTTTCATTTGCAGCGCGGTGGTGTAAACATCCAGCGCACCCGCCGATAATGCCTTTTCCAGAACGTAGCCATAGATTTGCGGATTCATATCATCCAGGTTGGCTTCGATGATGGAAATTTCTTCATCGCCCGCGGACGACACTTTGCCGGCGGAGTCACCAATCATGATGCGGACAACGTTGGGTTGACCTTCGAGGTCGGCGGTACCGGCTCCGTAGCCGATGGCCGAAACAGTCATGGGCGGCTGCGGCCCGAAAGAGTCGCATAATGTGGCGACGATGGCCGCGCCAGTGGGCGTGACCAGCTCACGCTGTACACCATTCGAGAAGGTCGGCGCGCCCTGCAGCAACCTGGCTGTTGCCGGCGCGGGTACAGGCAACACGCCGTGGGCCATTTTTGCGGTTCCGCCGCCGACATTCAGCGGCGAACATGCAAAGTGTTCAATGCCCAGCGCGTGAAACCCAATACACGATCCAACGATGTCGACGATCGCGTCGACAGCGCCGACTTCATGGAAGTGAACTTTTTCGATTGGCGCGTGGTGAATATGCGCTTCGGCTTCGCCAAGTTTTTGAAAAATGCGCGATGCACGTTCGCGAACTGGCGGCTCCAGCGGTGAGTTCTTTAAAATTTCAAGAATGGTGCTGAGGGAACGATGCTTTTGCTGGTCTTCCGTCTTGACGCGCACGTACGTGGCAGCGATGCCGTCTTTCCAGACCTTCTCGGTGGTCAACGTCCAACCGGGGACCTGCAGGGATTTTAATTCCTCGCGCAGCAAGTCAGCCGGGCAGCCGGCATCGATCAGCGCTCCGAGGGTCATGTCGCCGCTGATACCCGAAAAACAATCAAAATATGCGAGTTTCATGGGGTCTTTCGTCGCACGAGAAGATCTTGTATGGCAAAAAGAAGTGCGAGAGCGGCTAATTGATAGTAACGACGGCGCTAAAAGGTGTCAAACACTGTCCATTTATAGCTCGTTGCGGAATTCGAGCACCAGGTGCTCTTCGTCGTGATGCTGGTTGCCGATTTTTATTCCCTTGGGCTCGACGCCGATGGAGCGAAATCCGAGAGATTCATACAGTTTTCGCGGAGCCGGTTGGTCAACCGATACCGTCAGCAAAACCATTTCCAAGCCATCGATCGTTTTGGCGCGCTTGATGGCTTCCGCCATCAAAGACCTGGCGACTCCGCGACCTCGCACATCCGGCCTGATAAATACTCCCCAGATCCAGCCCTTGTGACGCCGCTTTATGGGCTTCTCCTGATAGAAGCCGGCCATTCCGAGCGCGGTTCGCTGTTCGAAAGCACCGACAATAAAGTTGGTGGCGTTGTTCGCGCGCAGACGCGATGCGTATTCATCCACTGAAATTTCCCGTAGCTCCTCAGGAGATTCCACGAAGGACCATGGATCGGTCTCAAGCGCCAGCATGCGCAAATCCCAAAGCACCTGGGCGTCCTGCTCTGTAAACAATCGAATTTCCACCGGACTCCTCTACACTGCAAGGCAACCAGAATACCAGCGCGCGCTTGAAAACTTGACATCTTCGAGTCACAAACAGGAGACTCGTGCGCACAGTTCCGTAGAAATTCGCCAAACGTCGATTCTCATTGGAAAGAGGAGGGAAAATGAGGCCAAATTATGTGGCGGTGTTTGTAGCCGCGTTAGCCTATTGGTTGCTCGGCGCGGTGTGGTTCGCAGTGCTATTCGGCAAACCATGGATGGCGCTTGAACATATTACCCCGGAACAGGCCAGCGGTATGAATCCCATCGCGCCGTACATCATCTCGTTTATTTTGAATCTGGTCATTGCTTTTGTGTTAGCACAACTGTGCGCGTGGCGAAATGCCAACTCGGCTGCCCGTGGCGCGGCGCTGGGTATAC
Organism: Candidatus Acidiferrales bacterium; assembly: GCA_035603415.1. Taxonomy (GTDB): domain Bacteria; phylum Acidobacteriota; class Terriglobia; order Acidiferrales; family UBA7541; genus Acidiferrum. The sequence continues at coordinate 7,308 of DATNKL010000023.1, forward strand.
TGATATGGATCGGATTTGTGGGCCCGATGACTTACACCACATACATGTATGAAATGCGGCCTAAACAGTTGTTTGCCATTAATGAGTTCTACTCGTTGGTGGGGCTGTGCCTGATGGGCGCCATTCTGGGCGGGTGGACGAAGAAAACAGCCACATAGATTTCTGTCGCACTTGCGGAACACCTAATTCATATTTCGTTCTTCCGTGTTAATTCTAATGGTGAAGTTTATTCAGGGGATTGAGGAAACGTGTATCTGAAGCTGACAAAGCGATTCCACGACGCGTTAGGCGCGCACATCCGGGAGAAATACGGCTTGGATATCGGCATCGTTACGGAGCGTCCGCCAAAGATCGAGATGGGCGAGGCGGCTTCGCCGGTTTGTTTTGAATTGGCAAAACGGCTGAAGCGCGCACCACGGCAAATTGCACAAGAAATTGCGGCTAGTCTTCCGCCCATCGAAGGGATCGCAAAAGTTGAAGTTGCGGGCGCTGGATATCTGAATGCGTATTTTGACCGCGCAAACTTTTTGCGCGAAGTTCAACGCGAGGCAGGGGCAGGCACGTCGCCTGATCGTGCCGGCAAAATTATTGTGGAGCACACCAGCATTAACCCTAACAAGGCGGCGCACATTGGGCACGTGCGAAACGCGGTGCTGGGCGACACCATCGCGAGAGTGCTGCGGCGCACCGGCGGCGCAGTGCAAGTGCAAAACTACATCGACAACACTGGGGTGCAGGTAGCCGACGTGGTCATCGGCTTTGTGCACATGGAGAAGAAGAACCTTGCGCAGGTGCGCGAATTGGCCGCGCAGCCGAAATTCGATTACCTGTGTTGGGACGTTTATGCGCGCGCGGCACAGTTTTTGGAAGAAGGCAAGACTCGTGCAGCGGCGCTGCGCGGCGAGACGCTCAAGGCCATTGAAGAAGGCCGTGGCGAAATTGCCGAAATGAGTATGGTGATTGCCAACGCCATCGTGAGTCTGCACCTGCGTACCATGGCGCGGTTGGGCATTTGGTACGACCTGCTGGCGCGCGAGAGCGAAATTTTGCATTTGCATTTCTGGGATGCGGCGTTTGAACAGTTAAAGGCCGCCGGAGCGATTCGACTGGCGACGAGCGGGAAGATGGCGGGTTGCTGGATCATGCCAGCAAAACAAAAAGGCGGCTCGGAAAAAGATGATATGGCTGCCAGGGAAAATCCTGATGCCGACGAAAGCGCCGACTCAGATATAGGTGAGAATCCCAATAATCGGGACAAAATTATTGTGCGTTCGAATGGGACGGTGACGTACGTAGGCAAAGATATTGCTTACCAATTGTGGAAATTCGGGCTGCTGGGCAAGGATTTTTTCTATGTTAAATGGCCCAATGCGCCCGGCTCACATACTTTATGGAGTACCGCGAGCGAGGATGGTGACCCGTCAGCGCCAAATTTTGGGGCTCCCGCGAAGACTGTTTACAACGTGATCGATTCACGCCAGGCATATTTGCAGGATGTTGTGTCGGAAGGACTGCGCGCTCTGGGGCACGGCAAAGAGGCTGATCACTCCATCCATTTCGCGTATGAAATTGTGGCGTTAACTCCGCGGTGTGCGGCGGAGATGGGTTACGAGCTGTCGCCGGAAGAGAGCAAAAAACCTTATGTAGAAGTCAGCGGCCGCAAGGGATTTGGAGTGAAGGCCGACGACTTGCTGGACAAGTTGGAAGCCGCCACGTTGAGTGAAGTTCAGCAGCGGCACGCCGACATGGACAATGAAACGCAACAGCAAACCGCGCACAAGATCGCCATAGGTGCCTTGCGATTTTTCCTTTTAAAATTTACCCGTAACGCTACCATCGCGTTTGATTTTAAGGATGCGTTGAGTTTCGAAGGAGAAACTGGTCCCTATTGCCAGTATGCGGTGGTGCGCATCCGGGGGATTCGGCGTAAGGGGACGGAAGCTGGAGCTACTCAGGGCAAAGTCACACCTGAAACAGTAGCGGCGTTATTTTCCGGACCAGAGGGCAACGGCTTGTGGGAGTTGGCGCTGCTGGCCGGCTCGCTTGATATGGCTGTTGAAGCGGCAATTAAAGGACAGGAGCCGGCGTTCGTCGCGAAATTTGCGTTTCAATTGGCGCAGGCGTTCAATCTTTTCTATCACCACCATCATATTTTATCGGAAGCGGATGAGCAGAAACGTGCGTTCCTGTTGCGGCTGACGGAATTAGTTGAAACGCAACTGGTGAGAGCGCTGGATTTATTGGGGATCGAAGCGCCGGAAAAGATGTAGGTCTGATCTCACTGAGAGTTGCGCTGAAACGTGCTAAAAAAATCACGGAGAAATTCAAAAACCGCACCCTTGAAAAGCGCACGGGTGCGGCACCCGTTCTGCGTGGGTAATGCGCATCTGATTCTCTGCGCGTTAAAAAATGGAACCTAATACGACATCAGCATGTGGACTAGGGTGCGCACGGCGGTTCCTGTCGCGCCCTTGGCCATCCAGGGTTTCTGGTCGTCGTTCCAGGCGGTGCCTGCGATATCGAGATGAATCCAGGGCGTATCGCCGGTGAATTCCTTGATGAACATGGCGCCGGTGATGGCCCCGCCACCTTTTCCGCTGCCAATATTTTGAATATCGCCGACACTGCCCTTGATGAATTCGCGGTAGTCGTCATCGATGGGCATCTGCCACATTTTCTCTCCCGCCGCTTTAGAACTAGCGAGGAGTCTGTCTGTAAAAGCCTGATCGGAACCGAATACGCCCGCGTTGACGTTAGATAAAGCCACTACGATGGCACCTGTTAAGGTTGCGGCGTCAATTAAGTGAGTAGCTCCCAGCTGCTTGGCGAAGGTAATGCCATCGGCCAGAATCAAGCGACCTTCCGCGTCGGTGTTCAAGACTTCGATGGTTTTGCCGGACATGGCGGTCTGGATATCGCCAGGCTTCTGCGCTTTTCCGCCGACCATGTTCTCCGTGGAGGGCACGACGCAAATTACCTTTACGTTTGGTTTCAGGGAAGCGATAGCGCGCATGACCCCGAGCATGGCTCCTCCTCCGGCCATATCGTATTTCATTTTTTCCATGCCGTCGGCTGGCTTGATGGAGATACCGCCGGTATCAAAAGTTACAGCCTTCCCAATGAGGCCAATCACCGGCAGATCTGGTTTTAAGTTTGCAGGTACGTAGGTAAGCACCATGACCCGCGGTGGCTCAGGGCCGCCCTGAGCGACACTGAGCAGCGCGCCCATTTTCAAGTCGGCAATCTTCTGCTCATCCAGAATTTCGACCGCCAGGCCGGCTTCCCGGCCCATGGCTTCGGCCTTTTCCGCCAGAATTTTGGGAGTCAGTTTGTTGGCAGGCTCGTTGACGAGGTCGCGAGTAAAATTTTGCGCTTCGCCGATGGTACGGCCTTTTGCCAAACCTTTTTCGCCGGCTGATTTTTGGGCATCAGAGTAGCCGGTGAGCAAGACCATTTCGATGGATTTGTCGGTCTTTTTGTCCGTTTTGTATTTGTCCGATTCAAAATTGGCGATAATGGCAGCCTCGGCCACGCCCTGAGCGAATTCTTCGGTGCGATCCTTGTCAGAGGCCAGAATGGCGAATTTCTTGATGGCGCGCGCCTTTAGATAACGCAGAGCAGCCCCGGTCACTTTGCGCGCCACTGGGCCGTTGAATTGTTCGCGTTTGCCGGCGCCGACCAACAGCAAACGGGAAGCTTTCAGTCCCTGATGGGAGTGAATCAGGGTGAACTCCAACAGTTTGCCCGAAATTTCGCCTCCCTTTACGAGCTTACGGAGCAAGCCTCCCGCCGCGCGATCAATTTCGTCCAACTGACCCTGAATGGGATCAGACTCTTCGAATAGATAAGAAACGAGCGCTTCCGTTTCGATTTCAGAATAATTCCTGGTCTCCAACGTAATTTGCATAACTGCGTTATCGCCTCCGATTTTGATACATCGCGTCTTCCGCTTCTCTACGAGCTTCCTTGGTGCGTTCGTCCTGACGGCGGTCCCAAGATTTCTTTCCTTGCGCCAAAGCGATTTCAACCTTGGCAATGCCTTTGCGGAAATAAATCTTGAGAGGTATAACCGTCAAGCCTTTGGCCTCAGTACGTCCGGCCAATTTGTTAATTTCATTCTTATGCAGCAACAGCTTCCGTGCGCCCAGGGGTTCATGATTCCAGGGCCCGCCAGGCAAATATTGCGCTATATGGGCATTAGCCAACCACGCCCCGGTGGGCCTAAAATCAACGTAAGCATCGCGAATATTGGCCTTTCCTTCGCGCAAAGCTTTGACTTCGGTGCCGTGGAGCACCAAACCGGCCTCAAACTTATCCAAAATGTGATAGTTGTAGGAGGCAGCGCGGTTTTGCGCGACGATAAGTTCCTCAACTTTATCAGTCTTGGCAGATTTTTTGGCAGGCTTGGCCACAACAAGCCATCATAGCTGGAGTGTTAAATTCGCGCCACCGGGGTTGTTACATAAAAGGACAGCCAACCCTCGAATCCTTGCCCGGCCTCTAAGTCGAGTGTTAGACTTTCGGTTGACTAGTCGAGATTCGGAGAATTCATGCAACGTTGCGGTATAGCCATACTATGCGTCTGCCTTGCCCTGCTCGCCGCAGGCTGCCCCAAGGGCAAAAACGAGTATTCTCAGGGACGTAAGGCGGAAAATATCTCCGATTACGACGCCGCGCTCACCTATTATCAGCAAGCGCTAAAGGCTGACCCGAATAACGCCAATTTAAAGATCAAAGTAAACCAGATCCGGTTTGAGGCCTCGAATTTTCATATAAAACAAGGCCTGGAGCTGCGCAAGAAGGGCGATTTGCAGGCGGCCCTGGCGGAATTTCAGCGTGCGGGAGTGATCGATCCATCGAGCCCCGTAGCGGAGCAAGAGTTGCGCAGAACGGCGGCGATGATTTCCGACAAGAACCGCGAGGCTGATGCCGCAGCGGAGGTGCCGCCCGACCCCAACGAACAACCGTTGTCCTCAATGCCACCTGAGATCAAGCCTTTGTCTCGCGCGCCGATCAACCTCAAGATGTCCAACGACGCGAAGCTGGTATTCGATACGGTGGCGAAACTGGCCGGATTGACGGTGATTTATGATCCGGACTTCCCTGCCCGGCGCATTACCACGGAACTGAACAATGTAACGCTAGAGCAAGCGCTCGATATCGTTTCGTTAGAGAGCAAGGCGTTTTGGAAGCCCGTTACGGAAAACATTATCTTCGTGATTCCCGACCAGCCACAGAAACGGCGTGATTATGAAGAGCAAATCGTAAAGACATTTTATCTGGCCAACACCGTGCAGCCCCAGGATTTGACGGAAATCGTTACTGGGTTGCGGCAATTACTGGATTTGAAGCGCATTCATCAACTGAATTCGCAAAACGCGATTATTGTGCGCGATACGCCGGACAAATTGTTGCTGGCGCAAAAAATGATCGCGGACATCGACAAAGCCAAGCCTGAGGTGGTGGTGCAGGTTGAAGTGCTGCAGGCGCGAACGGACCGTTTGCGTGATCTGGGCATTCTTCCGATGCAAAGCGCGTCGGTGGTGATAAATCCAAACGCATCGACGACGACCCCGACTACTACGGGTACCAATACCACTACTACGACGACACCAACAAACAATACCGTCACTTTCAATCAATTACGGCATTTGAATGGAAACTCTTACGCAGTTACGGTTCCTAGTATCACCGCCAATGCCATTTTGACCGACACTTACACGAAAATCATTCAGAACCCGGAGATCCGCTCCATAGACGGGCAGCCAGCTAAATTGCGAGTTGGCGATAAAATACCAGTGGCGACGGGCAGCTTCCAGGCGGGCGTCGGTGTAGGCGCAACCGGCGTCAACCCCTTGGTGAACACTCAATTCCAATACCTGGAAGTCGGGGTGAACGTGGATATCACTCCCCGAGTGCATCCCAACCATGAAGTAAGTATGAAAGTAATTATCGAAGTGTCCTCGCAAACTGGTCTTTCGACTATCGGAGGAATTCAGCAGCCCATTATCAGCCAGCGCAAAATCGAGCAAGACATCCGCTTAAAGGAAGGTGAAGTAAACGTACTCGGCGGCTTGTTTGAGAAAACGGACACGCGCACGTTGAATGGCTGGCCGGGACTCGCGAAAATTCCCTTCATGCGCTATCTCTTTTCCGATGACAAGATTGACCATCAGGAAAATGAGGTGTTGATCGTGATGACACCGCGCATCGTGCGCATTCCGGAATGGACAAAAGGAAATTTGCGGCCGTTATATTCGGGGTCTGAGACCAATGTTCAGGTTCGGCGGGATCGTGATGTTCGAACGCCCACCGCGGAACCAACTCCGGGCGTGCAACAACCCCCGGGCACGCCCAACCAGAATCCCGCGCCAGTACCTCAGACGGGAAATGTCGGGGGCACTCCTGATGGAGCCGCAGCGGTTCCCGGCCAAAGCGCGCAGGGGGCAAGAATACGATTTGAGCCGAGAGGCGTTTCGCTGAAAGCGGGACAAACGACTACGGTGGGCATTGTGGTAGACAACGTTAACGACCTTTTTTCGATACCGCTATTGCTGCAGTACAACCCAGCGGTGGTCAGCATCGAGGAAGTGCAACATGGCGGCTTTCTGTCAGGTGGGACACAGGAAATAGCCATCGTATCGCGCGTGGACAAGGACCATGGGCAGGCCATTATCTCCGCGACCCGCCAGCCGAACACCGCGGGAGTCAATGGAAGCGGGACGCTAATGGGAATTGTGGTTAAGGGGATCGCGCCCGGCTCGTCAAACCTTTCCATCGTGCAAGTCAACGCCAAAGACTCGCAGCAAAAACCAATTCCGCTGGTCAGCAGCGAAGCGACTGTGCAGGTTCAGCCTTAATGAGAGTGCTAAACGGCCATGCAGGGCAACACTAAAAAGTTTTTCGCCAGCAAGCGAGTTCCGAACGAAGCTGGGATGACGCTGATCGAATTGATCATCGCTTGCGCGATCCTGTTGATACTTGCGTCGGCGGCGCTGCCCATTGCGAAGTTCACCGTTATACGCAGCAAGGAAAGCGAACTACACCGTGATTTGCGCGAGATGCGGGACGCCATTGATCGTTACAAGGATGCCGCTGATCGCAACCAGATCCGAGTGGAACTTGGCAGCGAAGGCTATCCGCCGGATCTGGAAACGCTGGTAAAGGGCGTGCAACTGGGGGCTTCGAGCGACAAGAAGATTCGCTTCCTGCGCAGAATTCCGGTAGATCCGATGACCGGGCATAACGAATGGGGTTTGCGTGCTGTGCAGGATGATCCGGACTCAACGAGTTGGGGCGGAAAAAATGTATTCGATGTGTATTCGAAGTCGCAGGGTGTCGCGCAGGACGGCACAAAATATTCCGATTGGTGATTTGCGAGTATGCGTGGATTGAAAATACGCCGAGAGATAAACGCAACTGCCTGTTCGCAGCGTCGCGTGCGCAGCTTTGGCTTTACGCTGATCGAATTGATGATTGTAATTACGATCATCTTTATTCTGATCGGGATTGCGGCGGGGCGTTACGATCGCTCGGTGGTTCGCGCCCGCGAGGCTACCTTGAAGCAGGATTTGCAGGTGATGCGCCAGGCCATCGATAACTACACGCTCGATAAGCAAACGGCTCCGCAGTCCATTGAGTCATTGCAAGAAGCCGGATATCTCCGCATCGTGCCGACCGATCCGATGACCCAAGCAAAAGATTGGCAACCGCAGTTCGATGAAGTAGTGCTGAGCCCTGAGCAGACTGGAACGGGAATGGTCGATGTGCATTCAAATTCAGACAAAACCTCACCGTTTGATGGGACGCCGTATAAAGACTGGTAGCCTGCTCGGAATTTTTTATTTTGCTAGAACTCCTGGACAAGCTTCCAGTTAATTCAAGATTGACGACCAAATTCGGGAATCTCATTCAACCAACATTGGACGCACCCCATTGGCCATTTCGCCATCTGATGAGGCCGGTCAAGCTGTTGCGGACTAGAAGGCGAAAAGCTTCACCACAACAATTTCAGACCAAACTGCAACTGTCGTGAACTGGTGGCGGTTGCGGTAATAATTCCTGCCGTCGGCGATGGCCCTCCGGTTGGCGCCGCGTATACCACTGGATTGGGAGTGTTGAAGTTGGTGCGATTGAACAGATTGAAAATCTCGGCACGGAATTGCAAGTGTAGACGCTCCGAGAGCGAGAATTTCTTTGCCGCGGATATATCCGTTTGTACCAGCGATGGGCCCTGCAGAGTATTTCGCCCCACGTTGCCGTAGGTACCGGGCAGCGGCTGGATGAAAGCATCGGGATTGAAGTACTGATTCGGTCCGCCATCGATGAACGTTCCGGTAAAAGTTGGATTGATGGACGGCCGCACGGGGTTGCGCGTGTCGCCGTCATTGGATGGGTTGTAGGAAAGCTGCGGGGTGAAGGGCAAGCCCGATTGCAATGTTTCGATGGCGCTGACCTGCCAGTTTCCAAAGAGTTTTCCCATCCACGGACTGCTCTCGGGGTTTCGGCTGCTGCCTCCGAACGGAAGATCGTAGGTGGCGTTCAACACTCCGGAATGCCGCACATCGAATGAAGCGCGGCCGTAATCCGCTGCAGGATCCGACGGATTGGCTACAAACGCGGGAGAATTCGTGGCCACGCTGGTGTTCATATTGTCGCCGTCGTCCAGCGCTTTGGAAAAAGTGTAGACCCCGCGGAACTGCAATCCATGGCTCACGCGATGATTCACATCGACTTCCAGTCCTTGATAGGAACTGACGCCCTGGGAGTACCAGTGCGTGGTGTTTAAGACGGCGTTGTTTTGCAACGCTGCGCCAGACGGGTAGTAAGGAATCCCGGCCGGATAGCCTGACGGGCAAGGCGACGCCGGGCAGATCGTAGGGCTGGGAAGATTGGCGTCGACCGAGAGCAACTCATGGTATCCGTGCGAGCCGATGTAGCTCACGCCGAGCGATGTGTTGGGAGCGATCTGCTGCTCGATTTTCAGGGACCAGGATTCCACAGTGGGGGTGAGCAAGTTTGGCTGCACGCCGCTCGGAATAATTTTGGCGCCGCTGTATGTCGTACCCGGCGCAATGCTCGAGAATGCGATATTTTTCACGGCATAGACGTTATTGAACGGAGCATTCTGATCCAAGCGATAACTTAGATTATCGAGCAGCGCGTAATATTCACCGAAACCTGCGCGAATAACTGTTTTCTTCGAGGCAAATGGCGACCACGCAAGTCCCAGGCGCGGCGCCGGAAGAAACTTGGCATTATT
>DATNKL010000068.1:0-20474 GCA_035603415.1 Candidatus Acidiferrales bacterium
GCGATTTGCTGGTGATGTGGGACGAAGCGCAGTTGCCGATGGGCACGATTCGCATCAGCGGCGAGGGCAGCGCAGGTAGCCACAACGGTGCGAAGTCGGTGATCGGGTCGTTGGGGACGCCGGTGTTTGCGCGGTTGAGGCTTGGGTGCGCGCCGGAGCACGAAGTGAGTAGCCGCAAAGAGTACGTGCTGCGGCCGATGCGCAAAGCGGAACTGGAAGTCGCGTCGGAGATGATCGCGGAAGCGGCCGACGCGGTGGAAATGATGGTGGCGCAGGGAATCGATGCGGCCATGACCACGTACAACCGGCGAAACGAACCGCCGACGGATGAAACGCAAGAGTAGAAAAGTTTGCCGGGCGGCTGCCCGGAGAGAAGAGAAACGAGGGCAACATGGAAGAGCGGCTATACGATTTGATTTTTATTGCGCGGCCGGCGACTGCCGACGAGGACGTGAAGAAAGTGCTTTCGGTCATCGAGCACACCTGCACGGAAAAGGGCGGGAAGGTCGAGAAAGCGGAGACCTGGGGCACACGCAAGCTGGCGTATAAAGTGGCCAAGCATCGCGAAGGCATGTACTACTACCAGCAGATTCGCACCTCGCATCCGGATTTGATCGCGGAGCTGGAGCGGCGTCTGCGTGTGCAGGATACGGTCATCAAGTATCAGACGGTGCGGCTGGATGAAGATTTGAAGCGGCAGAAGAAGCTGGTGGACCGGCGCGACAAGCGCACGGCGCGGCGTCCACGCCGTGCTACGGCTCCTCCGTCAGCGGCAGCGCCCTCGGCGCCGCCGGCTGCGCCGGAGCATAGCGCTCCCGCGAGCTAGCGAAAGCTTTTCCCGGGATGCATTTTCGATTTTCAGTTGCGGCTGGAAAAATTTAGTTGAGATGGTTTTTGCGGTTTCAAGTGAAAGGGTGGCGGGTATGGCAGAGGAACAGAAACAGGCAACAGCGCCGAGCGCACCTCCGCGGCGGGATGGCGGAGGCGGTCACGGTGGTGGCCACAGCGGCGGGCACGGTGGCGGAGGCCACAGCGGTGGCAGCCATGGCGGTCCGCGGCGTGAAGGCGGTCCGGGCGCGGCGGGTCCAGGCGGACCGCGCCGTGGGAAGCGCCAATATTTTCGGAAGAAGAAAGTCTGCAAGTTTTGCGTGGAGAAGATGGACTTCATCGACTACAAACGCGCGGACATTCTGTCGCAGTTTGTGCAGGAACGCGGCAAGATTCTGCCCCGGCGCATGACTGGGGTGTGCTCACGGCACCAGCGGTGGCTGGGCGTGGCGATCAAGCGCGCGAGAAATATCGCGTTGCTGCCGTTCGCGGGTAGCGCTGCGGGGACGCAGCAGCCTCGCGCAGTGGTGGCGCCGGCGGCGGGGACTGCCGGAGCTTCGGCTGGTACTCATCCGGCGGCACCGGCAGCTGCGGCGACACCAACGGCTCCGGCACCGACAGAAGTTTCCAACGCCTAAGATTCAAGAATCGCGATCAGATCAGGACCAGGAACGGGAGCGAAGAGGAAAGCGCATATGCAAATTATTCTTCAGGAAGATATTGAGAAGCTGGGGCACCGCGGCGATGTCGTGACGGTAAAACCCGGCTACGCGCGTAATTTTTTGCTGCCGCGCAAACTTGCGGTGGAAGCCAGCGCCGGGAATTTGAAGGCCATTGAAAAGATTCGCGCTTCGCTGGCGAAGAAGACGGCCACGGAAATGGACGCGGCGCAGAAGCAGGCCGCCGCGCTGAATGGCGTGGAGTTGAGTTTTACGCGCAAGACCGGCGAGAACGAGCAGCTATTTGGCTCAGTAACGACTGGCGATATTGCCGATGCGCTGGAAAGCAAGGGCTTCAAAATCGACAAGCGGCAGATACATACGGCGGAGCCGATCAAGGCGCTGGGAGATTTCCGCGCGACGGTGAAAGTTTTTCGCGATATTACCGCCGAAGTGAAAGTGCACGTACAGAAGGAAGGGCATGCGGCGTAATTTTATTTAGTTGCGCGATGGAGAGGGCACATTTATATGTGCCTCTTTTTTTTTGCGTCAGAAGAAAAAGTTTTGTGCAAGAAAATTCTTTGCGGAAAAAAGTTTTGCACAAAATTTTCGACGCGATGCACAGGTTGTGATGCGATTGCCGGTTGACGATGGTTTCACTTCAGCACACAATGCGTTTCATTAAATCAGTGCGGTTCGGTGCAAATCCAATCGAGTCGTAAGCGTCCACCAGCTCGAAAATTTCTTTTCCTTGCCCTCGGGCGAGGAACATGCTACAAATTCGCCTAGGCGAATATAAAGCGAAATACGAGGTGCGTCCGAGTCATGGCTGTTGATAGCACCCTAGAAAAACCGCTACCTAGCAATTTGGATGCCGAGCGTTCCGTTCTTGGCGCCATCTTGCTGGATAACAATGCACTTAATCCCGCCGTCGAGCATTTACGCCCCGAAGACTTTTTCATGGAGCAACATCGCCGCGTGTTCACGCAGATGATCGCGTTGGGCGAGAGTCAGCAAGCTATAGACCTGGTCACGCTGACGGAAGAACTGCATCGCCGAGGCGATCTGGAAGCTTCGGGCGGCGCGCCGTACCTGGCCGCGCTGGCCGATGGCATGCCGCGGGTTTCGAACGTCGAGCACTACGCGCGTATCGTGAAAGAAAAAGCGATGCTGCGCAATCTGATTCACGCCACGCACAATATTCAGCAGCGCGCGTTTGAAGGGGAGGATGGCGCGGACGCCATTCTGGATAACGCGGAGTCTTCGATTTTTGCGCTCGCCGAAGACCGCGTGCGCGCCGGATTGATTCCGGTGAAGGACATTGTTCGCGACAATTTCGAGCGGTTGGAAAGAATTTTTCGCGAAGGCAAGAGCATCACCGGGGTGGCGACCGGGTACGGCGAGCTGGATAAGCTGACCTCCGGGCTGCAGCCCTCGGAATTGCTCATTTTGGCGGCGCGGCCATCGCAGGGAAAAACGGCGCTGGCGTTGAACCTGGCGGAAAATATTTCCATTCGCGCGGGGCATCCCGCGGCGATCTTCAGCCTGGAAATGTCGAAGGAATCGTTGCTACAGCGCCTGGTGGCGTCGGTGGCGCAGATTGACGCCCACAAATTCCGCACCGGGCATTTGAGCAAGGAAGATTGGCGGCGCATGACCGAGGCGTTGGGCGTAATTTCCGCTGCACCGCTGTGGATTGACGATGCGGGCTCTATCAGCGTGCTGGAGATTGGGGCCAAGGCGCGGCGGCTGAAGCGCGACAAGGGACTCTCGCTGTTGATCGTGGATTATCTGCAGCTGATCACGGCGCGGGGACGCTTCTCAAATCGCAACGAGGAAGTCGCCAGCATTTCGCGCGCTCTGAAGGGGCTGGCGAAAGAGTTGCAGATTCCGGTGCTGGTGCTTAGCCAGTTGACGCGCGCGCCGGAACGCGATGATCGCGGGCCGCAGCTTTCGGATTTGCGCGAATCAGGCGCCATCGAGCAGGACGCCGACGTGGTCATGTTCATTTACCGGCCGCACTTTTTTAAGCAGGGAGCTACGCCGGAAGAGCGGGAAGAGACGGAGCTGAAGATTGCCAAGCAGCGTAATGGACCGACCGAGAGCGTCAAATTTGTTTTCCGCAGCCGCTTGACGCGCTTTGAAGAAGCGGCGCCGGATGCGTTTTCGCAATTTGCCGCCGATGATATGTAGGGATTATGTCACGCTGGACACGGCGCGGCTCAGAAGCCACGCTGATGGATAGGATTACTATAAAAATTAAGCCAGGCCTTTCTGGCCTGAAACTGCAAATCCTTTCCGCACCTCGCATTAGCTGAATTTCAGCCTGCCTCCCTTTTCTCTCGAGCTAGCGGCATATAACGTGCCCTGTACGTGGGTGCAGTTGCCCACTGTTGTCATTCACGCGGCAGTTTTAAGGCCTCCCGCTGCCGCTGCCGCGTGAATGACGTAAACTGAATTTCCCTGGAATAAACATGGCGCGAGCACCGAAAAATCCCACGACTCTCAATATGCGACCCGTTTGGGCGGACATTTCCGTTCCAGCGCTGGTTCATAATTTTGAATCGATTCGCTCCTACGTTAATCCGCGAAATGAGAAGCGGCGCACGCCACGGCAAGTGCTGTGCATCGTGAAAGGCAACGCGTACGGGCATGGCGGGCCGGAGGTGACCAAAGCCTTGGAGAAGGCTGGGGCGGATTGGTTTGGCGTGACCTGCACGGAAGAAGGCATCGTGCTGCGCAAGGCTGGGGTGCGCAAACCGATTTTGGTTCTGACCAGTTTTGTGCCTGGCGAAGAACAGCGATTGCTCGAACATAATTTGACGGCGGTGATTCATCGCTGCGAGCAATTGTCGCAACTGGAAAACGTGGCGGCGCGGCGCGGGAAGAAGAAAGTTTCGTTTCATCTGAAAATAGATTCGGGGATGAATCGACTGGGCATTGCGCCGGCGAGCGTGGACTGTTTTGCGCGGCAATTGGCTAAGTTGCATCACTTGCAGTTAAGCGGCGTGATGACGCATTTTGCTTCGTCGGAAGCATTCTCCGATACGGTGGCGGGGCATCAGACACGTGAGCAAGAGGAACGGTTTTTTGCGGCGCTGGAGCGCTTGCGCGCGCTGGGAATCGATTCCGGCATTATCCATCTGGCGAACAGCGCGGCGATCGTGACGCGTCCGGAGAGTTGGGCAGACATGGTGCGGCCGGGCGCGATTCTGTACGGGTATCACCCTGGATACGAGCCTGTGGAACAGCGTGCGGAATTTGAGAAGCGCCTGCCGCTGGAGGCGGTCATGAGTTTGCGCGCGCGGATTATCAGTTTGCGTGATGTGCCCGCGGGCGCGGGTGTTGGTTACGGGTCAAGTTTCGTGCCACAACAGGCTTCGCGCATCGCGGTGCTTGCGGCGGGATATGGCGATGGTATTCATCGCGGACTTAGCAATCGGGGCAAGGTGCTGATTCGCGGAGTGCTCGCGCCGATGGTCGGAATTATCTCCATGGACGTGACCATGATCGATGTTACGGCGGTGCCGGGCGTGGAGATTGGCGATACCGCGACGATTTATGGAACGGACGCGCAATTCAGCCATCCCGCGCACCTGGCGGCACGCAGCATCGGCACGGTTACTTCAGATTTGTTGTGCGCGGTTAGCCAGCGGGTACCACGTTTTTATCTGCGATGATTGATATTCTTTTCCTTCTTCATGAATATGCGCATTCATTCGTAATTTTTATCCGCGCGATTAACTCTTTTCTATCGAAACGTTCGATATCCGACTTGACCTGCTGCGGATGACAGGGTATATAAGCGCTGCGGGCTCGCCGTAGAACCACGGCAAACTAAATCTAAGGTTCTCAGCGAGTCCGCCGCACTGAGTTACGACGTTTGTTGAAATGTTCTCTCGCAACCATTTCGCATGAACCGGAAAACTCCAGGTAGTAGACCGCGCTCGTCGTTTTCATCCGTAAACTCGCCGATGCGCGCCGCCGAAAACCGCTCAGTCCCGCAAATTGACTCCGCAGTGGCTGGTGATTTAGCGGACACTTCCAAATTAAAACCGTCGACGCATTGGGAGTTTTGGATTGTACGCAGCCTGTTCACCGTCTTGATCGGAGTGCTTTGCTACGCCTTCGCGCCGACCGGCTTGCGCGGCAGCGCGGCGGGAGTGGGTTTGCTGCTTGCGCTGGTTATTGTGTTTGCGGAATACCGGCTGGCATACGCGAGCATTGGCGGATTGATTGGCGGCGCCTGCGGAGCTCTCGCGGGAATGTGTGGCGCGTTGTTGCTGACTTTAATCATTTCTTACACTTCGCAACCGGCTTCCACCAAGTCGTTTCTGGATTTTATGTCTTTGCTGGCGTTCAGTTATCTGGGGATGGTGACGGGCTTTCGTTGCGGCGAGCGCTGGAGTATTACGCAGCGCAGAAGTGACGCGAGCACGGTGAGCCCTGCAAACGAGCTCATGAAATTGCTGGATACCAGCGTGCTTATCGACGGCCGCATCGCTGAGATTTGCGAAGCGCAATTTCTGGACGGAGTGCTGGCGGTGCCGCAATTTGTGTTGCATGAATTGCAGCTGGTGGCCGATTCATCCGATCCCTTGAAGCGACAACGCGGGCGGCGCGGGCTGGAAGTGTTGCAGCGAATTCAGAAAATGCCGCAGGTGCAAGTGCGAGTGGTCGATGACGATTTTCCGCAAACCACCGATGTGGACCACAAGTTGATTGAACTGGCGCGACGCACGGGGGCGAAAATCGTAACGAATGATTTTAATTTGAACAAAGTCGCCACGGTGCAGGGATTTTCCGTGCTGAACGTGAATGAGCTTGCCAATGCCTTGAAACCGGCGGTGCTGCCAGGCGAAACGATGCATGTGCTTATTCAGCGCGAGGGCAAAGAAGCCATGCAGGGCGTGGCGTATTTGAGCGACGGCACCATGGTGGTGGTCGACGGCGCGCGCCGCATGATCAATAAAAGCGTGGACATTATCGTGACTTCCGTGCACCAGACTACCGCGGGCAAGATGATTTTCGGGCGCGTGGATGAGCGCGTCGAGCCGGTCGGTCCTTACGCACGGGCTGCCGCGGCAGGGCGCGGAGTCGGCGGTAATTCGACAGCCTCGTATACCGTGGGATCGACGGCGGCGCGGGAAGAGGAAAATAATCGCGCGACTGATACCAATGGCGGCGATGGTCGAGCGGCTGATCAAAATTCTTCAGGGATGTCTCCGCAAACGGAAACCGAATAGCGCAATGGACAGGCGCGAAGCGTCCAAGGGCCTTGCAACTTTCCACTCGGTATATAATTATCCGTTCATCAGATCGACGGACACACACTTTCAAACGATAAAATGGGACGAATCACCGCTATTCTTCCGGCTTCAGGACTGGGTACGCGCATGGGCGCGGAGACGCCGAAGCAATTTCTGGAACTGGACGGAACGCCGATCGTCATTCACAGCCTGCGACGTATTGCGGCGTGCCCGCTGGTCACGGACATCATTGTGGCTACGCGCGGCGATGTACTGGAGTCGCTGCAGAGTACGATTCGCGCGGAAAAGTTTACCCAATTTGTGCGCATGGTGCGTGGCGGAGATTCGCGGCAGGAATCGGTGGCGCAGGCGCTGCGAGAAGTGCCGGACGATACCGAAATTGTATTGGTGCACGACGCGGTGCGGCCGTTTGTAACCCTGGACCAGATCACCCGCGTGATTGAAGAAGCGCGGAAGTGCAAAGCGGCGATCCTGGGCATTCCGGCGATGGATACAGTGAAGGAAGTGAAGCGCGCCAGTTTGCCGGAAGATGTGGCGCTAATCATTGGAACGATTCCGCGGGAGCGGGTGGTGCTGGCGCAAACGCCGCAGGCATTTTCCGCAAAACTGCTAAAGGAAGCGTTTGCGCGCGCGGAGGCCGACGGAGTGAATGCTTCGGACGAAGCCGGCTTGGTCGAACGGATGGGGCACGACGTGCACGTGGTGTTGGGGTCGGAGCGAAATATTAAAATTACTAGACCCGCGGATATGGAGCTGGCGCGGTTTTACCTGGAACGCGAGCGCAACAAAAAGTGAGCGTGC
The DNA here is from genome assembly GCA_035603415.1 of Candidatus Acidiferrales bacterium. Taxonomy (GTDB): domain Bacteria; phylum Acidobacteriota; class Terriglobia; order Acidiferrales; family UBA7541; genus Acidiferrum. Next base: position 7,559 of record DATNKL010000068.1, read on the forward strand.
GCTGCGGCATCGGGTACGACCTGCACCGACTGGAAGCGGGGCGGAAATTAATTATCGGCGGGCTGGAAGTGCCGTTTGATAAAGGCCCAGCGGGACATTCGGACGGCGATGTTCTGGCGCATGCGCTTTGCGACGCACTTTTGGGAGCGGCGGGGCTGGGTGACATTGGCACACATTTTCCGGATACGGATCCGAAGTGGAAAGGCGCGAACAGCCTGCAATTTTTGGAGCACGCAGCGCGGCTGTTGGACGAAAAAGAATTCTCGATTGAACATGTGGATGCGGTGGTGATCCTCGAAAGGCCGAAACTGGGCCCACACTTTGCGAAGATGCGTGAGGCGCTGGCGAAGGCGCTTAGCCTTACGGCGGATCGCATCCACTTGAAGGCCAAAACGAATGAAGGCGTTGATGCGGTGGGACGCGGTGAGGCGATTGCCGCGTATGTGGTGGCGACGCTGGAGACGGCGTGACGGCTTTATTTGTTGAAGAAACATTTGTTGAACAAACATTTCTGACTTCCGCTGTTTCCGCGAGTAACAATTTTCTGCTGTAGACTTCCTCTCACATGACTTCCGAACGGCGAACGCGGGACTTGGTTGCCGCGCCCAATCTTTTTACTGGCACCGATGTGGCGGAGATACTTCGCGAGCGTGGATGGACTGCGAGCGAAAGTTTTTCTGCAGAGTTGCAGTCGTGGTGCGAACGCGCGGCGGGAATGCTGGGATCACACGTCGCTGATCGCGCCGCATTGGGTGAACTGCTCGATTTGATCTTCCACTATGATGCGCAGAGAGTGCTGCAGCGCATGGAAAGCCATGCTGTGCTGGCGCGTTATGGGGCCAGAGAAGTGGTGCGGCGGTTGGCTTTGTTGCTGCTGGACGGTGGCGCGCTGGATTCGGAACGATTCAAGGAAATAATCACGACCATGAAAGAAGGTTCGGACTTGCGGAGCCGGGATTTGTTTCATCCGATTCGGCTGGCGTTGGCTGGACGAGCGGGCCAGGGAGAGCTGGATCGCGTGATTTTGCTGATCGATGAAGCGGCGGCGTTGCCTTTTGCGGTGGCGGTGAAACCTGCGCGTGCACGGATAGTGGAGTTTTGTTCCGCGCTTGACTAAAAATGGCGAACTGTGAATTTATTTTTAATTTTTCTATACACTGTTTGCTCGCATGAGTCCTCTGATTGACCGGTTGACGGGAATTAACGCGGTGCGTGAAGCGCTGCAAGCGGGGAGCGCGATCGATCGCGTGGTAATTGCGCGCGGGCGGCAGGACACGCGCACGGAAGAAATTGTGCAATTGGCGCGCGGGCGCGGGATACCGGTGCGATTTGAGGATCGCAGCCAAATCGATCGGCTAGCCAATACCAGGGATCATCAAGGGGTGGTCGCTCTGGCGGCGGCGCGGGCTGCGGGATCACTTGACGATATTCTTGCGCATGCCAAGGCCGGCGGGCACGGCGGGTTAATTGTTTTACTCGATGGAGTCGAAGATCCGCACAATCTGGGGGCTATCATACGCACGGCGTTGGCGGCGGACGCGCAGGGCGTCGTGATTCCGGAGCGGCGCGCAGTGGGCCTGACGGACACCGTGGCACGTGCGTCCGCCGGAGCGCTGGCGCACTTACCGATTGCGAGGGTTACGAACCTGGCACGCGCGATGGAAGAATTGAAGGAAGCCGGTTACTGGCTCATCGGGCTGGACGAGACCGCCGACAAAACATATACGCAGGTGGATTACACCTCGCCGACGGGAATTGTTTTGGGGGGAGAAGGCAAAGGCTTGCATGAGTTAACGCGGAAGCGTTGCGATTTCGTGGTTTCGCTGCCGACTAGCGGGCCGGTGAAATCGTTGAATGTGTCGGTGGCTGCAGGCGTGGTTTTGTTTGAAGCCTTGCGCCAGCGAGCGGGAAAAGCGAAATAATTATTTGTCGTATTGAATCAGGGAAAAAACGTCTAGGCCGGGCAGTTTGGAGCGGCCATTCAGGAATGTCAGCTCCACGGCGAAGGCTAAGCCTTCTACTTTGCCGCCCAATTGCTGAATGAGTTTGGCGGTGGCCGCGGCGGTGCCGCCAGTGGCTAGCAAATCGTCGCAGATAATCACACGATCGCCTGGCTTGATGGCGTCTTCATGGATCTCGAGGGTGTCGGTGCCGTATTCCAAAGCGTAAGAGACGCTGGCGCATTTGGCGGGGAGTTTTTTAGGTTTGCGCACGGGAACGAAACCGGCGTTGAGGCGATAGGCCAGCGCGGGAGCAAAAATAAAGCCGCGGGCTTCAATGCCGGCGACGACGTCGATGGTGTGACCATTGTATTGTTTGCACAAGCGATCGATCAGGGTGTGAAAACCGCGCTTATCTTTCAGCAGCGTGGTCAGGTCGTAGAACAGGATCCCCGGTTTCGGATAGTCCGGCACTTCACGGATAAGCTTTTTTAATTCGTCCATTCAAACGGCTCCTGTGGTCGCGCTGGTTTTAATGAGGCAAAGCCCCGACTGCCGGTTCAATCGGTCAATCGCCGCGGCCAATCACAAATATCTGGTCGTACTGTGGATCGGGTGAGGCAACCTCTTCGCGGACTTCGGTGACGCTGGAAAAGCGTGGGCCACGTTCTAGCAGGGTGCGCAATTCGCGAAGCTGCTGAGGGGTGCCGATCACGTACACCTCGACGCGGCCATCGCGCAGGTTTTTTACGTAGCCGCCAACCTTTATCTTGGCTGCGGCGCGCTGCGTGAAGTAGCGGTAGCCAACGCCCTGGACGGTGCCGGAGATCAAATACTTTCTGGCTTGTTTCGGCTCGGTCACGAATCAAAAAATTGTAACAGAGAGCAGGCTGATGCGAAAAAATGGGTGCTGTGTATTTGCAGACAGGGTGGCATGCCTTGACTTTACCCCCTATACTATGTTGGTCTAGGCCTTGGTCAGAATAACCTGATCGAACAGTGGTAATGCGGAATGCGGAAACCTGAACAACGCGATCTCTTTCCGGGTGCACTGGAGATGATGATCCTGCGAACGCTCAAGAAGCAGCCTCTGCATGGCTACGCACTCGCGAAACACATCAAGCATGTGTCCAATGATTTGCTGCAAATTGAAGAAGGGTCGCTTTATCCGGCGCTGCAACGGCTGCTCAAAGCAGACCTGTTGAAGGCCGAATGGGGCATTTCTTCCACCAACCGGCGGGTACGCATATACAAACTCACTGTGGCCGGCGCGAAACACCTGCAGCGCGAGATTTCAAGATTCCAGCAGATGTTTGAAGGCATTACGCGCGTCCTGGCGGCGATAAAGTCATGAACTGGATCAAGCAATTGTGTTCGCGGCGTCGCATTTACAGCGATCTTTCCGCGGAGATTCAGGAACACCTGGACGAAAGAGTCGAGGAGCTGATCGCGCAAGGTATGCCGGAAAACGATGCCGCAGCTACAGCACGCCGCGAATTTGGAAACGCGACATTGATTGCCGAGGACAGCCGGGCAGTGTGGCGATGGCGATCGATTGAGAATTTTGCGATCGACGTGCGCTACGGACTGCGTTCGCTGCGACGAAGCCCGGGTTTCACGATCATTGTGGTGTTGACGCTGGCGCTGGGCATCGGGGCGAATAGCGCGATATTCAGCGTGATCAACGCGGTACTGCTGAGGCCGTTGCCGTTTCCCAATGCGTCACAACTTGCGGATCTTTGTGCGCGCAGCACGCTATTTGATTTCGAGCATCTAGGCGTATCGTTGCCGGACATCGCGGATATCCGTGCCAGCGGCGCTTCATTTTTTAATCTGTCTCCGTATCTATTGTCTTCGAAGGAGATGAGCGGGGACGGTAAGCCGGAACGAATCGAAGGGGCCGAAATTTCGGAAGATTTTTTTCAGGACTTAGGCGTTAAGCCACTGCTGGGACGGACCTTCGTTTCTTCAGATATGCAGCCGGGCAGCCACACTGTGATTTTGAGCCACTCTTTGTGGCGGAACAGATTCGGCGGGAATTCAAACGCGATCGGAAAAACGCTGCGGCTCGATGGTGAGACGTATACGGTGATCGGCGTGATGCCGGATTTGTCGAGCACGGACTTCGCGACCGATAGCAAGGTATGGACACCTTTTATACCGACACAAGAGCAACTCACATCGCGGCAGAATCACGACTTCAACGTTCTCGCGCGTTTTAAGCCGCACACTGATATTACCCAGGCGCAGACGGAACTCGACGCCATCGCGTCGCGGCTGGCAAGCGCTTATCCGGACGCGGACAAGGGTTGGAGCTTTCGCGTCACTCCACTAAGAAAATATTTGTTAGGGGACGCGCGGAAGCCATTGCTGGTTCTGTTCTGCTCGGTAGGCTTTGTGCTGCTAATTGCCTGCGCAAATGTAAGCAACTTATTTTTGTCACGAGGCTGGGCGCGACGCCGCGAGTTCGCGATTCGCACCGCGATTGGCGCTACGCGCGGGGCGTTGCTCCGCCAACTGGCGGTGGAAAGCGTGCTGGTGGCGTTGTTGGGAGGAGCGTGCGCATTTTTCATGGCCCTTTGGACGGTGCGGGGAATACGCGCGATTCTTCCGCCGGAAATTCCGCGCGTCCAAGATATTCGCATTGACAGCGAGGTGGTCTGGTTTACGTTGGGAGCGTCATTGCTGGCCGCGTTGCTATCGGGTTTCGTGCCGGCATTGTTGAGTTCGCGGCAAGACGTGAGCGTGGCCATAAAAGAGGGCGGCAGGGGTGCCGGCTCTGGCGCAGGACATAATTTCTTGCGTCAGATGCTGGTGATCGTAGAAGTGGCGCTCGCGATTGTTTTACTGATTGGCGCAACGCTGGCGATACAAAGTTTTGCTCGGATGCTGCGGGTCGATCCAGGGTTCCGTCCCGACCATTTGATCACCATGCGAATAGATTTCCCGGAGTTTCGTTTTGCCAACGTGGAACAGTCGGCTCGCTTCGTCCGAGAGGTGCTGGAAAGTTCGCGTGCGATTCCGGGAGTGGTAGCGGCATCAGCCGGATTAGTGTTCCCGTTGGGAGATTCCGTGGCGGAAACGACATTCGAAACGGAGCAGTCCGTCGGCGATACAAAATCCGGCCAGCGAATGGCTCGCAATAATCGGATTGAGCCGGATTTTTTCCGCACGTTTGGGATCCCGCTGCTTGCCGGCCGGGACTTCAACGCGGATGATCGAAAAGAGAAATCTCCCGTGTTCATTGTCAATGAGGCGTTTGCCCGCAAAGTCTTCGGCTCGGTCGCTGCGGTTGGTAAACGGCTTGCCGCGAGACGAGAAGCGAACCGCCCGGTGTGGGGCGAAATTGTGGGCGTGGTGGGGAATGTGCTGGCGCTCGATCCTGGAGCAGAGCCTAAACCCGAAATTTACTCACCATTCATTCAAACTCCACGCGCTTCGGGAGTATTTCTGGTATTTCGCACGAAGCCGGACCCTCTGGCGACCGTTGCGGCGATAGAAGAGCGCATCTGGTCGCTTGACAGAGACCGGCCGGTAACTTCAATAAAAACGATTGAGAAGCAGATGGAAGAGAATACCGGGGCGCCGAGATCGCAAAGCGTTTTGCTGGGAATTTTTGGCGGACTGGGCTTCGCGCTGGCGATCGTAGGAGTTTACGGGGTGATGTCGTACGTGGTTTCTCAGCAGACGCGCGAGATTGGGATTCGCATGGCGCTGGGCGCGGACCGTGAGAAAGTGCTTCGCATGGTGATCGTCCACGGGCTCAAACTGACGCTGACCGGGGTGGCGATCGGAATGGGAGTCTCGCTGGCGCTGACGCGTTTCATGCGCAGCCAACTTCTTGGCGTCAGCGCCACCGATCCAGTCACGTTTGGCGGCGTGGCGATATTGCTGATTGTGGTGGCGGTCGCGGCATGCTTGATTCCGGCGCAGCGGGCGATGCGCGTCGATCCGATGGTGGCGTTGCGTTATGAATGAAGCAACGCAATAAACCGTTTGCGGAATTTTACAAATTTCAAGACAGCCTCAATAACGCCAGGCGCAGGTATGATGCTGAGCAGACGCCGGTAGGACTGCGACGACGAGGAAGCGGCTTTCGGGCGTATCGTGCGCATCTAAGCGGGTATGAAATTGTTACTGCGATTCTTGATCTATTTATTTGCGATTGCTGGGTTGCTTGGCGCGCGCGTGACGGGCTTGCGGGCCCAGGAAGGTCCCCAGGGGCCGATGGAGGCGCCTGCGGAGCATCACGTTAGTCGGATTGGCACGGAGCCTGAGCCGCCGGCGCCGCCTTCGTTGCCGGTGGAAGAGATTATTCGGCGGTTTTCACAGAAGGAAGATGAATATCTGAAATCGCGATCGAATTATGGATTTCGCAAAAGTGTGCGTATCCAGGAATTTGGTCCTGACGGCGGCGCCATTGGAGAATTTTTGCGGGTCACGGAATACCAGAAGTTGGCGGACGGTCGAGTGGCGATGCGCGCCATCGAAAAACCGCAATCGACGTTGCAGGGAGTTTATCTTGCTCCGGAGGATTTGGATGCGCTGGATCGCATCCCGGCGTATCCATTGACCAGCGGGCAACTGGCGAAGTACGACTTGAAATTTATCGGGCGCGAGTTAGTAGACGAAGTGGATTGCTACATATTTCAGGTTAAACCGAGAATGGTGGAGCGAGCCAAGGCATATTTCGAAGGGGTAGTGTGGGTAGACGCGCAATACCTGGAAGTGGTGAAAACTTACGGGAAGTGGGTGACGGAGCAAGGAGACACGCGCGGAATCGCGCAGTTGCCGTTTTCGTTGTTTGAGACTTATCGCGAAAATGTGGACGGGAAATACTGGTTTCCGAATTATTTGCGATCTGACGATACGTTGCACACCAAAGAAGGCGACATTCCGGTGCGCCTGGTGATCAAGTGGACGGATTTTAAGCCTGCGGGCGCGGCCCAGAGCGTGCCGACGGCGTCGCCAAGTCCGTCTGGCGGTGCGTCGCCCGCTTCTTCACCGGGTGCTGCGCCTGCGCCGCCGGCGGCTGCGGGTCCAGACGGCTCGGCCAAACCAAGACGATAGCTGCGGCAAACTTCGCCCTAGGATGCCAGTTGCTTTAGAGCTGCGGGCAATTCCGCGAGCGAATTTAGAAGCAGGTCCGGTTTGGCGGCGCGCAAGCGTTTTTCGGTGGGGAAGGGACCGAGAACACCAATGGCTCGAACGTGCGCGCTTTTAGCCATTTGCACGTCTTCGGGCGAATCACCGACGTAAACACATTGCGTGGCTTCCAAGCCGATACAACGAAGGGCTAAATTCAACGGACCGGGGTGTGGCTTCTTATGCTTCGTATCCCCACTGCATACGCGGGCATGAAAAGACTTGCTGATGCGAAATTCGCGGAGCTGCCGAAGAACGCGGTCGCGGTCCCCGCTAGTCACCAGACCAAGCTTGTAGCGGCGGCCCACGGTGGTAAGAACCTTGCGGGCACCGGGGATTAGCTTGGGCCGGAAGCCTGAATAATGCTTACGCCAGGCGACGTCCGCAGCATCCCAATGGTGCTTGGGGAGGCCTGCGGCACGGTAGACGTCGTACCAGTTGGGAGAGTAATGCTGAGAGAGTTCTTCTAAACCCCAGGCAACGCCCAGTTCGCTAAACATGGCGAGGTAAGCGGAGGAATCGGCGTCGAAAGAATCGAGTAAAGTGCCATCCCAGTCGAAGAGGACGCCTTTGATTTCGTTTTTCGTTTCGTTTTTCTTGGTGGGGGACATGAGGCATCAAGATCACAGAGCCGGGCAATAAAGTCAAAACCGCCACGGCTAAAAACCTTAAATGGGCCCAAGCTTGACTACGCAGCAAGTGCAGGCGAGGTGAGTTAGGTGTGAGAAAAGGTAAGGTGCGGCAGGTTGCGCCGGGTATTTAGGTGCCCAGGAAGCGGGACGGTACGAAGTCGTCGCGGTCGAAGGAGACATCATCAAAATTTGCGGCGATGCCAAACCAGCCGGGCATGGCCGCGCGATGAACGCGGCGCACATGGGCGTTGCTGGCCATGACCACGTTGCCTTGGCCTAGAGGGCGGCTTACCAGGACAATTTGCAGCCCGAGGGCAGCGTTCATTGGCATTTGCTTGGGGCATAGAAAATAGACGCCGGTGGAACTAATATCGCGGGTCACCAGAGTGACCGGGAAGTCCTCAACGATCCCGTCAACGCTGTGAAGCTTTAATGGCAGCTTGAGGCTCGCGCGGGGGTATTCGCGATGCTCCGGGTGAACGCCGACGGCGTGGGTAGGCACGCGAATAAAGCGCCGGGGCAACTCAGCGTGAAGTAAAGGCTTGCAGCAGAGTGCTGGGCCACTCGTGGTGGCGGGCTCAGCGGGTTGCGTTGACGGTGCAACTGAAAGTGCGAGATTGGTAGCGCTCATCTCTCCCTCAGACTTCAGAGACGCTGCTAAGTGCCTGGCCGACCGATTTAAGTGTGATGGTTATCCACAGGCTTAAGATCGGGTCGCTAAGATGCCACCGGACAGGGTATGAGTCAACCAGCAGAGATTTCGGTAGTTGTCCTAAGCCGAAACACTTAGTAATAGTACTCGATTCGCTGACTGAATGCGGATAGCGGAGACACGGCGGGGATGTTGAAATACGTGACAGCTCTGGGAACCAATATGGTGCTGGACGCCCAGCCGGCGGCACAGATACTTGTAGAGGTAGACCCTACGCAATGGCTTCCACCTGCACTGAAATTGAACGTCCAATCACACCACTAGAATCGTTACGCGCGAAACCTGCGCGCTGGGTGCCTCTGGCTTTCGCGGCTGTCTATATCTTGTGGGGGTCGACATTTCTCGGAATACGGATCGCGATTGAAACGATTCCTCCGCTGGCGATGGCGGCGATGCGGCATTCGCTGGTGGGGCTGATTCTGTACCCAATTTTGCGGGTCAAGACGGGAATACGGCCTACGGCCGCGCATTGGTGGACTGCCGCTGTGACGGGTGTGTCGCTGCTATGCATCAGCAACGGGGGGCTGAGCTGGGCAGAACAACGGGTGCCTTCGGGGATCGCGGCGCTACTGATAGCGACGATCTCGCTGTGGCTGGTCATTTTGGATTGGCTCAGGCCGCGAGGCACGCGTCCGGGTCCGCGCGTGATTGTGGGACTGGTGGTGGGATTCGCGGGGATGGCGCTGCTGGTGGGTCCGGCAAAGCTGGGAGGGGCGCGGCGGATCGACGTGGTAGGGGCGGGGGTGCTGGTGGTCGCCTCTTTTGTATGGGCCTGTGCGTCGTTGTATTCCAAACAGCGGACTATGCCAGCTTCGCCGCTGCTGGTGGTGGCGATGCAAAGCCTGGCGGGTGGCGCGGCGCTGTGGATTGCCGCGATAGTTTCGGGGGAATTTCGTGCGGTGCATTTGGCGGCGATTTCGGGGCGTTCGTGGATGGCGCTCATTTATCTGCTTGTGTTTGGGTCGGGGATGGGGTTCACGGCTTACTTGTACATTCTCAAAAACAGTACGGCTTCGAAAGTGGCGACTTACGCATTTGTCAATCCAGTTGTGGCGCTTTTTCTGGGGTGGACACTAGCTGGGGAGACAATCACGACGCGGACGGCGATTGCGGCGGCGGTGATACTTACGGCGGTGGTGCTGGTAATTAGCGCGCCGCCGGCTCAGGTCGCTGAAGTCGGGGATGATTGAGGGGAAGCTCGCAGCACGTTAGTGTGCCGCGACTTTATCGAAGGTGTTCAAGGTAATAGAGGCCACCAAACGCCAGAACTAATGCAACCGCAGGAAATGCCAGTGGACGCACGGCGCGCAGGCCCTGCTTCCAATCCGCAGTGACGAGAAAAATTGCGATCGAGAGTGCTGTGGCCACAATGGACAGCTGAAAGATATGCGCCGCAGCGCCCTCATCGGGTTCGGGCGGTTGAGGCGCATGAATAAAGCCGCTAAAAATGGTAAGCAAAGCTAAAAGAGACAGGACGAATATGACTTTAGCGCTGAGACGGTTCATCTGGTGGGCGGTCATGTGTCGTTCCTTTCGGTGGGAGCGGCGAGCGCTAGAAAGTACTTTGCACTATAAAGTTAAATGGTTGTATGGGTCAAGCGGTAAGAATCAGAGGCGATGGGAGTTTGCTGCGCGTTAGCGGATAGCTTTGTTTTTCGGGGTGAGTTAATTTTAACGAGTGCAATATGAATAACCCGATGGGACAGACGATGAGGGCGGGATCGAAGATAACTGCTAACGCGGCGGAAAGGTATTGGCGCGCGACGCTGGCGCGTGATGCGCGGGCGGATGGCTTGTTCATTCTGGGCGTGCTTTCGACCAGAATTTACTGCCGGCCATCGTGCCCGGCGCGGCGACCGTTACGGCGCAATGTGGTTTTCTTTGACAGCGGCGAGGAAGCGGAGAAGCAAGGGTTTCGTCCGTGTTTGCGCTGCAAGCCTAATGAGAAATCGGGGGCGCTGCGATTGGTGGAATGCGCTGCCCGAGAATTAGCGAGCGGCGAGGAAGACATTTTGCGGGTTGCTACGCTGGCGAGAAAACTTGGCGTTACGCCGTCGGCATTGCGACGCGCGTTTCAGCAAGTTACCGGACTGGCGCCGCGGGATCTGGCGGATGCGCTGCGGTTGAATCGGTTCAAGAGTTTGCTGCGTGCCAGGAAAAATATTACTGACGCGTTGTATGAAACGGGTTACGGCTCTTCGAGCCGTGTTTATGAACGGAGCGATGCGCAGCTGGGGATGACGCCAGCGGCTTATCAAAAGGGAGGAAAAGGCATGAAGCTGGAATACACGATTGCGAAATCACCGATGGGAAAAGTTTTGGTGGCGGCTACGGAAAAAGGTGTTTCCGCGGTTTATCTGGGTGAGGCGGAGGGGGAATTGATTGGCGAACTGCGAGAAGAATATCCGCAAGCGGAGATTGCGCGTGCGAAGGAATCGTACCAGCGGTGGGTGGGCGAGATTGTGCGACAGATCGAGGGCAAGCCGTCGAGCCTGGAGCTGCCGTTGGATGTGCAGGGAACGGCTTTTCAGCGGCGAGTGTGGCAGGAACTACAGCGCATCCCCCGAGGCACGACACGTACTTATACGCAGGTGGCGCAAGCGCTGGGGCAGCCTAGGGCGGTGCGCGCTGTGGCGAGGGCTTGCGCGACCAATCCGGTTTCGATTGTTGTGCCGTGTCACCGGGTCATTCGGGGAGATGGAAATCTTGCGGGTTATCGATGGGGTCTGTCGCGTAAAGAGCAGTTGTTGAGTGCGGAGCGCAGCGGCGGGAAAAAATTGCAGGACAATTGAAGATGCTGCGTGAAGATCCCGCGAGGCAACGTTAGTCTTACGGTGTCAATGCTAACGGTTGATGTTAGGAACGGGGTTTGGTGCGGGTGACGCCTTTGGGCCAATCCTGTTTGAATTGATTATCGCCGATCTTGAGATTCTTCATCACATTGGTGTAGTGGAAAATCAGGTAGTCCTCTGAACCGGATTCAAAAAACTTTTGCTGAATGGGCAGCCAGGAAGATTCATCAATCCACATCTGGATTTTGGCGATTTGCTTGCGCATCTGGTCGGACTTTGGAGTGAGCTCGATCTGCACGGTTTTCTTGTTGTCCAGTTCGGTTTCGCCAATCACACGGACCTCGTAACTCTTCCTCACGTTGTCGCTTTTGGTGCCGAAACCCAACAACACATACTGATCGACCATTTCGCGATTTTTGCCCAGGTCGTATTCCTCGACGCGATTGATTTTGGGAGTGAAGACGAAGAGGGAATCGCCGGTGCGAAGGATGGTGCGGCGGTCAGGCTTGAAAAATTCGATGCGCATCTTTTCGTCGCGACGCACCAAGAGTTTGCCGGTTTCCGCGGAAGTGTCTTTCACTACGTCGGTGTATTTAATGTGCTCGATGTCGGCGGTGAGGGTATGAAAATCCCGAGCGGATTTATCCATCATGGCCAGCACGCTGTCGGTGGTCCATGGCGCGCCTTGGGCTGGTGACGGCGGGGTCACAGAAGCGGCAAAAATCATACTGAGAAACAGGAAAAACAGAGAAAAACGTGTCAATCGAGGCCCCTATGTGGTGACGCTAACCCTTATTGTTTTGCGCATCCTAGCATAACAAAGAGACGCGTCGAGGGGGTGCGGCGTTTCACGGGTTGGCGCGACCAGCGGCGAGGAACCGGAACCCTCGGCTGTGGGAGGGGAGATGATGAAGTACAGTCTGTCTCCTGCTTGTGCAACCTATCGGTTGCATATTAGAAGCTTGTGTTGTTAATATGCAACTCGGAGGTTGCACATGAGCACCGATCGGATTGAGAAAAAAGTTCTTCTTCATGCTCCGCTGAAGCGGGTTTGGACTGCGCTGGCTAATTCCACGGAGTTTGGGACGTGGTTCGGGATGAAGTTCGACGGCCCGTTTGTGCCCGGAGCGCTGATGCGCGGGGTGATCGTCCCCACGAAGGTGAATGCCGAGGTGGCCAAGGCGCAGCAGAAATACGACGGCATGCCAGTGGAGATCACCATAGCAAAGATGGAGCCTGAGCGGCTCTTTTCGTTTCGGTGGCATCCGTATGCAATTGAGCGTGGCGTCGACTATTCGGCGGAGCCGACCACGCTGATTGAGTTCGTCCTGGAGGAAATGAAGGATGGAGTGATGTTGACGGTTACGGAATCGGGTTTTGATCAGATCCCGCTTGTACGCCGGGTCAAGGCGTTCACGGCGAATGAAGAAGGATGGGGCATGGTGGTCCAGCTTCTCGAGGAATACCTTGTCCGCGCGAAATAAATCGAAGGTGGGCGAGCGACCCAGATACTCGGCACCGATCTTCGCCGCTTTGGGTGATGAAACGCGGCTGCAGTTGATATCACGGCTCTGCCGTGACGGGCCGATGTCCATCACATGCCTGACATACGGCACAAACGTTACGCGGCAAGCGGTCACCAAGCATTTGGAAGTAATGAGGAAGGTAGGGTTGGTGCGTAACAAAAGACGCGGG